>NZ_JBVJON010000014.1:143649-283625 GCF_055583145.1 Amycolatopsis sp. NPDC104819 | reverse complement strand
AACGTTGATCTTGGTCGACGATGTTCTAGCGGAAGCTCCGTTGCCTTGTGTCACGGGGTTGACATCACATCTGAAGCCTTAACTGCCCGGCCTTGCTGCAATGGGTCATTCGCGACACTCGCGGGCGGCGGGCGGGGAGGGCCGGGCGGGACCGGGCGGTGGCGGGCGGGACGGGGCGGTGCCGGAACCCGAACCGGGCTTTCCGCGAAGTACCCAGGGGCGGCCGGTGAGCTTTTCCGGCCGGCCTGCCAACCTCGCCACCTCCTCGCCCGTCTGGAGGGGTGATCGTTTCCCCGACGAAAGGGTTCTTCGTGCGTCGTCTCACTGGGGGAGGTCTGGTGCGCGGCTTGGTCGTCGCGCTCGGGGCCTCATTGGCCGTCGCGGCCGGACCGGCGGTGGCTTCGGCTTCCGTCGACAGCGTTCCCACTCCGAAACTGAGCTGGACCGGCTGCGAAGACGGCTTCGAATGTTCCACGGCGAAAGTGCCGCTGGACTACGACCGGCCGTCCGGCGCGAAGATCGACCTCGCGCTCATCAAGCTGCCCGCCACCGATCCCACCCGCAAGATCGGCACGCTGTTCGTCAACTTCGGCGGCCCGGGCGCGTCCGGCCTGCAGCGGCTGCGCGAGCGCGGGAAGTGGCCGTGGCTGTTCTCCGACCAGCTGCGCGCGCGGTTCGACGTCGTGTCGTGGGACCCGCGCGGGATCGGCACCAGCACCGCCGTGCGCTGCTTCGGCACGCTGGCCGAGCAGGAGTCGTTCTTCGGGGCGTTCCCGGAGATGCCCGGCGACCCGAGCGGCAACGCGGCCTTCTCCGCGAAGTCGAAGGAGCTCGCGGACCGCTGTACGGCGAACGCGGGCCCGATCCTCGAGCACGTCTCGACCGCGAACACCGCGCGGGACCTGGAACTGCTGCGTCGCGCGGTCGGCGACCAAAAGCTGACCTACCACGGCATTTCCTACGGGACGCAGCTCGGCGCCACCTACGCCAACCTGTTCCCGAACCGCATCCGCGCCATGGTGTTCGACGGCACGATGGACTTCATCGGCAACGCCACCGGTCACGACGGCAGCGGCAAGTCCGTTCCGCTCGACACCCGGCAGGACGTCGCCACCGGGATTGCGCAGACGTTCGACCAGTTCCTGCGCCTGTGCACGGAAGCCGGGCCGAAGTGCGCGTTCTCTTCGGGTGACCCGAAGACGAAGTGGGCGGCTTTGACCGCCCGGGCGAAGCAGGCCCCGATCGTCAGCGACGGCGAAACCTGGACGTACTCCGGGATCATCAACGCGGCGGGCGACCTGTCCGACTCGCGGGGCTGGCCGGACATCGCGGCCCTGCTGCAGCGGCTGTACGACGCACCCAAGACGGCCTCCGCGTTCAAGGCGGGCGAGCCTTACACGGCCAACCGCACCGAAGCCTTCAACGCGATCCAGTGCAGTGACAGCGATGTGCCGACCGATCCGGCGGTCTACAGCCGGTACGCGGAGTCGGAAGACCGGCGGGTCCCGTACTTCGGCCGGATCGCCGTGCTGGACATGATGAGCTGCGCGTTCTGGCAGGCGCACGACGCGGACCGGTACACGGGTCCGTGGAACCGCCCGACGTCGGCGGAGATCCTGGTGCTGAACAACCGTTACGACCCCTCGACGCCGCTGGCCGGCGCCCGGGACGGCGCGGCGGAGCTGGCCCGGGCGCGGGTGTTCGTCACCGAGGGGTACGGGCACTCGTCGATGTACGTGCCGAGCACCTGCACCGAGCAGGTGAAGCGGGACTACCTGATCTCGGGCGCCTTCCCGGCCGCCGGCAAGACCTGCGCGGTCGACGCCAGTCCGTTCGCCGCCACGAACGCGTCACGCGGGTGCTGCACCGAAGCCAGCGACAGGATGTCGCGCCCGAAGACGGCCGCCGTCAGCCACACCGCGAGGACCCGGACCTTGCGTTCCCAGCTGGGCACCGCCAGCACGTGGTAACCGCGGTGCAGCAGCCACGCCGGGAAGCCCGTGACCACCAGCCGCCGGTACTGGAAGACGCCGCGGCCGAGCCCTAGCGTCGCGATCGCGCCCAGGCTGTGGTGGACGTACGGCTTCGGCGCGCGGCCGCGCAGGGTCGCGATGATGTTGCGGGCCAGCAGTTTTCCCTGCCGGTACGCGTGCTGGGCGTTGGGCACCGTGCGCGCGCCCGGGACCGGCGAGGCGAGGTCGGGCACCGCGGCGTCGTCCCCGGCCGCCCAGGCGTCCGCCACGGGCTCGGCTTCGGTGCCGACACGCAGGTCCGGCCGCACGACGACCAGGCCGCGCTCGTCGACCGGGAGGTCGGTGTGCCGGCCGGCCACCGGGTTGGCGCCGTTGCCCGCGGTCCAGACGATCAGCTCCGAGTCGAACTCCTCCCCGGTCGAGAGCGTCACGTGCCCGTTCGCCGCCGACGTCACCAGTGTGTCCAGGTGGACGTGCGCGCCCCGCCGCTGCAGCTCCCGCACGACCCAGCGGCCCGGGCGGTCGGTGACCTCGGGCAGGATGCGGCCCGACGCCTCGACGAGGTGGAAGCGCAGCTCGTCGCGGTGCAGCTCCGGGTAGCGCTTGAGCAGCGCCGTCGCCAGCGACAGCAGCTCGCCGAAGCCCTCGACCCCCGAGAAGCCGCCGCCGACGAAGGTGACCGTGAGCAGCTTCCGGCGGTGCGCGCCGGCCGGGAGGGTCGCGGCGCGGTCGAACGCGGTGAGCAGCCGGTCCCGGATCGCGACGGCCTCTTCGACGTGCTTGAGGCCGATCGCCTGCTCGGCGATCCCGGGCACGGGCAGCGTCCGGGTGACCGCGCCGGCGGTGACGACGATCAGCTCGTACCCGAGTTCGAACGTCTCGCCGTCGGCGGGCCGCACGGTGACGACGCGGTGCGCGTGGTCGACGGCGGTCACCGCCCCCGCGACGATCCGCGTCCGGCGCAGGTGCCGCCGCAGCGACACCGCGGCGTGCCGGGCTTCGACCGCGCCGGCCACGACCTCGGGCAGGAACGGCTGGTAGGTGAGGTAGGGGCGGGGGTCGACGAGGGTGACCTCGGCCTCGCCGCGACGCAGCTTCTTCTCGAGCTTCCACGCGGCGTAGAAGCCCGCGTAACCACCACCGACGATCAGGATCCGGCGCATCTTGTCCTCTTTTCTCGCGTCACCCCCTGGACGAGCCGCCCGGGCCGGCCGTGACGAGTGCGCGAGGTTCCCTCCGTCACACCGGGGGAGGCGGCCCGGCCGGCGGTTAGGGGACGCCGACCGGGCCGTTCGTCAGCCGGGCGGCGAGGCCGTCTGCCGGTGACGTCGGCACCACGCGGACGGTCCGTGACCGGTTGAGCCCGGGGCGGAACGATCCCCCGAACGCAGCAACGCCCGGTGGGGTGAGCCCGGCTTGACAGCGGGACCTCCCGTCTCGCAGTATGCGAACAAGTGTTCGATGAGATGGTTCGCCGGTGTCTCCGGTACGAGTACGTGGTGCTGGAGGTGGGTGGTGATGGCGGTGCCCGAGGCGGTGGCCGGACTGACGGCGATCCCGGGGGTGAGCACGGCCGCGCAGCTGCGCGGACCGGCCCCGGCCGCCGAGGACGTGCTGGCGGTGTCCCCGGTGCTGGCCCGCCTCCTCCCGGGCGGCGGCCTGCGCCGCGGCACGACGGTGGCGGTCCGCGGCGCGACGTCCCTGGTGCTGGCCCTGCTGGCGTCGGCGACCCGCGACGGCTCCTGGGCGGCGGTGACCGGGCTGCCGGAGCTGGGCCTGGCCGCGGCGGCGGAGCTGGGGGTGGACCTGGACCGCGTCGCCCTGGTGCCCCACCCCGGCGCGGAGCTGGCCGCCGTGACCTCGGCGCTGGTGGACGGCTTCGACCTGGTGGTCCTCGGCCCGGCCCTGGTGGGCGGGGTCCAGCCGCAGCCGGCCCGCCGCCTGGCGGGCCGGGTTCGCAACCGGGGAACGGTGCTGCTGGCGGCGGGAGCGTGGCCGGGCGCGGACGTGGAGCTGAGGGTTTCCGGCCGCCGCTGGCAAGGCCTGACCTCGGACGGCCACGGGCACCTGCGGAGCCGGGAAGTGCTGGCAACCAGCCGAGGCCGGGGAGCGGCGGCCCGCCCGTCGTCGGCACGGCTGCAGCTGCCGGGTCTGGACGGTGGGATCGCGGGTGCTGCGGACCGGCGGCTGGCCGGGGTGGCGGGGTGAGCGTAGGGCCTTGGGCGCGTGAGGCGTGCGCGGCTGTAGGTGCCGGGTCCGGAGGGTGGTGTCGCGGGTCCTGCGGACCGGCGGCTGGCCGGGCGCGTGAGGTGACCAAGGCGTGCGCGGCTTTCGCTTCCGCCACCAGGGTTTTCCGGCTTGTGTCGCCGCGGCCGGCCCGCACCCTCGAAGCGCGACCTCGGCAAAGCCTCGCGACGACCCACCGGCGGGCCGAACCGGCATGACCGACGCACCACGGCTGCTGGTGCTGTGGTGTCCCGACTGGCCGGTCGTCGCCGCCGGTGCGGCCGCCGGTACGCCGCCGCTTGCCCCCGCCGCCGTCTTCTCCACCAACCGGGTTGTCGCCTGCTCCGCCAGTGCGCGCCGCGGTGGGGTCGGGCGGGGGATGCGCCGGCGGGACGCGCAGTCCCGGTGCCCCGAACTCGTTGTGCACCAACACGATCCGGACCGCGACGCCCGGCTGTTCGAGCCCGTCGCCGCCGCCGTCGAGGCTCAGACCGTCGGGGTCGAGGTGGTGCGGCCCGGGATCGTCGCCGTTCCCGTCGCCGGCGCCGCCCAGTACTTCGGGGGCGAAGCCGCCCTCGCCGAGCTGCTCGTCGACGAAGTCAGTGCGCGGGCCGGTGTCGAGTGCCAGATCGGGATCGCCGACGGGCTGTTCGCCGCGACCCTCGCCGCGCGGCGGTCGGCTCTCGTGCCCGAGGGTGGAACGAGAGACTTCCTCGCGCCGCTCGCCGTCACTGAGCTGGACCAGCCGGGGGACGACCGTGGTGAGCTCGTCGGGCTGCTCCGGCGGCTCGGCCTGCGCACCCTCGGCGCCTTCGCCGCGTTGACCGAACGCGACGTCGCGGGCCGCTTCCCGCGGGACGCCATCGTCGCCCACCGCCTCGCGCGCGGCCTGTCCGAACGGCCGCCCGTGCGGCGCGCCCTGCCGCCGGACCTCACGGTCACCGAAGACTTCGAGGACCCGCTGGCGCGCGTCGACGAAGCCGCGTTCGTCGCCAAGACCCTCGGTGAGCGCTTCTTCGCCGGACTCGCCCGCCACGGCCTCGCGTGCACCCGGCTCGCGATCACCGCCCTCACCGAAGCCGGCGAGGAACGCGTCCGCGTCTGGCGTTGCGCCGAACCCCTCACCGCCCGCACGACGGCGGATCGCGTGCGCTGGCAGTGTGAAGGCTGGCTCACCGAACGCGACCGGCCCAGCGCCGGCATCGTCCGGCTGCGCCTCGACCCCGAGGAAGTGGTCGGTGGGCAGGCGCTCCAGCTGCAGCTCGGCTCGATGGGCCGCGACGCCGACGCCGCCGAACGTGCCGGGCGGGCCCTGGTCCGGATCCAGGGCCTGCTGGGCCCGGACGCGGTCGTGACGCCGTTGCTCGACGGCGGCCGTGGCCCGGCCGAGCGCGTCCGGCTCGTCCCGTGGGGCGAACCGCGCCGCCCCGCCACCGAAGACCGGCCGTGGCCGGGACGGCTGCCCGCGCCGTCACCTTCGCTGGTGCCACCGAGGCCGCCCGCGGCGAAGGTGCTCGACGCCGTCGGTGACGTCGTCCGCTGCACCGGGCGCGGCGAGCTCACCTACCCGCCGGCGACCGTGAGTGTCGACGGCGGCCCGTCGAGACGGGTCCTCGGCGCGGCCGGCCCGTGGATCGTCCACCCGGCGGTCGTGCGGGTCCAGGTGGTGCTGGAGGGCGCCGAGGACGACATCGCCCTGCTGCTCAAGGGAACCGTCGGCGATGCTCCACAGTGGACTGTCGAGGGGGTCTACGACTGACCGGCGGTGAGCTGCTCGCGGAGGATGTCACCGTGGCCCGCGTGCCGCGCGAAGTCCTCGATGGCGAGCAGGTAGATGAACCGCAGGTTGACCTCGCCGAGGTGGGGATGGGTCCGGACGTCGTCGAGGCCGAACCCGGCCGCGAGCGACCGGGAACGCGCACTGGCCCGCTCGAACTCGGCGATCACCTCGGCCAGTGTTTCGTCGTCGCCGACCAGGAAACTGGGGTCACCGCCGGTCGTGCCGCCGTCGCACTCGCTCTTGGGCACCCCCGCGAGGATGTGGTGGAACCAGATCCGTTCGGCGACGGCCGCGTGCTTGAGCAGCGCGATCGGCGTGGTCAGGGACGCCACCAGACGACGGCGGGCATCCACTTCGGACAGACCGCGCACGGTGGCGACCAGCTCGGCGCGGTTGCGGTCGAGGGTGCGTTCGAGCAGGTGGCGTTCGCTTCCGGTGGTGGTCTGCGGGATGGACCAAGGCATGACAGGGCTCGATTCTCGGGAGGAGGGCAGGGTTGCGCGCGGAGTGCGCTGACCGGTGGTGGTTCGCAAGAGCGACGAGGTCCGGGAACTCACGGACCCGCGCAGGCGATGGCCGGACCTTACCGCAGGGCCGATCGCCGTGGCAATGAGTAACCGGTGAAGTCCGCTTTGAAAGGTTACGGCGACAGTAGAAGGCCGACGAGCTGCGGAGCCTCACCAAGAGCGGCACCTACGTCCTGCCGAACGCGTGGGACGCGGGAAGCGCCGTGCTGTCGGTGAACGCCGGCGCCCAGGTCGTCGCCACCACCAGCGCCGGGGTTTCGTGGGGCAAGGGCCTGCCCGACGGCCAGCACCTGACCCGCGAACTGGCGCTGAGCGTCGTCCGCGAGATCGCCGCGGCGGTCGACGTGCCGGTCAGCGCCGACATCGAAGGGGGGTACGGACCCGAGCCGGCCGACGTCGCCGAGACCGTCCGCGGGGTGGTCGACGCCGGCGCCGTCGGCGTCAACCTCGAAGACAGCGGCGCCCCCGGCGGCGGCCTGTTCGACGACGAAGCGCAGGCCGCGCGGATCACGGCGGCGCGGGACGCCGCGACGGCGGCCGGGCTCGCGAACCTCGCCATCAATGCGCGGACCGACGTCTACCTGGCCGGGATCGGCGCGCCGGAAGGCCGGTACGACGAGACACTGCGCCGGGCGAAGGCCTACGCGGACGCCGGCGCGGACACGATCTTCGTGCCGGGCCTCACCGATCTCGACGTCATCACCCGGCTCGCCGGGGAGTCCCCGATCCCGGTGAACATCATGGCCGGGCCGGGTGCGCCCCCGGTCGGCGAGCTGGCCGAGGCGGGCGTCCGGCGGGTCAGCCTGGGCGCCTCGGTCGCGTTCGCGGCCTACTCGCTCGTCGTCCGGGCGACCCGCGAGGCGCTCACCGCCGGGACCTACACCGAGGTGGCGAACATCGAGACCTGGGACGTGATCAACGGCGGCTTCACCGCCCGCTGACCGGTGATAACCTCCAAAACGGGCTGAAGAGAGTTACGGGGCAGGTGGACAGGCATGGACGGCACCGAGCTGGCCAACACCGGCGACCACCCCGCGCTGAACTTCCTCAACACGTGCTCCGCGCCGTGGGGCGAGCGGATCGAACTGCTCGCCTCCGGCCGGAACTTCCTCGACTGGCTCGTGAGCACCGGGCTGCTCGACGGCGCCGAGCGGGCGCGCCTGGCGAGGAAGTTCCCGTCCGGCGACCTCGACGAGGCGGCCGCGCAGGCCCGTGAGCTGCGCGAATGGCTCCGGGACGTCGTCTGCGCGTGGGCGGGCCCGGACGGCGGGGTCGCGCCCGCGGCGGAAAAGCGGATCAACCGCGTCCTCGCCACCGACGACCAGCACGTCCAGCTCGTCACCACCGGCGCCGGCGCGCCCGAACTGCGGGTACGACGCCGCTGGGAGCGAGCCGGTCAGCTGCTGGTGTTGCCGGCCGTGTCCGCCGCCGAGCTGTTCGCGCACGGCGACCGCGGGCTGGTGCGCGTCTGCGACGGACCGCAGTGCGCCCTGTGGTTCTACGACCGGACGAAGTCGCACCGACGGCGGTGGTGCTCGATGGCGGTCTGCGGCAACCGGGACAAGGCGAAGAACCACCGCGAACGCGCGCACTCGGGGCGCTGAGCCATGCCACCCGAGGACGGCCAGGTCCTGCCCGACGTCCTCGCCGAGGGACTGGACGTGGTGTTCGTCGGCATCAACCCCGGCCTCGCGTCCGCGGCGGCCGGCCACAGCTTCCACACGCCCGGCAACCGGTTCTGGCCCGCCCTGCACCGTTCCGGCTTCACGCCCCGGCGGCTGCGCGCCGAAGAAGAGCGGCTCCTGCTGGGCTGGGGCCTGGGCATCACCAGCATCGTGCGCCGCCCTACCACCCGCGCCGCGCAGCTGTCTCGCGAAGAGCTCGTCGCCGGCGGCCGCGACCTGGCCGAGCGGATCCGCCCGCTGCGGCCGCGGTGGCTGGCGATGCTCGGCGTCACCGGCTACCGCGCGGCGTTCGGGGCGCCCCGCGCCCGGCTCGGTCCGCAGGCCGAGCCGATCGGCGGCGCTCGTGTGTGGATCGTCCCCAACCCCAGTGGTCTCAACGCGCACTACCCACCCGAGGCGCTCGCCGCCGAGTTCGCCCGCCTGCGCGCGGCCACCGGCACCCCGGACCGCTCCGGCCTCGTGTGACGGTGCCGACTACCCGCGGCCCGCGGTTGACAGCGGCCCGCCCGCCGTCGCAAGCTCGACGGTGAAGATCGCACGTGTGTTCGAACCGTAGTCGCTGGCTTCCCCACAGCGAAATGTGTGGCAGGAGCCGGTTTTGGCGTTCGACAACCCGAGTGTGCCGTGGTCCGAAGTGGAGCGGATCGCCTCCGGGCGGGCACCCGTTCCCGGCGACGGCAACGACGCCCCGGCGTGGTCGCGCAAGCGGGAGGGCTACGCCGGCGCGCCGGCGGACCTGCTCGGGCGGCGCGCCCGGGACGACGGCGGTGACCGGATCCGGGCGCCCTACGCCGAGCTGCACGTCCACTCCAACTTCAGCTTCCTCGACGGCGCCTCCCACCCCGAGGCGCTCGTCGAGGAGGCCGCGCGGCTCGAGCTCGACGCGCTGGTCCTCACCGACCACGACGGCCTCTACGGCGCGGTCCGGTTCAACGACGCCGCCCGGGAGCTCGGTGTGCGGGTCGGGTTCGGGGCCGAGCTGTCGCTCGACCTGCCCGCGCCGCAGGCCGGCGAGCCCGATCCCGCCGGGTCGCACCTGCTCGTGCTCGCCCGGCAGCAGGCCGGGTACCACCGGCTCTGCCGGGTCATCTCCCACGCCCAGCTCGCCGGCGGGGAGAAGGGCCGGCCCGTCTACGACGTCGAAGAGCTCGTCGACGAGCTGGCCGGGCACGTGGTCGTGCTGACCGGCTGCCGCAAGGGCGCCGTCCGCCGCGCGCTGGCCGAACGCGGTCCCGCGGCCGCGCACGCCGAGCTGGCCCGGCTCGTCGACCGGTTCGGCCGCGCGCACGTCGCCGTCGAGCTGATCGACCACCGCCAGCCCCTGGACGACGCCGCCAACGACCACCTCGCCGAGCTGGCCCGCGCCCTGCGGCTGCCGACGATCGTGTCGAACAACGTCCACTACGCGCGCCCGGAAGACGCGGTGGTGGCCGACATGGTGGCCGCGGTCCGGGCCCGCCGGTCGGCCGAGGACCTCGAAGGCTGGCGGCCGCCGTCGGGGCAGGCGTTCCTGCGGTCCGGGATGGAACAGCGCCGCCGGTTCGAGCGCCGGTACCCGGGCGCGGTGGGCCGGGCGGCCGTCCTCGGGGTCGAGGTGGCCTTCGACCTGAAGCTCGTCGCCCCCGACCTGCCGCCGTTCCCCGTGCCGCCCGGGCACGACGAGATGTCGTTCCTGAGCGAGCTGACCCGGCGCGGCGCGGCGAAGCGCTACGGGCCGCGGGCGGAGAACCCCCGGGCCTACGCCCAGCTCGACCACGAGCTCGGGATCATCGAGGAGCTCGGCTTCCCCGGGTACTTCCTGGTGGTGTGGGACATCGTCCGGTTCTGCAAGGAGGCGGACATCCTGTGCCAGGGCCGGGGTTCCGCGGCGAACTCCGCGGTCTGCTACGCGCTGGAGATCTGCCACGCCGACCCGGTGAAGTGGAACCTGCTGTTCGAACGCTTCCTCGCGCCGGAGCGGGACGGGCCGCCGGACATCGACATCGACATCGAGTCCGACCGCCGGGAGGAGGCCATCCAGTACGTCTACGAAAAACACGGCCGCTTCCACGCCGCGCAGGTCGCGAACGTCATCACCTACCGGGCGCCGTCCGCGATCCGCGACGCCGCGAAAGCGCTCGGGCACAGCCCGGGTCAGCAGGACGCCTACGGCAAGCTCGTCGACCGCTGGGGTGGCGCCAAGCAGCAGACGGCCGGCGAGATCCCGGCCGACGTGCTCGAGCTGGCGGCGCGGATCGAGGACTTCCCGCGCCACCTCGGCATCCACTCCGGCGGCATGGTGATCTCGAAGCAGCCGGTGTCCGAAGTGGTCCCCGTCGAGTGGGCCACGATGAAGGACCGCAGTGTGCTGCAGTGGGACAAGGACGACTGCGCGGCCGTCGGGCTGGTCAAGTTCGACCTGCTCGGCCTCGGCATGCTTTCCGCGCTGCACTACATGACCGACCTCGTCGCCGAGCACCACGGGGTAGGCGTGGACATCGGCAAGCTCGACCTCGCCGACGGGGGTGTCTACGACATGCTGTGCGCCGCCGACGCCGTCGGGGTGTTCCAGGTGGAGTCACGCGCCCAGCTCGCGACGCTGCCCCGCCTGCGGCCGCGCGAGTTCTACGACCTCGTAGTCGAGGTCGCGCTGATCCGGCCCGGCCCGATCCAGGGCGGCTCGGTGCACCCCTACATCCGGCGCCGCCGGAAGGAAGAGCGGTGGCAGCACGCGCATCCGCTGCTGGCGTCCAGTTTGGACAGAACGCTCGGGGTGCCGCTGTTCCAGGAGCAGGTGATGCAGATGGCCGTCGACGTCGCGTCGTTCACCCCGGCCGAAGCCGACCAGCTGCGCCGCGCCATGGGCGCCAAGCGCTCCAGCGCGAAGATGAAGGCGCTGATGGCGCGGTTCTTCGCGGGCTGCGAGGCCAACGGGCTCGACCGCGAGCTGGCGACCCGGATCTTCGAGCAGATCCACGCCTTCTCCGGGTACGGCTTCCCGGAAGCGCACTCGATGTCGTTCGCGCTCCTGGTGTACGCGAGCGCGTGGTTCAAGCGCTACTACCCGGCCGCGTTCTGCGCCGGGCTGCTGCGCGCGCAGCCGATGGGCTTCTACAGCCCGCAGTCCCTGGTCGCGGACGCGCGTCGTCACGGCGTCCGCGTCCGGGAGCCGGACGTCAACACCAGCCTCGCGCACGCCACTCTCGAACCGGACGCCGCGAGCACGGGCGGTGTCGCGCTGCGCCTCGGGCTCGCCGGCGTCCGCCACCTGGGTGACGACGTCGCCGAGGAGATCGTCGCCGAACGCCTCGCGCACGGCCCGTACACCGGGGTCGGCGACCTGACCCGGCGCGTCCGGCTGAAGAAGAACGCCGTCGAGGCCCTCGCCACGGCGGGCGCGTTCGGCGGCGACCGGCGGCAGGACCTGTGGGCCGCCGGCGCGGCGGCGACCACCCGCCCGGGGCACCTGCCCGGCCTGGCGCCCGGTCTCGACGCGCCCGCGTTGCCGGGCATGACCCGGCTGGAGGTCACCGCCGCGGACCTGTGGGCCACCGGCGTCTCGCCGGACAGCCACCCCGTGGAGTACCTGCGCGAGCTGCTCACCGCGCGCGGCGCGATCACCACGGCCGAGCTGGCGGCGGTCGAAGACGGCACCCGGGTGTGGGTCGGCGGCGCGGTCACCCACCGGCAGCGTCCCGCGACCGCGGGCGGGATCACGTTCCTCAACCTCGAGGACGAGACCGGCATGGCGAACGTCCTGGTCTCACCGGGGTTGTGGCACCGGCAGCGGCTGGTCGCCCGGACCAGCTCGGCGTTGCTCGTCCGCGGGCAGGCGCAAGCCGCCGAAGGAGTTGTCACGCTCGTCGCGGACCGGCTCGAAAAGCTCGAACTGCGGGTGGAACCCGGACCGTCCCGGGACTTTCGTTGACTTCGCGCCGCCACGGTGGTTCCCTGCCTGGGAGCGCTCTCAGCCATCCGTTCGTTTCCCGACGAGTGAGGATGGACCTTCATGACAGTTCGACGTCTGCGCTGGGCGGTGTGGCCGGTGACCGCCGTGCTCGCCGCGGCGCTCCCGGCGGCCGGCCCCGCCGGGGCGGAGCCGCCGCCCGCGGCCACGGTCACCGTGAACGCGCGAGCGGGGCTGGCCACCGTGCCGGACACCGCCTACGGGGTCAACCACGCCGTGTGGGACAGCGAGCTGGGCACCCCCGCGGTGGCCGACCTGCTCGGCGGCGCCGGCGTCCGCACGATGCGGTACCCGGGCGGCTCCTACGGCGACATCTACCACTGGAAGGACAACACCGCGCCGGGCGGTTACGTGGCGCCCGGCACCGACTTCGACACGTTCATGGGCGGGGTCCGGCGCGCCGGCGCGCAGCCGATCGTCATCGCCAACTACGGCACCGGGACGCCGGAGGAGGCCGCCGACTGGGTGCGGTACGCCAACGTGACCCGGGGTTACGGCGTCCGGTACTGGGAAATCGGCAACGAGCTCTACGGCAACGGCCACTACGGCGCGAACTGGGAAGCCGACAACCACGCGGACAAGAGCCCGGCCGCCTACGCCCGCGGCGTCGTGGCGTACGCCGACGCGATGAAGGCCGTCGACCCGACGGTGAAGATCGGCGCGGTGCTGACGACCCCGGCGAACTGGCCGGACGGTGTGGTCGGCGCCGGGGACACCGGCACCTGGAACCAGACGGTGCTGTCGATCGCCGGCCCGCACGTCGACTTCGTGGTGCTGCACTGGTACCCCGGCGGGCCGACGGCCGCGGAGGCGCTCACGAAGACCGAGCAGGTGGACGACATGATCTACCTGGCGCGCGACCAGATCACGCGGTACGCGGGCCGGCCGCTCGGCATCGCGCTGACCGAGACGAACACCCCGGTCGGCATGAACACCCAGCCGGGCGCGCTGTTCGCGGCCGAGGCCTACAGCGCGTTGCTGGAGAACGGCGTCTTCACGGTCGACTGGTGGGACACGCACAACGGCGCGACCGCACTGTCCACTGTGGCCGGTCAACCGGACTACGGCGACTTCGGCCTGCTCTCCAGCGCGACCTGCCTCGCCGGCGGTTGCGAACCCGCGCTCAACACGCCGTTCGCGCCCTACTACGGCCTGAAGCTGGTGAGCGCGTTTGCCCGGCCCGGTGACCAGTTCGTCCGCGCGTCGGCCGACGACCCGCTGATCGGCGCCCACGCCGTCCGCCGACCCGACGGGGACGTCGCGGTGCTGCTGGTGAACAAGGACCCCGACCGGGCCCGGACGGTGACCCTGGACTTCGCGGGGTACACCCCGGCGGCGCAGGCGTCGACCTACACCAACGGCGCGACGTCGATCACCAGCACGCCGTGGGATCGGACCCTGCCGCCGTACTCGCTCACGACGCTGGTCCTGCACCCGGTTGCGGCGTTCGCGGGCCCCTCGGCGCCGGGGCAGCCGACCGGCACGGCGACCGACCGGACGGCGACGATCAGCTGGCCGCCCGCGGCGCCCGGCGGGCACCCGATCGCGAAGTACGAGGTGTACTCGCGCGACGACCAGTGGGGTGAGACCGCCGGGACGTCGCTGACGGTCGGGAACCTGGTGCCCGGCCACCGGTACCAGGTGAACGTGCTGGCACGGGACACGGCGGGGAACGTCTCGTGGGCGTCCCCGCCGCTGACCCTGACGACGGGCGCGCCGGTCGTCAGCAGCTGCGCGGTGCGGCTGACGGACGTCAACGACTGGGCGAGCGGCTTCGTCGGCGGCCTCCACGTCACGGTCACGGACCCGGTGGGCGACTGGACGCTGACGTTCACCTGGCCGACGGCGCGCCAGCGGATCACCGGCGGCTGGAACGGGACGTGGACCCAGTCGGGCACGACGGTGACGGTCACGTCGTCGGCGCCACTGGCCGCGGACATCGGGTTCACCGCGGACTACGGCGGCCCGAACATCCTGCCGACGGCGTTCACGCTGAACGGAGCGCTGTGTTCGCTGGGGTGAGCGGGGTTTCGCGCAGGATCCGCCAGCAGACGTAGAGGCAGGCGCCCGCCGCGGGGGCGCCGCCGAGCAGGGTGGCGGCGATGCCGAGCGGGATGACCCCGCCGGCCAGGTAGAGCGGCACGAGCACGGCGGTGGCGACGGCGAACTTCGCCAGGAACACCGCCGTGCACGCGTAGTAACGCCGTCGCCGGGCGCGGTCGTGTCGCCAGGCCTCGCCGCGCAGGGTGCCCAGGATGACGCCGACGAACGGCCACCGCACCAGCACGGAGACCAGGAACACCAGCGCGCAGGCGGCCTGGATGAGGACGGTGCTGAGGTAGAAGTCCGCGGCGTGACCGGTGCTCCTGGCCAGCAGCGCGGACGTGCCGACAACGGCGAGCCCGACCAGCGGCGGCCAGATCCGGCGGTCGGCCCACATCCGCACGACGGCGAGCACCAGCACAGCGCCCACGGAGATCAGCGCGGCGGTGGCGACCTGCCCGGTGAGGGGAAAGGCAACGACGAACACGGCCCGCGACGCGACCCCTTCGGCAACGGTGCGCCAGCCACCCACGGCGTCGAACAGGGACAGGGACTTCCGGGTCAGGACTTCGAGGCTCATGCGCGGACCTCGATCGGTGTGTGCAGGGTGTTTTCGTAGGTCTGGATGGCGTCGAGCAGGTCACGTTCACCGCGGTGCGCCTCGGCCAGCGCGGCGCGGAGGCGGCGGGCGTCCTGCATCGCCAGGTTGCCGCCGAACCCCGGGGCGAGGTGGATCGCGTCACCGAGCAGGGTGACGGGGGTTGCGGGCCAGGCGGGTGGGGGAGGGATGGTCCCGATGCGCAGGGAGACGGTGAGGGTGGGCCAGGCTTCGGAGACGATCGAGCGGAGAGCCGGGGGCAGGTCGGCGGCCAGTTCTAGGGCGGTGTGCCAGGCCGAGTCTGGTGGCGTGGGGGCCGGTTGAAGGCTGGTGGCGGGCTTCGGTGTGTTGGGCCAGGCCGAGTCGGGTGGTGTGGGGGCCGGTTGAAGGTTCGTGACCGGCTCCGGTGTGTTGTGCCAGGCCGGGTCTGGTGGCCTGGGGCCCGGTTGAAGGCTCGCAGCCCGGTCCGAAACGGCCTTGCCGCCGCGTTCCCGCGTCACCGGCAGCGCCCACATCACATAGTCCTCGAGCCCGGCGACCGCGTCCCGGCTCAACGTGGGCAACCACTGCCGCCGCGCGTCTTCCGGGCCTTGCGCGAACCTCAACACCCCCAGCGCCATCCGCATCCCGTCGACCTGGGTCGCGGCGTCGCCGATCAAGGCCGGGAGCCAGGGGGCCGCGCGCAGGGGAGTCGCGCCCATCAGCATGCGCCGTCCCGAATCCACCACCCGCGCCCCGGGCAGGCGCCCGCGCCGCACCGCCGAACCGATCCCGTCCGCGCCGACCAGGACGTCACCGATGTCCGTGCGGCCGTCGGCGAGCCACACCCGGACCCGGCCGTCGGAGCCCACTTCGAACCGCGTCAGCTTCGCCCCGAACCGGACCACGTCCGCCAAACCCGTCAGCAGCACGGCTCGCAGCAACGGCCGGTGGACCTGCCGTCCGGGCCGCGCGCCACCCGGCCGGATACCCGTCACCGTCAGCTCACCGTCCACATCGGACAGAGTCAGCGTCTCCCCGCGCGGCCCGCCCGTGGTGGCCTCCACCATCGCCGCGTGTGACGGCGGCAAGCACGCACGCAGGGCTGTCGCGCCGCGGTCGTCGACGTGCAGGCTGACCCCCTGCGGCCGCCCCCGCGCGGATTCGCGCTCGTACACCACGACGTCGATCCCCTCGCGCCGCAAGCCGTGCGCGAGGGTCAGCCCGCCCAGGCCGGCGCCGGCCACGATCACCCGCATCTGGTCCGCCCCCATTCTTCACCGTCCGATGAAGAACACGGTACACGAGAAACTCCACCAGTCGATGAAGAAAGAACTGCTAGGCTTCGGCGACCATGGCGGAACACGACACCCACCGGCGTCCCGGCCGCTGGAGGTCGGGCGCGGAGAGCAAGGACCGGGTCCTGCGGGCCGCTCGCGAGCTGTTCGCCCGGCAGGGCTACGGCGGCACCAGCGTGCGGGCGATCGCGGCCGAAGCCGGCGTCGACCCGGCGATGGTCTTCTACTTCTTCGGCACCAAGCAGGGCCTGTTCACCGCCGCCGTCGACATGTCCGACGCCGTCCCCTCGGCCATCGAGGCGATCTTCGCCGGCGACCTCGCCACCATCGGCGAGCGCATCGTCCGGACGCTCGTGGAGAACCTCGACCGCAGCGACCGCACGCCGCTGGTGACGCTGACCCGGTCGGCGCCCACCGACACGGCGTCCGAGGCCTTGCTGCGCGAGTTCATCGACCGGGAGATCACCACCCGGCTCGCGGCGCTGCTCGGCACGCCGGATGCCACGCTGCGGGCGGGGATGGTCAACGTCCAGATCCTGGGGCTCGCGGTGGCCCGCTACATCGTGCGCATCGAGCCGATCGCCTCGGCGCCGGTCGACGAGCTGGTCGCCGCGTTCGGCCCGGTCGTGCAGCGCTGCCTGACCGGCTGAGGCTCAGTCCTGGTTGGCCAGGTGCACCAAGG
The DNA here is from genome assembly GCF_055583145.1 of Amycolatopsis sp. NPDC104819. Lineage (NCBI taxonomy): Bacteria > Bacillati > Actinomycetota > Actinomycetes > Pseudonocardiales > Pseudonocardiaceae > Amycolatopsis > Amycolatopsis sp. NPDC104819. Next base: position 266,888 of record NZ_JBVJON010000014.1, on the reverse strand, counting down.
CCGACCGCAACGCCCGCCGCACCTCCGGGGTCAGCCCCGCGAGCTTCCGGTCCTCCACCACGCGGATCGCGTCACGGATCACCGCGTGCCGCCGGATTCCCGACGGCGTCAGCCGGACGATCCGCGCCCGGCGGTCGGCCGGGTCCGGCTCGCGGGTGACCAGGCCGTCCGCGACCAGGCCGTCCAGCAGGGTGATCAGGCGCGTCTTGTCGTAGCGGATCTGCTGGGCCAGGGCCAGCTGACTGGCCGCCGAGCCGTGGGCGAGCGTCGCCAGCACGACGTACTGCCACATCGAAAGCCCGTGCTCGGCCAGGATCGGCCCCTCCGCCTCGGCCAGGGTCCGGCCCGCGCCGGCGCAGAGGGCCGCCAGGTCGTCGTCCTCCGTCACCCGAGGGATCTTACGCGTGGACAAACGATACGCATGTGCGTATCGTTCTGGGCATGACATCAATCGAGACAGGGCGCGCCGAGACGCGCACGATCACGGTCGCCACCACACCCGAGCGCGTCGTGGAGTACCTCGCGGACGCGCGTCACATCCCGGAGTGGGCGCCGGACTTCGCCCGCGTCGTCGAGCACGACCACGAGGACATCTGGCGCGTGCACAGCGGCGACGAGCCACGCCGGGTCGCGGTGCGGGTCGCCCGGGAGCACGGCGTGGTGGACTTCGTCGCGGCGGACGCGCCGAACCTGGGCATGTTCACGCGGGTGGTCCCCAACCTGGCCGGCGCGGAGGTGATCTTCAGCCTGTTCTTCCCGGCGGGAGCCGAGACGGCGGCGATCGACGCGCAGATGGCCGTGGTGGACAAGGAGCTCCGGGCGGTGCGGGAGCGCGTCGAAGGATGAGCCGGGAGATCCGCTCGGTCGACGAACTGCTGCGCGGACATCTTCACCGTGGACCTGCCGCATCCCACCTACGACCTGGTCTACGGCTCGGGTTGCTCTTCCGGCGCGACTAAGCCACGCGCCTGAACCCGGCCGGCAGCCGCAGTTCGGTCACCTCTCCGTCAGCGTTGATCGTGACGTCGAGCGTCCCCCCGGCCAGCGGAAGACCACGCACCCTCACCGCGCCGACCGGGCTCGGCCGGGGCGGGGTCACCGTGACCGTCCCCGCCGGGACGTCCACCGTCAACCCGACGAACGCGCTCAGCAGGCTGACCGCGGCCGCCGCCGCCCAGGCCTGGGGGCGGCACGAGGCCGGGTACGGGAGCGGGGTCGCCGTCTCCGCCGGGCCGTGGCCGGCGAACAGCTCCGGCAACCGGTAGCCGAACGCCGGTGCGGCCGAAAGCAGCTGCCCGGCCAGCGAAGCCGCGCGGGCGCCCTGGCCCGCCAGCTGCAGGCCCCGGACCACGATCGCCGTGTCGTGGGGCCAGATCGAGCCGCAGTGGTAGCTCAGCGGGGAGTAGCCGCCCGCCGACGCGCTCATCGTGCGGAGGCCGAAGCCCGGCGCCAGCTTCGGGTCCAGCAGCAGCTCGCCGATCGACGTGCTTTCGTCCGCCGAGAGCAGGCCGGTGCCCAGCAGGTGCCCGATGTTGCTCGTCAGGGAGTCCACCGGCCGCTTGGCGCCGTCCAGAGCCAGCGCCGGGTAGTGGCCGTCCGAAGTGGACACCCAGAACCGGTCGCGGAACCGGGTCCGCAACGCCGAAGCCCACTCGGTCAGGCCGTCCGCGGGCTCGCCGAGCGCCGTCAGCAGCGCGGCCGCGCTCACCACGGCCTCGTGCTGGTACGCCTGGACCTCGGCCAGCGCGATCGGTGGTTTCGCCTGCTCTCCGCCGAAGAAGCGGACCGCGTCCCCGGAGTCCTTCCAGCCCTGGTTGGCCAGGCCGTGCCCGCTTTCGTCGCGGTACTCGGCAAACCCGTCGCCGTCGGAGTCGGCGGCGCCGGTGATCCACGACAGGGCGAACCGCAGGGTCGGCAGCAGGTCGCGGACCTCGTCCTCGGGCAGACCCCAGCGCCACGCGTCGTGCAGCAGGCAGACCCACAACGCGGTCGCGTCGACCGTCCCGTAGTACTCGGCGGGCAGGACGGCACTGGTCGCCTTGAAAGGGTCCCGGCGCCGCTCGTGGAGGATCTTCCCCGGCGCCTCCCCGGTTTCGGGGTCGTGCCGGGTGCCCTGCGCGCGGGCGAGCGTCCGGAGCGTGCCGCCCGCGAGATCGACCGACAGTGGCAGCACGAGCCGCGCGGCCCACAGGCTGTCGCGGCCGAACAGCGTGAGGAACCACGGCGCGCCCGCGCCCGCGAACGCGTCGCCGGGGTGGTCGCGGTCGGCCAGCAGGAGGCCGTCGAGGTCGTCGAGGGCGCGGTCGAGCAGCGCGGTGAACCGCCGGTCGTCGGCGTGGACCTGCGGGCGGGCCAGCCGGGGGCCGCCGGGCACGAACAGGGCTCGCTCGTCCGACACCGCCAGTGACCAGCGCACCGTGGTGGTGCCGGGCAGGGAGACGGTCCAGCGCAGCCGGAGCCGGGGCCCGTCGGCGACGATCTCGGCGCCCTCGGCCGTCACTTCGGACACCGCCGCGTCCGTGGCCCACCGGACGCCGACCGGGGTCACCGGCGAGCGCCGGCCGCCGGCCTTGATCTCGTCGATCGGGGCGAAGTCGGCCGCCAGCACCACTTCCACGACACATCGGCGAGCCGCAGACGCGGTCGAGACGAGCGAAAGCTCCTCGGTCAGGCCGTCGGCGGTGACCCGGCGGTCGCGCCGCAGCCACACCGTCGGGTCCGGGCCGGGGTCGCCGAGCCGGCGCAGCAGCCCGGTGAACCGGGCGCGGCTCGCCTCGGGCTCGTCACCGCCGATCGCCTCCGGCTCGTCGCCGTCCACCGTCACCACGGCTTCGCTGAGCAGCCGAAGGTCACCGTGCAGCACTCCCTGTGTCCCGCCACCGCGGATCTGCCCGTCCTGGCCGGACAGGGCGACGGTCGGCGCGCGCAGGGCGATCACGAGGTCGTGGAGCAGGGGCTGGAGGTCGGCCATGACTACGATTGGATCGATCAAACGAAGGAATGTCAACTGAGATCGAGGTCTTGACAGCTCAGCGCCACGGGTTCAGAGTGACCGGCAGTTGAACGTTCAAACCGAAGGCGGGTTTCATGGGACGGCCCACGCTGAACTCGGTGGCGGAAGCGGCCGCGGTGTCGCGCCAGACCGTGTCCAACGTGATCAACTCGCCGGACGTCGTGAGCCCGGAAACCCGCGAGCGGGTGCTGGCCGCCATCGAAAAGCTGGGCTACCGGCCGAACACCGCCGCGCGGCAGATGCGGACCACCCGCTCCCAGATCATCGGGCTCTGCATCCCGCCGTCGGGCAACGGCGTCAGCGGTGTGGTGCTGGACCAGTTCCTGCACTCGCTCACCGCCACCGCGGAACGCTTCGACCACCGGATCATGCTGTTCACCGCGGCCGACGACGAGGCCGAGACCCGCGCCTACGCCGACCTGATCGCCTCGGTCGGCGTCGACGGGTTCGTGCTCACCCAGACCCACCACGACGACCTGCGCACCCGCTGGCTGCGCGAGCGTGAGCTGCCGTTCGTCACCTTCGGCCGCCCGTGGGGCGCCGAGGACACCCACCCGTGGGTGGACGTCGACGGCGCCGCGGGCACCCGGCTGGCCACCGACCACCTGGTGCGCCAGGGGCACCGGCGCGTCGCGTTCGTGGGCTGGCCGGAGGGGTCCGGCAGCGGTGACGACCGCCGCGCGGGCTGGGCCGCGGGGCTCGTCGCCGCCGGGCTGGGCGAGGGGCCGCAAGTCGCGGTGTACGACGGCGTCGAAGGCGGCCGCTCGGCCGCGGCCCGACTGCTGGACGCGGGCGCGCCGACCGCGTTCGTCTGCGCCAGCGACTCCCTCGCGCTCGGGGTCACCGCCGAGCTCCGCGACCGCGGCATCCGCCCGGGCGCCGACGCCGCCGTGATCGGCTTCGACGACACCCCGACCGCCGCCGTGCTCGGGCTGAGCAGCGTCGCGCAGCCGATCGCCGACGTCGCCGCCGAATGCGTCCGGCAGCTGCGCGCCATCCTGCGCGCCGACGCCCCCGCCGAGCCCGTGACCACGCTCTTCACCCCGCACCTCGTGCTCCGCACCACCTGAGTCCCCGCGCGATCAAGGAGGATCGATGCTTCCCCGCCGAACTGTGGCCGCCTTCGCGGCGGCCGGCCTGCTGCTCCCGCTTTCCGCCTGTGGCAGTGGTTTCGACGACTCGTCCCAGCCCGCCACCCAGCAGGCCGGGCCCGCCACGCTCAAGGTGATGATCGCCGCGAGCGGCGGGGCCGAGCTCAAGGCCATGCAGGACGCCGCCGCGGCCTGGAGCGGCGCGAGCGGCGGCTCGAAGGCCGAGGTCGTGAGCGCCAACGACCTGCCGCAGCAGCTCAGCCAGGGGTTCGCCGCGGGCAGCCCGCCGGACGTCTTCGCCGTCGACGCCACCAAGTTCCAGGGGTACGCCGCCGAAATGCTGCCCTACGGCGACGGACTGTCCTACAAGGACGACATCTACCCGACGCTGCGCACGACGTTCACCCAGGACGGCAAGCTCTACTGCGCCCCCAAGGACTTCTCGACCCTCGCCCTCGCGATCAACACCGACGACTGGGCCGCGGCCGGGCTGACCGACGCCGACGTGCCCAAGACGTGGGACCAGCTCAAGAGCGTCGCGCAGAAGCTCACCACCGGCGGCCGCACCGGGCTCGTCTTCAACGACAACCGCGACCGCATCGGCGCCTTCCTGGTCCAGGCGGGCGGCTGGGCGACCGACGCCGACCAGAAGAAGGCCACCGCCGACACCCCCCAGAACCTCCAAGCCCTGACTTACGTCCGCGACTTGCTTTCCTCCGGCGTGGCCAAGTACCCGAAGCAGCTCGGCGCCGGGGACTCCGGTGAGGCGTTCGGCCAGCACAAGGCGTCGATGAGCATCGACGGCAACTGGATGACCGGCGGGATGAAGAAGGACTACCCGGACGTCAAGTACCGCGTCGTCGCGCTGCCCGCGGGCCCGGCCGGGTCCGGCACGCTGTCGTTCACGCAGTGCTGGGGCATCGCCGCCAAGAGCAAGTTCCAGGAGCAGGCCAAGCAGCTGGTCGACTCGTTCATGCAGCCGGCGCAGCAGCTCACCTTCGCCGACGCGTTCGGCGTGATCCCGGCACGGCAGTCCGTGCGGGCGCAGTACGAGCAGAAGTTCCCCGGGCAGGAGGCGTTTGTCGCCGGCGCCGACCACGCGCACGGGCCCGTCACGCTGGCCAAGATGGACCCCGTGCTGACCGACTTCGACGCCCAGCTGCAGCAGCTGCCGGGCGCCGACCCGAAGCGGATCCTGCAGCAGCTGCAGCAGAACACCGCGGCCGCGCTCGGGCAGTGACATGAGCGCGTTCCGCCGCGGTGACGCCCGGGCCGGCTGGCTGTTCCTGGCCCCGACGCTGCTCGTGCTCGGCCTCTTCATGGTGCTGCCGATCCTGATGGCGCTGTGGGTGAGCGTCAGCGACTGGACCGGCAACGGCAGCCCGTTCTCCTCGCGGGTGAACTTCGTCGGCGGGGACAACTACGCCGCGCTGCTGGCCGAACCCGGGCTGGCCCGGCAGAACTTCGCCACGAGCGTCCGCAACAACGGCTACTTCGTGCTGTTCGTCGTGCCGCTGCAGACGGCGCTCGCGTTGTTCCTCGCGCTGACCCTGCACCGGAAGAAGCTGAAGGGCCGCCAGTTCTTCCGCACCGCGTTCTACTTCCCGACCGTGACCAGCTCGGTCGCGATCTCGGTGGTGTTCCTGTTCCTCTTCTCCAGCACCGGCACGGTGAACGCCGCGCTGAACCTGTTCGGAGTGGACGGTCCCAGCTGGTTCGCCGACCCGCGCGGGCTCCTCCACCTCGCGCTCGGCGACCCCGCGAACCCGCCGGCCGCGCTGACCGGGCACGGGTTCCTCGGACTGTCCTTCTGGGACTGGCTCTCCGGTCCGAGCGTGGCGATGTGCGCGATCATCGTGCTGGTCGTCTGGACCTCCACCGGGGGCTTCATGCTGATGTTCTACGCGGCGCTGCAGAACCTCCCGCCGTCGGTCGACGAGGCCGCGCTGATCGACGGCGCGACGGCGTCGCAGCGGTTCTGGCGGGTCACGCTGCCCCAGCTGCGCCCGACGCTGTTCCTGGTGCTGACGCTCGGCCTGATCGGCACCTGGCAGGTCTTCGACCAGGTGTACGTGCTCAGCCGCGGCGACCCCGGCAAGACCACGCTGACCCCGGCGTACCTGTCCTACTCGTCGTCGTTCATCGGCCACCAGTGGGGCCAGGGCGCCGCGATCGCGTTCCTCCTGTTCGTGGTGATCGTGGCCTTCACGCTGGTGCAGCGCTGGGCCCTGAGGGAGCGCCGATGAGGAAACGCTGGCTGGGGTACGCGGTGCTGGTGTTCGTCGCGGCGCTGTACATCTACCCCTTCCTCATCCAGCTCGCGACGGCGTTCAAGACCGACGCGGACGCCACCGCGCACCCGCTCCTGCCGTGGCCGCGGGACTGGTCGGCGAGCGTCTTCCGGACGCTCGCCGAGCAGGACTTCCCGTGCTGGGCGCTGAACTCGGTGTTCGTCTCGGTGACGATCACCGTCGGCCGGATCGTGTTCAACTCCCTGGCCGGTTACGCGCTTTCGCGGCTGCGGTTCCGCGGCCGCCGGGCGGTCTTCGGGGCCGTCCTGGCGGTGATCGCCGTCCCGAGCGTGGTGCTGCTGATCCCGAAGTTCCTGGTGCTCAACCAGCTCGGGATGTACGACACCTACGCGGCGATGATCATCCCGTTGCTGGTCGACGGGACCGGCGTGTTCATCATGAAGCAGTTCTTCGACACGGTGCCGGTGAGCGTGGAGGAGGCGGCGCGGATCGACGGCGCCGGCCCGTTCCGCACGTTCTGGTCGGTGGTGCTGCCGATGTCGAAACCGGCGCTGATCACCGTGACCATCCTGTCGTTCCAGGGTTCCTGGAACGAGCTGCCGCACTACATCGTGTCCCGCCAGGACCCGGCGCTGAACACGTTGACGTCCGGGGTGGCGACGCTGGTGTCCGGCCAGCTCGGCCAGGGCAACCAGTTCCCGCTGAAGCTCGCCGCGGCGCTGCTGATGACGCTGCCGGTGGCGATCGTGTACTTCGTGTTCTCCCGCCGGTTCACCCAGGGCACTTACGAAGGAGCCGACAAGTAGCTCAGCGGATCAGGTTGTCCGCGACCCACTCCACAACGCCTTCGGGATAAGGATTCCCGAGGCCGAGGACGACGTGCCCGAACCCGGCGTCGACCGCCTCGGCGATCTTCTCCTTGGTGGCGGCCGGTTTGTCGTAGTCGACGGGCAGGAAGATCGAGCGGGTGATCGACGCCGGGTCGCGGCCGATCTCGGCGCAGTAGCGGTCGAGCAGCCGGCTGCGGCCCGCGAGGTCGTCGATGTCGCCGCCGCCCGGGATGTTCCACTGGTCGGCGTGCTCGGCGACCACCCGCAGGGTCGCGCTCGCGCGCCCGCCGATCATGATCGGCGGGTGCGGGCGCTGCACCGGCTTGGGGTTGCCGAAGGCGCCCTTCAGCTTCACGTGCTCGCCGTCGAAGTCGAACGGCCGCTCTTCCGTCCACAAGCGACGGATGACCGTGCAGGCCTCGGCGAGCGCGGCGACGGCGTCGTCCTGGGTGTGGTAGGGCAGGCCGTGGCCGTCGTACTCGCGGCGGGCCAGCGGGTGGCTGGGGCGGGAGCCGGCGCCGATGCCGAAGTCGAGCCGTCCGCCGGACACGACGTCCACCGTGGCCGCGATCTTCGCCAGCACCGCCGGCGGGCGGAAGCGGTTGCTGGTGACCATCAGGCCGAGCCGCAGACGTGACGTCTGCGCGGCCAGCGCCGAAAGCAGCGTCCAGCCTTCGAAGATCGGGCCGTCCGGGTCGCCGCCGATCGGCATGAGGTGGTCGAACAGCCACGCGTGCTCGATCTCGGGCACGGTGTCGGCTTCGCGCCAGACGCGCAGGATCTCGTCGTAGCCGACGTTCATGGGTGCGGTCAGGATGCCGAAACGGGGGGTCATCAACGCCTCCGGAGGGACGGGTCGAGCAGGGCGGGCGGGGTGTCGAACTTCTCGTGGGCGGCCAGGTCGACGCCGGGCGCGACGATCGTGTCGATCTCGTCGAGCACGTCGCGGGGGAGCACGGTGTCGGCGGCCGCGAGCTGCGCCTTCAGGTGGTCGACCGTGCGCGGCCCGATGAGCGCGCTGGTCACGCCCGGGTGCGCCGTCACGAACCCGAGCGCCAGCTGGATCAGGGAAAGCTGCGCCTGGTCGGCGAGCTTGGCCAGCTTCTCGACGGCGTCGAGCCGGGCCTGGTTCGCCGGGAGGGTGAGGTCGAAGCGCTGCGGCACGACCTGCGCGCGGCTGGTCGTGATCTCCTGCCCGGCGCGGACGGCGCCGGAGAGCCAGCCGGACGCCAGCGGGCTCCACGCGAGCACGCCGAGGCCGTACTCCTGCGTCACCGGCAGCACGTGGGCTTCGATCCCGCGCTGCAGGATCGAGTAACTGGGCTGCTCGGTGACGTAGCGGCCGAGGTGGTGCTCGCGGGCGGCCCACTGCGCCTGGACGATCCGGTACGCGGGGAACGTCGACGACCCGAAGTAACGGATCTTGCCGGCGCGCTGCAGGTCGGTCAGCGCGGAAAGCGTTTCCTCGTCGCCCGTGCGCGGGTCCCAGCGGTGCACCTGGTACAGGTCGACGTGGTCGACGCCGAGGCGGCGCAGGCTGTCTTCGAGCGCGGTGACCAGCCAGCGGCGCGAGCTGCCCTGGTGGTTGCGCTCGTCGCCCATCGGCATGTACGCCTTCGTGGCCAGCACGAGGTCGTCGCGGCGGCCGGCGATGGCCCGGCCGACCATCACCTCGGACTCGCCCTGGCCGTACATGTCGGCGGTGTCGACGACGTTGACCCCGCCTTCGAGCGCGGCGTCGACGATGGCGGTGGCCTCGTCCTGGGTGGTGCGCCCGATCGCGCCGAAGTTCATCGCGCCGAGCGCGAGGGTGCTGACCTGCACTCCGGTGCGGCCGAGCGTGCGGTACTGCATGGTGGGGTCCTTCCATGGTTTCATGGGAAACGGAACGTTGCTCCGCTAACGATACGGAGCATTGTTCCGGTTAGCAACCTCGGGAGGTGCCGGTGACCGAAAGCAGGCCGAAACGCGCCGACGCGCGGCGCAACGAGAAGACGTTGCTCGACGCGGCGGCCGCGGTCTTCGTCGCGTCCGGCGTCGACGCGCCGGTGCGCGACATCGCGGCGAAGGCCGGTGTCGGGATGGGCACGATCTACCGCCACTTCCCGACCCGCGCGGACCTGATCATCGCCGTCTACCGGCACCAGGTGGAGGCGTGCGCCGCGGCCGGGCCGGAGCTGCTGGCGGCGTCGGACTCCCCGCACGCCGCGCTGGCGCAGTGGATCGACCTGTTCGTCGACTTCCTGGTGACCAAGCACGGCCTGGCCGGGGTCCTGCAGGGCGACGGCTTCGACACCCTGCACGCGTACTTCCTCGAGCGGCTCGTCCCGGTGTGCGCGCAGCTGCTCGAAGCGGCCGGGCTGACCGCGCGGGTGCGGCCGCTGGAGCTGATGCGGGGGGTCGGCAACCTGTGCGTCGGCGCGGAGGACAACCCGGAGTACGACGCGCGCCGCCTGGTCCGGCTCCTGATCGCGGGGCTGCGGGCGTGATCGAGGAGCTCACCGGAGAGCCGTACCCGCTGCTGGCCCGGCTTCGCGCGACCGAGCCGGTGGCCTGGCTGCCGGCGTTGAACGGCTGGCTCGTCACCCGGCACGACCTGGCGTCGGAGGTGATGCGCGACGCGGCGACGTTCACCGTGGACGACCCCCGCTTCTCGACGGCGCGGGTGGTCGGCCCGTCGATGCTTTCGCTGGACGCGGCCGAGCACACCCGGCACCGGACGCCGTTCTCCCGCCACTTCCGGCCGCGGGAGATCGAAGACCGGTTCGCCGGGTTCGTGCGTGCCGAATGCGCCCGGCTGGTCGACGGGTTCGCCGCGGCCGGGCGGGCCGAGCTGCGGCGGGCGCTGGCCGGGCCGCTGTCCGTCGCGGTGGTCGCCGAAGCCCTGGGCCTGGCCGACACCGACACGGCCCGGGTGCTGGCCTGGTACGACGCGATCGTGTCCACAGTGGACGACATCTCGGCCGGTCGCGCGCCGGGGTCCCACGGCGAGGAGGCGTTCGGCGAGCTGCGCGCCCACCTCGAAGGCTCGGTCGGCCGGCGCTCGCTGCTGACCGACGCGGCGGCGGCGCTGGAGCTGCCGGAGGTCGTGTCGAACGCGGCGGTGCTGATGTTCGGCGGCATCGAGACGACCGAAGGAATGATCACCAACCTCTTGCTGCACCTGCTGCGCGACCCGGCGCCCTGGGACCGCGCGCTCATCCCGGCGGCGATCGAGGAGTCGCTGCGGCTCGAGCCCGCGGCGGCGGTCGTCGACCGGTACGCGACGCGCGACGTCTCGCTCGCGGGGGCGTCGATCGCCCGCGGTGACCTCGTGACGGTGTCGCTCACCGCCGCCAACCGCGACCCCGCGGTGTTCCCCGACCCGGACGTCTTCGACCCGCACCGTCCGAACCTGCGCAAGCACCTGGCCTTCGCCGTCGGGCCGCACTTCTGCCTCGGCGCCGACCTCGCCCGGCTCGAAACGCGGATCGCCGTGGAGACCGTGCTCGACCGGCTGCCGGGGCTCACCCTGGCGGAGCCGGCCGCGGCGTCGGGGCTGGTGTTCCGCAAACCCGCGGCGCTCCACGCCCGGTGGCTGCCATCATGACCGCATGACGACGTGGCGTGAGGTCGAAGCGGCGGAACCGGAGTTCGCCCGGCGCGTGCAGGGGCTGTTCGACGCCCATCGGCACAAGACGCTCGCCACCCTGCGGGCCGACGGGTCCCCGCGGATCTCCGGCATCGAGACGAAGTTCACCGACGGCGAGCTGACATTCGGCTCGATGCCTGACGCCCGCAAGGGCGCCGACCTCGAGCGCGACCCGCGGCTGGCGCTGCACAGCGCGACGGTCGACCCGATCGACGGCGAAGAGGCGAAGTGGCCGGGGGAGGCGAAGATCTCCGGCCGGGCCGTCGAAGCGGGTGACGGCTTCCGCGTGGACGTCACCGAGGTCGTCCACACGCACCTGAACCCCGAGGCGACACTGCTGGTCGTCGAGTGGTGGACGCCGGCGCGGGGGCTGCGCAAGGTCGAGCGGGAGTAACCGCGTCCGATCCCGGTTTCGGGGTCTTTGTCGGTCTCGTAGTTAAATCAACTGCTTGACTTAGTGTGGGATGGTGGCCAAGCTGCAGGGCAGGGGACATTCACCACCGAGGAGCCCGTGATGACACAAAGCCACGCCGGCCCGTTGCCGCGCTTCCCGTTCCGCTCCGCCGCCCCGCTGGAGCCGCCGGCCGAGTGGGCCGAGCTCCGGGCGGAGTGCCCGGTCGCGCGGGTCGCGCTGGCCAGCGGGGACGAGGCGGCGCTGGTCACGCGCTACGCCGACGTCAAAAGTGTGCTGTCCGATCCACGGTGGACCCGGCCGACCCCGGCGGACAACGCCGCGCGGGTCGCCGACACCGAGTCGGGCGGGGTCTTCAACAGCGAGATGGCCACCGTGCTCCCGCAGCACGGCGAGGGGCACCTGACCTGGCGCCGGACCCTCGGCAAGTGGTTCACCGCGAAGCGGATGAACGCGCTGCGGCCCGGCATGGCCGCGATGGCCGAGCAGCTCGTCGACGACATGGTCGCGAAGGGCGCACCCGGCGACCTCAAGGCCGGCGTCGCCTTCCCGCTGCCGGTCTGGGTCATCTGCGACATGCTCGGTGTGCCCGACACCGACCGCGACCGGTTCGCGCACTGGTCGGACGTCATGCTCAGCATGACCCGCCACACGCAGGCCGAGTTCGACGCCGCGCAGCAGGAGTTCGGCCGATACATGGGCGGGCTCATCGCCGCGAAGCGCGCCGAACCCGGCGAAGACATCCTCAGCGCGTTGCTCCCCGAAGACTGGTCCGACGCGATGCTGATCGCTACCGGCATCGGCCTGCTGATCGCCGGGCACGAGACCACCGCGAACATGATCGCCAAGATGGTGGCGATGCTGCTGGCGGACCGGAGCCGGTGGGAGCGCCTGCTGGCCGACCCGGCGCTGGTGCGGACCGCGGTCGAGGAGTCGCTGCGCCTCGACGCCAACGCCGGGCTGGGCATGCTGCGTTACCTCGCCGACGACTTCGAGGTCGCCGGCGAGGTGCTGCCCGGCGGAACCACGGCGATGTGCAGCATGGCCGCGGCCAACCGCGACGAGCGCGCGTTCGAGAACGCGTCCGAAATGGACCTGGGCCGCAGCCCCAACCCGCACCTGGCCTTCGGCGCCGGCGCGCACGCCTGCCTCGGGCAGCCGCTGGCCCGCACCGAGCTGCAGGTGGTGCTGGAAGTGCTGCTGCGCAAGCTGCCGTCGCTCGAGCTCGCCGTCCCGCCCGCCGAGCTGCGCCGGGTCGAGGGACTCGCCGTCGGCGGCCTGCGGGAACTGCCCGTGCGCTGGTGACCACTGTGCCACCCAACCAGGAGAGGAACGCTGATGAAGGTCACTGTGGACAAAGGCAAGTGCTGCGGCGCCGGGACTTGTGTGATGCTCGCGCCGGACGTGTTCGACCAGGGCGACGACGACGGCATCGTGATCCTGCTCGACGCGACCCCGGGCGAAGAGCTGCACCCGATCGTCCGGGAGGCGGCGACCGTGTGCCCGGGCGTCGCGATTTCGGTGAGCGAGGACGCCTGACCCGGGTTCACTCCACGGTGACGGACTTGGCCAGGTTGCGCGGCTTGTCGATGTCGTAACCCAGCGTCAGCGCCGCGTGGTAGGCGAGCAGCTGCAGCGGGATCGTCAGCAGGATCGGGTCGAGCTCCGGCGCGGTCCGGGGCACCACGATCCGCGGGACGTCGAGCTCGCCGAAGTCGACGTCTTCGTGCGTCACGGCGAGCACCGCGCCCCCGCGGGCCTTGATCTGCTGCACGGCGGCCAGGTTGCGCTCGGTCAGCTCGTCCGAGGGCACCACGGCGACGGTCGGGAGCGACTCGTCGATCAGCGCGAGCGGGCCGTGCTTGAGCTCGGACGTCTGGTAGGCCTCGGCGTGGCGGTAGGAGATCTCCTTGAACTTCTGCGCGCCTTCGCGGGCCACCGGGAAGCCGCGGACGCGGCCGATGAAGAACAGGCTGTTCGCGGCCGCCGCCGTCTTCGCGTGCTCGGCGATCTCCGCTTCCGCGGCCAGCACCGTCCGGATCTGGTCCGGCAGCGCGCGGATCGCCTCGATGATCCGCTGACCGTCCGCATTGGACAGATCGCGGACGCGCCCGAGCGACAGCGCGATCAGCGCGAACCCGACGGCCATGTTGGTGAGCGCCTTGGTCGAGGCGACGGCGATTTCGGGGCCGGCGTGCAGGTAGACACCACCGTCGCAGGCGCGGGCGATGGTCGAGCCGACGACGTTGACCAGCCCGGCGACCCGGCCGCCCTTGCGCTTGATCTCCTCGACGGCGAACGCGGTGTCGATCGTCTCACCGGACTGGCTGACCGCGATGTAGAGCGTGTCCGCCTCGATGATCGGGTTGCGGTAACGGAATTCCGACGCGGCTTCGGCGTCGGCGGGGATCCGGGCCAGCTCCTCGATCATCGTGGCGCCGATCTGGCCGACGTAGTAAGCCGAGCCGCAGCCGAGGATCTTGACGCGGCTGAACCCGCGCAGCTCCCGGGGCGTCAGGTTGAGGCCGTCCAGGCGGGCGACGCCGAACCGGTCGTCGAGCCGGCCGCGGATCATCCGCTCGACGGACTCGGGCTGCTCCTGGATCTCCTTGGCCATGTAGTGCGGGAAGCCGCCCAGGTCGAGGTCTTCGGCGGCGATGTCGATCTCGGTGGCCGGCTTGGTGGTGTCGCTCTCGTCGACGGTGAAGGTGCGGTAGCCGGTGGCGAAGACGGTCGCGAACTCCCCGTCGTCGAGGTGCGCGACCTGCGAGGTGTGCCGCACGAGCGCGGCGAGGTCACTGGCGACGAACATCTCCCGTTCACCGACCCCGATGATCAGCGGCGACCCGTTGCGCGCGATGACCAGCCGATCCGGGTGCCCGGAGTCGGTGACGGCGATCGCGTAGGTCCCGGTGATCCGGGAGACCGCCTCGACCACGGCGTCTTCGAGCGTGTCGGCGCCCGAGCGGGCGATGAGGTGGGCGAGCACCTCGGTGTCGGTCTCGGAGGTGAGGGTGACCCCGGCGTCGGCGAGCTGGGCGCGCAGACTGTCGGCGTTGTCGATGATGCCGTTGTGCACCACGGTGATCCGGCCGTCTTCGGAGGTGTGCGGGTGGGCGTTGGCCTCGGAGGCGGGGCCGTGCGTGGCCCACCGCGTGTGCCCGATGCCGATTTTGCCGCCGAGCCGCTTGGGCAGCGCGGCGGCGAGGTTGCGAACCCGCCCGACGACCCGGTGCACCTGCACACCGCCTTTGGCGCCGAGCACGGCGATGCCCGCGGAGTCGTACCCGCGGTACTCGAGCCGGGTCAGGCCTTCGAGCAGGATGGGGGCGGCGTTCTGGCCGCCGATGTAACCGACGATTCCGCACATGGCGAACCTCTCTGTTCGGGCTCGGCTTGATCAGCTTGCTCAGCCGTAGACGATGCGGCGAAGCTGCCGTTCGGACAGCACCGGCGCGGCCACGAGCCGGCCGCGAAGCTCGGTGGCGATCAGGGGGAAGATCTCGGGGTTTTTCCGGCCTTCGGCCTGCAGTTCGGCATGCCGCCGCCGCACGTACTGCTCGGCGGGGGTCCGGTAGAAGGCCAGGACATCATCGACAACCCGGGCAGCAACCCCCGGCGCCAGACCGGTGGACGCGGCTACTCGGTCGACGATGTCTGTGTCCTCCACGCGGCCATCATGCACTGTGGGGGTGGCTGGAGGCAAAAACTTGCCCGAAATCGGGCAAGTTCGATGGTCTGGGGTGCCGTGGGGTGGGCTGCGGCGGTGCAGGTGGGCCTGCGGGGTGCGGCAGATTGGCGCCCGCGGCTGGGGGCGGCCGTGGATTGCCTCGCTGAGGTGGCTGAGGGTGACGGTGTTTGGGTGCGCCGCCGCCGCGACCGCCGCTGCACCGGCGCCGTTGCTGCTGGCGCTGCCGCCGCCACCGCTGCTGCCGCTGCTGGTGCCGCCGGTGGTGCGGCTCGCGCGGCCGCCGCAACCATGACCGCCGCGACTGTGGCCGCCGGTGGTGCGGCTCGCGCGGCCGCCGCAACCATGACCGCCGCGACTGTGGCCGCCGCTGCGACCGTCGCCGCTCCGCCCGCGACCTCCCGCGACTGCGACCGACGCTCCTGCTGGAGCCGCTGCCACCGCGGCCGCTGGCGCGATCGCCGCGACTACGATCGCCGCCGCCGCCGCTGCGACGGCGGCCGCCGCCCGCCGCTGCTGGCACCCCGGCTGCTGCCGCCGCCATCGCCGCGACCGCTGCTGCTGGCGCCGCGACCGCTGCTGCCGCTACGGCTGGTGGGGCTGGCATTGCTGCTGGTGTCGCCGCTGCGACCGCGCCCGCCGCTGCTGCTGCCGCAGCCGCGATCGCTGCTGCTGCTGCCGCAGCCGCGATCGCTGCTGCTGCTGCCGCAGCCGCGATCGCTGCTGCTGCTGCCGCTGCCGCGACCGCTGCGACTGCGCTGTCGCCGCCGCCGCTGGCGCTGCCGCTATCGCCGCCGCAGGCGGCGGGGCGGGCTTGGTCGCGGAGTGTTCCGTTTCCGTCCCGTCGTGCCGTGCCGTGCCGGTTGGTGCTCGACTGGCCGCGCGAAAGGCGATCTCGCTTGGTTACCCGAACGCGCGGGTTGCGGTTGGTCCGCGGCGCTCTATATGGCCGACGAGAGCTGGGCTTGATGAGGCGGCTGTCTGGGAGCCCGGTGCCGAATAATCGACAGTGAGTTCAGGGCCGGGCGGTGCTGCATCAGGCTCGTGGCTGGATAAGTCTGTCGTCGAATCTTGGCGCCGGGACTGAGTCGCGGTCCCACGTTTCCGTCTGCCGGGTGCTGCGGCTGGCCGGGTTTGCATTGGAGTCTTGGCGCCGGGGGAGTGTCGTCCGTTGATCGCGGGCGGATCCCGGGCGTGGGTGTAGGCCCGTAGCCGGTGGCTGCGGGCCTGTCCCCGTATTCGATTCCTCACGCCGCGAACGGCAAGGGTTGATGCAGGTTGTTGCGCCTGGGTTTTCGGCGCCTGTCCAAAAACACCGGCGGCAAGAACTCCGGGAGACCATCGGCGGCGATGCGGACCTCCCAGCCGGAACGATGCAGCAACCGGTGATGATGCGCGCACAACAACACCAGATTGCCCAGATCCGTCGGGCCGCCCTCAGCCCAATGACGGATGTGATGACCCTGACAATGCCGCGGCGGACGAGGACAGCCCGGGCACGCGCACCCCCGGTCCCGTAAGAACAACGCCCGCCGCAGCCCCGCCGAGATCAACCGGCGTAGCCGGCCCAGGTTCAACGGTTCGTTCTTCTCCCCGAGCACCGCGGGGATCACCATGCTGTCGCAGGCATGCACCCGGGCCTCGGCCGCGGTCATCGTGGCGGTGTCGCCGAGAGTGGCCGCACCGACACCCGATCTGAGCGCGTCGAGGTGGACAGCGACCAGGACGTGGGCACGTTCCCCCGCCTGCAGCGGCAGGTCAGGGGAGTTCAACGCGAGGTCGAGCGCGTCGGAGAACGCGTCGCCGTGGCGTTGCTGCGGGGACCGGATGTCCGGGCCCTCCTCGGTCGTGTAGCGCTGGGCCAACGAGTCGAGCAGGGCGCTGGCGCGGGTGCCGGTTTCGTCGTCGAGACGCCCCGTCAGCTCCCACATCCCGGTTCTTTTCCGCCGCAGCGACAGTTCGCGGTGGGGGATGGCGGGTTCGGTGGTGTCGGGTGGGGTGCCGTCAGGGTTGAGGTGGGCCAGGATCCGGGTGCCGAGCGCGGCGACCTGTCGGTGGCCGGCTTCGGCGGTGTAGGACAGCAGGCTCTGTTCGGCCTCGTCGCGATGCTCGACGGGGATGTGGGTGAGGACTTCGACGATGGTGTCGATCATCGGCGCGCTCAACGACCCGTCGGCGGCGGCCACACCCGTGGCGGGGGCGAGCGCGGGGAGTGCGGTGCCGTCCAGGGCGCGGGTGGGATTGAGGGCGCGGGCGCGTTTCACGGCACGGTCGGCGGCAGCCCGGGGAATGTCGGCGAGGTGTTCGAACAACCGCGTGACCGAGCGGTATCCGAAGAGCTCGAGAACACCCCGTGACTCGATTTCCATGAGCAGCGAACCGATTTCGGCTTCGGCGGACCGCACCACGGCAAGCAGCGTGCTGACACGGTCGGCCAGGGCCGTCGCGTCTGCTTGCCATACCGTTTCGCTGTCCACGCACCAAGATTACCGGCGGTTCGAACATGTGGTCATCACTCAATGGGATGAACGTCAGCTGCCCAGGCACGTGAACCCGGCCGCGGCGGCCAGCGACCCCGGATCACCTTCCCGCAATTCCAGCTGAGCCGCCGCCAGTGCCGGGGCCGCCGCTTCTCCCGCCGCCAAGCGGCGGTGCAGGGACACCATCAGCGGCACCGTCTCGGCGTCCGGGATCGGGATCACCGACGCCACCAGCTGGGCCGTTCCGTGCGCGATGAACGTCGCGCTGAGGCCGAGCAGCTCGTCTCCCGTGTGGACGACCGAGCGGCCGCTGTCGCACGATGCCAGCACCACCGTGTGCGGCACCCGCGGCAGACGGTCGAGGTCGTGGACCATCAGGGGACCGTCGTGCAGGCGCAGCCGGGAAAACAGCGGGTTGTCCGTCGACAGCTTCCCGTGCGCCGCCAGGTGCGCCGTGCCCGCTGTGCCCAGCGCCGCGAGCACCGCCTCGACCGTTCCCGGCAGCGGTGCGCACCCGTGGATCTCCGCCACCGCACGGGCTTCCTCCGTCGCGCCGGCCAGGCCCGGCCCCGCGGCCACCGCCACCGCCACCGGGCCCGGCCGGGGTGGGGTCCGCACGGCCGACAACCAGAGCGCCGCCGACGGGGTCACGCTCACCGCGCGGCCCGCGCACGAGGGCAGGACCGACCACGGGACGCCGTGCAGAGCCCCGGTCGGCGCGATCACCAGTGGCCTGCCACCGGTTTCGCGCAACGGCTCGAGCAGCGCCGCGTCCAGCCGGTGTGCGCTCGCGGTCAGCAGCTGCGCCAGTGCCGGCCCGCGGCGGTCCAGGCGGGCCAGGCGGTGGAGGGCGAAGCGCAGCCGGTCGACGAGGTCCGCGACCGGGGCCGCCGGACCCAGCTCGTGGCGGCGCAACCGGCCGCCGGCCAGGGTCAGCGCGTGGAGCTCGCCGTCCAGCTGGAGGAACTCCACGAGCGCGCGGTCGCCCAGCGCGGCTCCGAGAGCTCCGGCCGACGCCGGGGCAGGGGGCGGGCCCGCGGCTGCGCCCGGGTGGCGGCGGCTGTGGTCGCGGATCCGCCGCTCCAGCGTGATCCGGCGGTGCGCGGGCACCGCCGTGCCGCGGTCGATGTCCGCGACGACCGACCGCAGCCGGCCCAGCAGGTCCGCCAGCACCGGGTCGTCGGCCGGCCGGACCGGCCGGTGCAGCAGCCGGCTGGCCCGGCCGCGTTCGGCCCACTCCAGCACCGCCGCCGGCCGCCCTTCGCGCAGGGCCGACCGCAGTCCCAGCTCGATCAGCTCCCGGCGGTGGGCCGCCGAGTGCACCCAGAGGTCGGTCGCGCCCAGCGCCGCCGCGTGCTCGTCGAGGATCCGCAGCCCGTTGCGGGCCGCCCGCCGGGCCCCGGGAACGTCCTTTTCGGACTGTCGCAGCACGGCTTCGGCGTACCACCCGCGGGCCCGCAGCGTCGCCGGGCCGTGCTTGCGGACGTCGCTCGCCCGCCGCAGGTGCTCGCGCGCGTCCGTGTCCTTCCGGCGGCGCAGCAACACCTGCGCGGCGATCAACCGCGCTTCGACGGCGGCCGCGGGCCAGCCCGCCTCGGCGAGGGTGCCGGCCATCCGCTCCACGGCGTCGAGCGGGACCCGCGGCGCCCGCCCGGCCGCCGATCCGGCCCGCAGCACGGCCAGCCGGGCCAGCGCGGCCCACTCGTCCCGGCCCTGGTGGGCGAACTCGCGGCTCGCCCGCCGGGCGTGCGTGACGGCGGTTTCCCAGTCCCCGCCCAGAAAAGCCGCCTGGGCGAGCAGCAGCCGGGCCTCGGGGACGTTGAGCAGCCGGCGTTCACGGCGGTAGGTCGCGACGGCGCGTTCGGCCGACTCCCGCGCCTCCGCGGCGACGCCCGCCGACAGCAGCAGCTCGGCCCGGTGCCGGTGCATCCAGCCGAGCTGGGCGCCGTGCTCGGAGATGATCCGCTCGGCCCGGTCTAGGTGGCCGAGCGCGGCGGGGACGTCACCGCGGTAGGTCTCGACGCGGCCCAGGTTCTCGGCGATGATCCCGACGGTCAGCTCGCGGCCCAGCTCGCGCGCGAGCTGCTCGGCCTCCAGGAGATCGGCCTTCGCGGCGCTGAAGGCGTACCGGTCGGACTGCAGGAACGCCCGGTTGATCAGCATGCGCTGCACCCCGAGCAGGTCGCCGGAGCGCCGCAGCGCCGCCAGCGCCGTCCGGAAGTCCGCCAGTGCCTCGTCGAGCCGGCCGGCCTGGTTCAGGACGATGGCCCGCTGGGCGAGCGCGCGGGCCCCGGACGAGCCGGTGAGGTCGGGCAGCGCCAGGTCGACCTCGCGCAGCGCCGCCGCCGGCCGTCCCTGCTGCGCGAGCGCGTAGGCCAGCTTCATCCGGGCCTCCGCCACCAGCGCCGCCGACTCGGCCGCGCGCCCGGCCGCCATCGAGCGGCGGAAGTGGTGGACCGCGTCGCCCATCTCACCGCAGTGCAGGAGTGCGTGACCCCAGGCCCGCTCGGCGACGGCCAGCGCGGCCGGGTCCCGGTCCCGCCGGGCCCGGACGACGGCCGGCCCGGTGAGCGGGAGGGCCCGGCGCGGGTCGAGGTCGGCCATCCGCATCGCCTCGTCGGCGGCGTCTCGCGCCGTTTGATGCATCAGGACGGCCATCAGCGACTCCGAAAGGTAGACGCCATCAAACGAAAGGTACCCACCATGGCTACTCCGGACGAACCGTTTCCCGCTGTCGTACCGGGTGAGATCGTCGTTGATTCCGAACACCTCGAGGTGGTCGAAGCGGAGCTGGCCCGGCTCGGCGCCGGCCACGAGGAGGCCGCGCGCGACGAGCGGCTCGGACTGGTGCTGCTCTCGGGTTTCAGCCCGGCCGTGGGAGCCGTGGACGACGTCCTGTACGAGCTGCGGCGCCGGTTCAGCGGCCGGTACGGCGGCTGGTTCCCGCCGATGGGCAAACACCGGGTCGCCGACCTGATCCGGCCGGCGGGGCCGAAACCGATGTCCGAAAGTCTGCCCGTACCGACAGAAGCGAAACCCATCACCGGCCTGACGACGAGCGCCCCGATCCGGGTCGGGGTCGTCGACACCCCGATCCACCGGCACGTCGCCCTGCCCGAGCAGTGGGTGGAGACCGACGACTGGCGCACCGAGGCCCCGGACGTCCTCCGAGGCGGTCACGGCACGTTCGTGACGAGCGTGGTCCGGGCGGCCGCGCCGGCCGCGCACATCGAGGTGAAGGGGGTGCTGAACGGGCCCGGGTACACCGCGACCGGCTGGGCCGTCGCGGTCGCGATCGCCGAGCTGGCCCAGCGGGTCGACGTGCTCAACCTGTCGTTCGCCTGCTTCACCGAGGACGGCGAGCCGCCGCTGGTGATCCGCCGCGCGATCGAGCGGGTGCCCGCCGGGGTCACCGTCGTCGCGGCGGCGGGCAACCAGGGTGACGTGATCGGCATGGTCCGCGGGCGGACTTCGCAGTCACCGAGCTTCCCGGCGGCGCAGCCGTGGGTGCGCGCGATCGGGTCGTCCGGGCTGCCGGACGCTCCCGACGACCCGGCGATCTCGGCGTTCACCCCGAAGGCGCCCTGGGTCGACTACGCGGTCCGCGGCATCGACATCAAGGGCGCGTTCCCGGCCGCCCCGCGCGACGACGACGGCGTCTTCACGGGCTGGGTCACGTGGAGCGGGACGTCGTTCGCCGCGGCCTCGGTCACCGGCCTGCTCGCGAAGGAGATGGGAACGGCAGGCGTGACCGCGTCGGAGGCCTTCGACCGGCTGGTGGACGCCAAGCTCGTGCAGAAGTTCGAACTGCCGGACAGCGCCTGCTGAGCAGGTGGCCGGACCACCCCGTGGGTGGCCCGGCCGCCTAAGTGGTGCGCCGTTCCAGCCAGCGGGCCACGTTGGACGGGAGGGCCAGCAACAGCAGCACGTAGTACGCGAGGCCCGGCTCGATGAAGGCGACCACAACAGCGAGGGCGAACACCCCCGTGTTCAGGACGAAGCTGCGCACCCACTGGTCCGTCACGGGTTCGGCGTCCCCGTGAACGGCCGGGTCGCGGCGGACGATCAGGACCAGCGCCGTGTGGCACAGGCTGCTGGCCAGGAGCGTGGCGAGGTAGAACACGACGGTGAACCGGTCGGTCCGGTACGCGCCGATGAGCTCGGTCGGGAACGGCAGGACCGCGATCGTGAGCAGCCAGCCGAAGTTGGCCAGCAGCAGCGGCCCGCTGTAGGCCCGCACGTGCTCGAAGACGCGGTGGTGGACGAGCCAGAACCGGCCGATCACGGCGAAGCTGAGCAGGAAGCTGAAGATCTTCGGCCAGTTCCCGGTCACGGCTTCGGACGCGGGCGCGTGTTCGGCCACCAGTTCCGGCACGAGGTCCGTCAGCGGGAGCACCAGCAACGTCAGCGCGATGGCGACCACGGCGTCGGTGAAGAACACGAGCCGCTCGGGTGACTTCTTCCGTTCCACGCCGTCATCCAACCAGGGCCCGTCAGGCCTGCGCGGCGAAGGCGTCCTCGGCACTCGGGTAGCTGGGGAAGAACCCCGCGAGGCCGATCAGGCTGAACGTCCGCAGGATCCGCTGCGGGACGGCGGCCAGCGCCACCCCGGCGCCGGCGGCCTCGGCGGTGTTGCGGGCCGCGATCAGCGCCGAAATGCCGCTGGAGTCGCAGAACGTCACGCCGGCCAGATCGACCACCAGCAGCCGGCCGCGGCTCAGGCCGACCTCGCCGATCTGCGCCCGCAGCCGGGGCGAGGTGGCCACGTCGAGCTCACCGGCGACCGTGACCACGGTTCCGAGGTCGGCGGTCCGGGCGGCGACGGAAAAAGTCACGACTGCTCATTTCCGGCATGGATCGGCGCTGCGCACGCTCACCTCGTCATCCTGCCATCCGGTCGCGGCGCTTCAGCGCCGCCGGGCGGCAAAACCGTCGAGCAGGCAGTCGAGGCCGAGCTCGAACCGGGAGTCCGCGGTCAGGTCGGGCATGTCCCGCAGCCACGAGCCGAGCGAGTCGTCGGCCATCTCGCCGGCGTAGGACCGCAGGTCGCCGGTCGAGCCGATGCCGAACCGGCCGAGCATCTCGATCTCGCGGCTGACGCTCATCGCGGTGCCCGTCACGTAGTTGTCGAGGAGCGAGGCGTACGCGACGGCGGGGACGAGTCCCGCGCCGTCGAGGACGGTGAGCTGGAAGGCCGCGCGGCGCAGGGTGTGCGGCCCGAACGGCGGCCGGCTGTCGACGAGCTCGGCGTACCAGCGGTGCCGGCCGATCATCAGCCAGAGCCGGGTGGCGAGGTCCCGCAGGTCTCCCCGCCAGTCGCCGCTCGGCTCGGCCGGGACCTCGACCTCGGCCGACACCGCGTCGAGCATCAGGTCGACCAGGCCGTCCTTGTTGAGCACGTAGCGGTACAGCGACATCGGCGTCGACACCCCGAGCGCGTCGGCCACGGCGCGCATCGTCAGCGCGGTGACCCCGCCGGTGTCGGCGACGTCGATGGCCGTGCGCACGATCGCCGCGCGGGTGAGCGCGTTCTTCCGGCCCGGGGGCTCGGGGTGGTGCCAGATCAGCCGTTCCGCGGTTGGCATGCGTGGAGTGTACAGCGTACAGTTCGTGTACAACGTACATTCCGGAGGGGCGATGCAGCTGAGGGGCATCAACTACGACACGGGTTTCGGGGGCGCGGTCGGCGACCGGTCGCGGGTCGCGTTCGACCCTGCGGTGGTGCGGCGGGAGCTGGTGATCATCGCGGCCGACCTGCACTGCGACGCGGTCCGGATCAGCGGCGACGACCCGGAGCGGCTCGCCGTGGCCGCGCACGCCGCGCTCGACGCCGGGCTGCGGGTGTGGTTCGCGCCGTTCCCGATGGACCTGACGCCGCCGCAGCTGCGGCCGTACTTCGCGGACTGCGCCCGGCGGGCGGAGGAGATCCGCGCGCGGGACCCGGAGACCGTGCTCGTGCTGGGCTGCGAGATGTCGTTGTTCTGCACCGGGTTCGTGTCCGGCGCGTACCTGATGGAGCGGCTCCGCAACGCCATGGACCCGGCGGCCTGGGCGAACTTCAAGCCCGAGTGGGACTTCACCGAGGTTCTGCGCGACCTCGTCGAAACCGCGCGAGAGCACTTCGGCGGCAAGATCACCTACGCCGCCGGGGACTGGGAGGACATCGACTGGTCGGGCTTCGACTTCGCCTCGGTCGACCTGTACCGCTCGGCGGGCAACGCGGCCGACTTCGCCCAGCACGTCCGCAACCACCGCGGCCACGGCAAGCCCCTGGTGATCACCGAGTTCGGCTGCTGCACGTACCGTGGCGCGGCGGACGCGGGCGGCACCGGCTGGACGATCGTCGACCTCGAGTCCGACCCGCGGGTGCTGAGCGGCGACCACGTCCGCGACGAAGCCGGCCAGGCGGCGTACTTCACCGAGTTGATGGACGTCTTCGAGGCCGAGGGTGTGCACGGGGCGTTCTGGTTCACCTTCGCCGGGTACGAGTACGCGACCGATCCCGATCCGAGGCGCGATCTGGACCTGGCCAGCTATGGTGTCGTGAAGGTCCTCAAAGGACAGAACGGGGTCGCGTACCCGGACCTGGGCTGGGAGCCGAAGGAGGTCTTCCACACGATCGCGGCGCGGTTCGGGGAGAAGTCAGGATCTTGACGCCGGCTCAACCAAGGTGAACAGCAGGAAAACTTCGCACCTACGTCAGGTGACGGATGTCTGACGCGCACATTGCGCGGAGCATCGCTCCCTGGAGCTCGTGACGCTCCGGACCTCGAACCCGAGGAGGAGCGATGTCCCGCGGTGCCGCCCTTTCCACGCTGGTCGTGTTCGCCCTGGCCCTCAACCTGCGGCCGGCGGTGACGAGCCTGGGCGCCGCCCTGCCGGACATCACGGTCGCCGGTGGCCTGGTCGCCGCCGTGCTCGTCGCGCTGCCGCTCTGGGCGATCGGCCTCGGCGGCTGGGCCACCCCCTGGCTGTGCGGCCGGGTGGGGTCGCACCGGACGGTCACCGTCTCCCTGCTCGGGCTGGCGTCGTCGCTGGTCGGGCGGGTGCTCGGCGGCTCGGTGCCGCTGCTGGTCGGGACGGCGCTGGCGTGCCTGTCCATCGCCGTGCTGGGAACCATGCTGCCGCTGCTGGCCAGGGGGTCCGCCGCCTTCCCGCTCGGGCTCGGCCTGGGCAGCACGGCCGGCGCGCTGGTGACCCCGGCCGCGGTGACGTCGTCGTCGTGGCGGATCGGGCTGGGGCTGTGGGCGCTCGGCGCGGTCCTGGCCCAGCGGGTGTGGCGGCGCACGCCCGCCGAGTTCCTCGTGCCGCACGCGTCCGCCCGGTCGGTGCGCACCGGCACCCTGATCGTCCACTTCGGACTGATCTCGACGGTGACGTTCCTGGTCATGGGCTGGCTCCCCGGCATCCTGCGTGACGCGGGCGTGCCGCCGGCGACCGCGGGGGCGTGCCTGGCGCTGTCGATGGCCATGGGGCTGCCGATGATGTGGCTGGTCCCCGGCTGGACGCGCCGCTGGGAGAACCAGACGCTGCTCGTGGTCGCCCTGGCCGTGCCCAACGTCATCGGCGTGGGCGGGCTCCTCCTCGCCCCGGCGGCCGCGCCCTGGCTGTGGGCGGCGGCCACCGGGACGGGCATGGGGTCACTCGCGTTCGCCCTGACGACCATCTCGTTGCGCAGCACGGACAACTCGCCCGCGCTGTCGGCCGCCGTCCAGGGCGCGGGGTATCTGATCGCCGGTTTCGGCGTGCTGGCGTGCGGCTGGCTGCACGCCTACACCGGGGGCTGGCGGACACCGCTGCTGCTGGTCCTGCTGATCCTGCTCGGCCAGGTGGTCAGCGGGCACAGCACGGTTTCGGACCACCGGACGCCGATCCGGTGGCTGCCCCGTCACGCGCCCGAACCGAGCGCGTGACGGGGGCGCCGGTCACCAGCCGACGGCGACCGCCAGCCACTGCGGGTCGCCGTGGGAGACGAACGACGACTGGCCGGCCACGTCGTCGTACGGGAAGCCGTACGCCAGGCGGTTGATGCCGTGGTCGTGCCAGTACTTCGCGTAGTAGTTCGCCGGGGCGGCCTTGTAGTAGTTCGCCGGGTCCTGCTGCTGCGACGCCGGCAGCTGCGCGGTGTGCCGGTTCAGCGCCGCGCACATGTTCGGGTTGCCGGCCAGCGAACCGGCGCAGCCGGTGATGTTCGACGTCGGCTCGTTGACACCCACGGACTGCGCGTAGGCGGTGAAGTAGTTCGCGTACCGGCCGCCGGCGCGGAAGTCCGGCGCGCTGCCCGGCGCGGGGATCCGGTAGGGCGCGTTCACCGTCGCCAGGCCCTTGAACTCGGTCGGCACCTCGGCCTGGAACTTCGCGAACGTGGCCGCGCGGTCCTCCTGGAAGGTCCCGTAGTCGTCGCCGACCTGCACGTCGTACCCGTCGTGGGCGTGCAGCCGCATGGCCAGCTTCAGCGCGAACGCGTCCACCCGCGTGGTGTTGCCGTTGAACACGTCCGGGCCGACGGTGAACTCGATGAAGTCGGCGTACTGGCCGTTCGGGGTGCCGAGGTAGAAGTACATCCGCCCGGCCGAGTTGGCCGGCATGTCGATGTAGGGCTGTTCGGCGATCGAGTGCGTCTGCCCGCCGAAGTTCCAGAACACCTGGCTGTCCGGGTACTTGCCGTTGGTCCGGTTGAGCACCTTCACCATGAGCACGTTCCGCGCCGCCGGGATGCTGCCGGTGTCACCCCAGAACGAGTCGGGCGGGGTGCCCGCGCCGGGCTGGGTGGTGCCGCCGCCGGTGCCGTAGACCTGGAACTCCCACAGCGAGACGCCGTAGGGCGTGCCGCGGGCGGTGGTGTACACCCGCACGTACCGGCCGGCACCCGACACGTTCAGCGTCTGCGTGCCGCCGGTTCCGGTGGTGGTCTGGTACACAGTGGACCAGCTGGATCCGTTGTCGGACAGCTGGATCTGGTACGCCGTGGCGTAGGCGGCCTCCCAGTTGAGCACGACCCGGCTGACCGTCGCCGCGCCGCCGAGGTCGACCTGGATCCACTGTGGATCGCTGAACTGCGACGACCAGCGGGTGCCGGTGTTGCCGTCCACGGCGGCGTTCGCCGGGGTGCCGGCGTTCTCCACTGAGGACGCTGTGACGGATTTCCCTTGGGAGATCAGGGAATCGGCCGCTTGGGCGGACGGGGCGGCGAAGCCGAGCGTGGCGGCCACGAGGGCCACCGCCAGCGTCGCCAGGCGGGTACCGGGGCCGCGGCGCCGTCGCCGCGGCAGAGCGTTCGTGGGCATGGTTCCTCCCTGGCCGGGAAAGTGGGGCGGACCCCGCCGCCGGTCAGGGGACGGCGTCGTCCGGTGCGTCCCGCGGCCGCCGGGCAGGAGCATCCGAGACCGGCCGAGGACTCGGTGAAAGGTTCATACCACCGGGCCCGGCCTGTCAAGGGTTGACAACCCCGGCCCGGAGGGCGATATTCGGAACCGGTTCCAGCTCACCCTCTGCGTGGCGCCGCCACCCGCTCAGGGGCCGACTTCACCAGGAGTCCGCCATGTCCTGCAGCGCGGTTCGATCGTCCACAGTGGACATCAAAACGAGTCGAGGTGCGTGCGCAGCCGGTCGACGTCGGCGTCACGGCCGAGTCGGATGTACAGCTCCATCGCCTCCTGCCAGGCTTTCCGGGCCTCCGCGTCCCGGCCGAGCGCGGCGTGGGGATGTCCGACCCCCTCGAGCGCCAGGGCGACCTCGATCGTGAACTCGAGCGACCGGTACAGGTCGAGGGCCTGTTCGTAGTCGCGGACGGCCTCGTCGTGACGGCCGGTGTGGAACCCGAGGAAACCGAGGTTGGCCAGCGCGTACGCCTCGCCGTCGGGGTTGTGGTGCTCCCGGTTCCGGACGAGCGCGGCCCGGCTGTATTCGAACGCCGTCTCGTACTCGCCGACCCGTGCCAGGCACCAGCCCATCAGGTTGAGCGCCCGCCCTTCACCCAGTGAGTCGCCGAGCTCGCGGAAGCGGCTCAAGGCCTGACGCGCGTGTTCCAGCGCTCGCTGGCCGTCCCCCGACTCCTCCCAGGCCCAGGCGAGGGCGCGGTGGAGGTGCGCCGCCTGCGAGGGATCGTGCTGTTCGGCGAGCGCCAGCCCCTGCCGGAACTGGCTGATCGCCTCTTCCCGCCGGTCCAGCCGGCCGTGGGAATAGCCGAGGTTGCGGTGCGCGCGGATGCGGAACCCGGGATCGTCGAGCCGGCGCGCCGAGGCCAGCGCCCGCCGGCACACTTCCAGATCGGCTTCGCGCAGGCCGCGCCGGTCGTTGAAGACGACAAGGCCGGACGCCAGCTGGCACACGACGTCGTGCCGGTCCTGCTCGGCGGCGGTGAGCTGGGCGGCCAGCACGCTCGGGTGCTCGATGTCCAGCCACGCCAGCGCGTCCGCGGCGCCGGTCAGCGGCTCGGTCGCCACGCCGGGCGCGGCCACCGGGAGGTCGAGCGGCGGGATGATGCGGGGGAGCAGGAGGTGCTGCGCGGTGTGGGTGGTGTGCAGGAAGAAGTCGACCACCCGGCGCAGGGCCTCGCCGCGGACGCCGGCCGGCAGGTCTGCGGCGGTCGTGGCCGCGTACCCGCGGATCAGGTCGTGCATCCCGTACCGGCCCTGGCTGTCGCGCTGCAGCAGGGACGCCTCCTGCAACGCCTGCAGCACCTGTTCGGTGTGGGCGGGGGACCGGCCGGCGAGGCTCGCCGCCGCGGACAGCCCGATGTCGGGGCCCGGCGCGATGCCGAGCAGGCCGAACACCGTCCGCTGCTCGTCGGTCAGCGCCCGGCGCGACGTCGCGAGCACGGCGGGCAGGCTCGCGGTCGGGTCGTCGTCGTCCAAAGCGTCGACACCGGACTCGCGCACCTCCGCGGCCAGCTCGGCGAGGGGGAGGTGGGGGTGCGTCTGGGCGCGGCCGGCGAGGATGCCCAGCGCCAGCGGGAACCCGCGGCACCAGTCCAGCAGCGCGGTCACGGCGCCCGGGTCGGCGGCCGGGCGCGCCGCGCCGAGCCGGTGCTCCAGCAGCGAGCGGCCGTCGGTGGTGTCGAGCACGTCGAGGCGCACGTGCCGGGCGGTCAGACCGGTGAGCAGGCGGCGGCTGGTGACCAGCACGGTGCACGCCCGGCCGCCGGGCAGCAGCGGGGCGACCTGCTCGGCGGTGGCCGCGTTGTCCAGCACGACCAGCATCCGCCGGTCCGCGACGAGGGTGCGGAAGAGCGCCGACATCGCGGGCAGGCCCGCCGGGACCCGGCCGGCGTCGACCCCCAGCGCCTCGATGAACCCCCGCAGCGCCGCGGCCGGGTCGAGCGGTGTGCTGTCGACGCTGAACCCGCGCAGGTCGACGAACAGCTGCCCGCCCGGAAAACGGCCGGCGTGCCGGTGGGCCCAGTGCAGCACCAGCCACGTCTTGCCGATGCCGCCGGCGCCGGTGACGACGCCGGTGTCGCCGTCGGTCATCGCGGCGTCGAGCCGGCTCAGCTCTGCACGGCGTCCGACGAACGGCGCCGGCGCGGCCGGCAGCTGGCGCGGGACGAGCCCCGCGCCGGTGTCTTCGCCGAGGAGCCGCTGATGCAGGTCCCGCAGCGGCGCGCCGGGGTCCGCGCCCAGCGCTTCCACCAGCCGGGTCCGGATCCGCCGGTAGTGCGCGAGCGCGTCGGCCGTGCGCCCGGCCTGGTGCAGGGCCAGCATGTACTGCGCCGCAACACGTTCGTCCAAGGGACGCTCGGTGCTGCGCGTGGCCAGTTCGGCGGTCACCCGCTCACCCTCGCCGGCGCCGAGCCGCGCGTCGACCAGGTCGTGCCGGGCGGCCAGTCGTTCGCTCTCGAGCCGGTCGCGCTCGGCCGCGGCCCACTCGCCGGGCAGGCCGGCCAGCGGTTCCCCGCGCCACAGCTCGAGCGCCTCGGTCAGCAGCCGCGCGGCTCCCGAAGGATCTTCGGCGCGCGCCCGGGCACACAGCTCCCGGAACCGGTGCAGGTCCACCTCGGCCGCCTCCAGGACGTACCCGCCGGACCTTCGCACGATCTCGACGTCAGTGCGGCCGGAAAGCGCTTGCCGTAAGCGGGACACATAACTGTGCAGCGTCGCCCGTCCGCGGCGCGGGAGGTCGGCGCCCCAGACGCGTTCGAGCAGCCGGTCCGCCGGGACCACCCGGCCGGCGTCGACCGCCAGCGCGGCCAGGAGGCACCGCTGCTTGGCGTGGCCCAGGTCCACGGCGTCCACGGCCACCTCGCCGAGCAGGCGCACCACGGCTGTCCCCTCCTCCGGCCGACACCGATCCCCGGGAGACCGTAGCGCGTGCCCGGTTACCGCCCGGGCGGGCGTTCCGCCACTCAAGTCGGACAAAAACGAACCATCGTTGCATTGTTTTCAGATAACTACTTTCGTAGCTAACCGGCACCCGAGGCCGTCTGGTCTGCTCGTGACAACCACCTTCCAGGTCCCCGAAGGGAGATGTTCATGCAGGTAGACGGACGTTCCGTGGTGCGCAAGGCCGCCGTGGTCCTCGCCGCGGCCGCCACCGCCGGAGCCCTCGCGCTGGTCGCCGCGCCGGGCGCGTCGGCCGGTGACCCGCGGATCGTGGGCGGCTCGCCGACCACCATCGACGAGTTCCCGGCCACCGTCATCTTCAACGTCAACGGCGCGCAGCACTGCGCGGGCACACTGGTCGCGAAGAACAAGGTGCTGACCGCTGCGCACTGCACGGACGGCGTCCAGGCCTCGCAGATGGAGATCATCGGGGGCCAGACCAAGTTCAGCGACACCTCCGGCGAGAAGGCGGGCGTCAGCGACGTCTGGCAGAACCCGGACTTCGACATGAACGGCATGCAGCACGACAACTCCGTGCTGACGCTGGACAAGGACCTGCCGTACGAGCCGGCCACGCTGGTGCAGTCGGCGGACGACGCCGCGTACCAGGCGGGCGCCGACGTGACGGTGGTCGGCTGGGGCGCGACGTCCGAAGGCGGCGACGTCTCCGACACGCTGCTGAAGGTCTCGGTGCCGGTCGTGGACAACGCCACCTGCGCGGAGAAGTACAGCGCGAGCGGCTCGAACTACGACAAGGCGTCGATGTTCTGCGCCGGGGTGCCCGAAGGCGGCAAGGACTCCTGCCAGGGCGACTCGGGCGGGCCCGCCTACGTCGACGGCAAGCTCGCCGGCATCGTCTCGTGGGGCCAGGGGTGCGCGCGCAAGGACTTCCCGGGCGTGTACACCAACGTGGGCAACGACTATTCGGTGCTCAGCTCGCACATCGGCTGACCAGGCCCGCAAAAGCCCCGCACCGGAAGCGGTGCGGGGCTTTTGCGTGCTCAGCGTCCGGTGGCGCCGTCGATGAGCTCCCGCAGGATGTCGGCGTGGCCCGCGTGCCGGGCGGTCTCCTCGATCAGGTGGGTCAGCGTCCAGCGCTGGGACGGCGTCAGGCCGGGCCAGGACGCGATCTCCTCGTTCGTTTCGGCGGTGGTCTTCCGGTAGCCGGCGAGGATCGTCTCGGCCGTCTCCCGCGGGCCCGCGTGGAACGTCGCCTTCCAGCGGGTGACCTTCTCGCCGAGCAGCCAGTGCCGCTCGACGTGGGTGAGGTGCTTGACCAGGCCGAGCAGGTTGGTCCCCGAGGGGACCCCGGCGGCGCGGGCCTGTTCTTCCGGCACCCCTTCGGCCTTGGCGGCGACGGAGGTGCGCAGGTAGTCGAGGAAGCCGGTGAGCACGTCCTTCTCGCCGGGACCCGTCGACGGCGGCCGCTTGTCGCTCATCGCCGCACCACCAGGACGTGGTCGACGACCGTCGCGGTGCGGCCCCCGGGTCCGGCGGCCTGCCGCGGCAGCCGCTCTGCGCGTTCGACCGTCCATTCCGCGGGGTCGAGGTCCAGCTCGGCGGCCACCTCCTCGGGTGTGGGGTACCGGAGATCGGGGTCCTGGTTCCACGACCACGGCGCGGTGGAGCCGTGGTCGACGACGATCAGCCGGCCGTCCGGATTCAGCGCCTTCGCCGCGGTCCGCAGCACCGCGGCGCGGTCCAGGGCGAACGGCGTGTGGAAGTACTGCGCCGAAACCAGGTCGAAGGTGCCGGCGGGGAACTCCTCGGCGAGGTCGACGCGCAGCGCCGTGACCTGCCCGGCCAGCGCGCGCACGGCGGTGGCGGAGATGTCGACGGCGGTCACCGCCCAGCCGCGGCCGGCCAGCCACCGCGCGTCACCGCCGGCGCCGCAGCCGAGGTCGAGTGCGGTGCCCGGCGGCAGCGGCCCGGCGATCTCGGCCAGTCTCGGGTTCACCTTCGACGTGGTGATCCGGGTGTAGTGGTCGTCCCAGAAGCGGGCTTCAACGCTCATGCCCCCACCCTTGCGCCGGGCCGCCGGGGAACGCACGAAAACTTGCCGGCCTGGCAAGATCGGCGGCATGACGGACGAGACGGAGCAGGTGCTGGACGCGGTCGGCCCCCGGCTGCGGGCCCTGCGCAAGCAGCGTGGGCTGACCCTCGCCGAGCTGTCGGCGGCGACCGGGACGTCGGAGAGCACGTTGTCCCGCTTGGAAAGCGGCGGCCGGCGGCCCACCCTCGAGCTGCTGCTGCCGCTCGCGCGGGTGCACGGGGTGCCGCTCGACGACCTCGTCGGCGCCCCGCCCACCGGCGACCCGCGTGTGCACCTGCGGCCGATCCACCGCCACGGGATGACCTACCTCCCGCTCACCCGCCGCGCGGGCGGCGTGCAGGCGTTCAAGCTGCTGATCCCGGGCCGCCCGGCCGAACCCACGCCGCAGACGCACGGCGGCTACGAGTGGGTGTACGTCCTCAATGGACACCTGCGGCTGCGCACCGGCGACCGCGACCTGGTGCTGCCGCCCGGTGAGGCGGCCGAGTTCGACACCGCGCTGCCGCACTGGCTCGGCTCGGCCGACGGCCGGCCGGTCGAGACGCTCGTCCTGTTCGGACCGCAGGGCGAGCGCGCACACGTGCGGCCGCGCGGCGCCTGACCGTCACCGGGCGACGACCTGCCGGCCGCCGTCGACGTCGTAGGTCGCCCCGGGTTCCCCATGAGGTGGATCGCGAGCGCGGCGACGTCCTCGGGCCGGACGACCCGCCGGATCGGGAGTGTCGCGCGCAGTTCCGCGCGGCGTTCGTCGAGCCGGTCGCCCAGCAGGGACGCCGAAAGCGGCGTGTCGACGAACCCCGCGGCGATGAGTTGACGCGCCGCCGTCAGGGCGAGGCCGGGGGCCGGGCGGCGGCCGCCGGTGCCGCTCAGGAACAGCAGCGAGCCCCCGGGCCGCACCCGGCCGCCGGCGAGCCGGGCGAGGTGCAGCGGCAGCCAGAGGTGGCCGTCGAGGTCGGTGCGCGGGTCGGCCCGGCGCGCCTGACCAGGCTCACGCCGCGGTCGCGCCGTCTCGCCCCGATTTGCGGCCGTCGCCGCGGCAGGTTTCGGTCGTAGACCTTGCCGTTGTGGCTGCGGAAGTGTTGCCAGGCGGGCTCGCTCAGCGGGTCCGCGCCCGTGGCGCGCGGTTCCGCCCTCGCCTTCGCGGCTTCCGAACGGTCCGGGGCGGTCGGCCGGAGTAGCTGACCGGGCTCGTGCCGGTCGCCCGCCCCCGGTTCGCGACTGCCACCCTGGCAGGTTCCGGATCCGCGAAGGGGTGCCGCTCGGTGTATTCCCGGCTGGCTGAGCTTCAGGTCGCAGACTTTGCCGTCGTGGCGGCGGAAGTGTTGTCAGGCCGGGCTCGCCTCAGCGGGGTTCACGCCCGCGGCGGAGTTCCGCCACGCCTCCGGCAGGCCCCGGATGGCGGAGGTCGGCCGCCGGTTGTTCGACCGGGCTCGCTCAGCGGTTCCGCGGCTGCACCATCCGGGCCGCGGTAGTGTTGCCAGGCCGGGCTCGTCCGGCGGTTCCGGGACCCTGGCGCGCAATGCCACCCTAGTCCCGGCAGTTCCCGGGTGGCCGAGGTCGGCCGCCCCGGCATGCGGACCGGGTCCGCCCAGCGATTCCTCGCCCGCCGACGGCAAGTCCCGGGGCGGGAACCTCCGGCCAGCCGAGATCCTCCCGCCGTCACGCAGCCACGAGTTCGTAGACAAAACCATCCGGTCCACGGAAATGCTGCCAGCTCGGCCCAGCCTCACCCACCAACTCCACACCCGCCGCCCGCAGCTCGGCGACCGCCCCCGGCAGATCCTTGACCGCGAACCCGGCCACCGGACCCGTGTCGAAGTGCTCCTTACCCGCATGCTCCGGGCCGAACACCTCAACGTTTCGCCCGTCCGGGAGTGTGAACACCCAAAACCCCGGTTCCTCATGGGCCAACGGAAGCCCAAGCATCTCGCGATAAAACCGCGCCAACGCGGCCGCCTCCGAAGTGCGGGTGCCGAGCCAGCCCAAGCCGATGATCTCCATGGAAACCATCCGACACCCTCGATCTCACTGGAGGTCAAGAGAACAACGGAATTGTCCGGACAAGATCCGGCCCGGCGGTTGACAGCCCCACCCCCGCGCAGGACGGTGAAAACGGCTGCCCGCACGGGCGGAAGGGATGGGGTCCGTGGTCCGCCTCGCGCGCGCGTCGCTCGTTGTCCTCCTGGTCACCCTCGCCGTGCTGGTGCCCGCCGCCCCGGCGAACGCCGGAACCCCCTGGGAATACCCGGAGTTCCCCTACCCGGCCACCACCTACCAGGAGCCGTTCCGGGGGCAGTTCCACTTCAGCTCGCAGTCCGGCTGGATGAACGACCCCAACGGGCTCGTCTACGCCAACGGCCTCTACCACTTCTTCTACCAGCACAACCCCCACGGCCTCGAGTGGGACACCATGCACTGGGGCCACGCCACGAGCCCGGACCTGGTGCACTGGACCCAGAAACCGATCGCGCTGGAGCCGGACGTGCACCCCGGCATCCTGTTCTCCGGTGGCGGGGTGGTCGACCGGGACAACACGTCCGGGCTCAAGACCGGCTCGCTTGACCCGATTGTGGTGTTCAGCAACACGAACGGCGTAAGCATCTTCTCCAGCAACGACAACGGCCGCAGCTTCCAGGCGTACGACAAGGGGCGCAAGCAGATCGAAATCCCGGAGGAGAGCCGGGACCCGAAGGTCGTCTGGGACGCCGCGCGCCACCAATGGGCCATGGTCGTCTGGTCGAACCGGGGCGGGAACGGCGTTGACCTCTACACCTCGCCCGACCTCCTCCACTGGACCTTCGCCAGCCGGTACGCGGCGGACTGGCTCTTCGAATGCCCCGACCTGTTCCCCCTCGGCGGCCAGTGGGTGCTCACGTCGGCGACCGGCGAATACGTCGTCGGCGCCTTCGACGGGCGGACCTTCCGGACCGGCCACCCGCAGCCGAACAAGATGAACCTCGGCACCACCTACGCCGGCGGCACGTTCTACGCCGCCGAGACCTTCACCGGCACGCCGGACGGCCGGGTCGTCCAGATGGCCTGGCAGGGCGGCAACCGCGGCAGCACCTGGACCGGCAACGCGACCTTCCCGGTCACGCTCGCCCTGGTCGACTCGCCCGACGGCCCGCGGGTGACGCGCACCCCGGTCACCGAGCTGGATTCGCTGCGGGCCGACAGCCGGACCTGGCGCGACGAGACCGTGAGCGACGGCGGGCGCAACCCCTTCGCCGGGATCCTCGCCGACACCTACGAGATCACCGCCACGTTCGACGTCGCCGGCGCGACCGCCGGGCAGTTCGGCTTCGCGCTGCACAGCCGGTCCGACGGCAGCGCCGACCGCACCGTCGTCTACGACCGCGCGGCGGGCACTCTGGACGGCAAGCCGTTGCCGCCCACCGGTGGTGAGGTCAGCGTGCGGCTGCTCGTCGACCGCGGCCAGCTGGAGGTCTTCAGCGGAGACGGGCTGTTTTCCTTGGCGGACAACGTGAACTTCGACTCCGCCGCGGTCAGCCAGGGCATCCGGCTCTTCGCGACCGGCGGCGCCGTCCGGCTGAAGAGCGCCAAGTTCACCCGGCTCAGCACCAGCTGGGGCACCGCCCAGTCGACGCTGGAGAGCACCCTCCAGGGCCCGTGGCACGCGGCCGGGGGCTCGTGGACCGACACCGCCGGGGGCAAGCAGGCGCAGGCGTCCGGTGACGCCTTCTACCTCAGCGCGAGCACCGCGGCGGACGCCGTCTACCAGGGTGACGTCCGGCTGGACACCGCGCAGGCGGCCGGTTTGACCTTCCGCGCCACGGCCGACGGCGCCGGGTACACCGTGAACGTCGACCGGAGCGGCGTGGTCAAGCTCTGGCGGCCCGGCCGGGACATCGCCACCTACTCGACGCCGATCGAGCCGGGCATCACGCATCACCTCAAGATCCAGACGACCGGCTCGCGCATCCAGGTCTGGCTCGACCACGGCGCCACGCCGGTCATCGACGCCACCGACACCGCCTACCCGTCCGGGCGCTTCGGCGCGAACGCCTACCACGGCTCGGCGACCGTGCAGAACCTCAACACCGGTCCGAACGGCTTCACCGCGTTCACGTCCGGGCCGTGGATAACCCGAGGCGGCACCTGGACCACCACACCGGCCGGGCTGCGCGGAACCGCTTCAGGCAACGGCTTCTACCTCAGCGACCGCACCGGAACCGACTTCACCTACGACGGCGACGTGTCCGTCACGAACGGCACCGCGGCCGGCCTGACCTTCCGCGCCACGGCCGACGGCGACGGGTACACCGCGAACGTCGACACGAACGGCCTGGTGAAGCTCTGGCGACCCGGCCGCGACATCGCGACGTACCCGGCGCCGGTGATCGAAGGCCGCACCTACCACCTCACCGTGCGGACGACGGGCGCGCGCATCCAGGTCTGGCTGGACCACGGCGCGGCGCCCGTCATCGACACCACCGACCCGACCTACGCCTCCGGGAGGTTCGGCGTCAACGGCTACGCCGGCAACACCACCGCCCAGAACCTCACGATCACCTGACCCTAACGGACTTCGACGTAGAAGCCGTCGGAGTCGAGGATGTGGTCGCGGATCAGGAACTGCCCGTAGATCGCGCCGGCGCTGCGGTTGTGCGACGCGTTCAGCGCCTTCACCGCAAAGCTCCACGGCGAGTTCTCGTCGACCTTGGCGGTGTTCTCGTAGGTCGTCGCGAACGGGTATTCGTCGCAGTCGTACGGCGTGTTGTTCGCCCCCTTGGTGTAGCCGACCCCGAAGTAGAACCGGCAGGCGCTGCGGACCTTCCGGCGGGACCCCGCGATCTTGTTGCCCGTGTCGTACCCCTTCCACAACCGGTGCAGCGGCTCCGCCTTGTCCTTGCGGCCGGCGACCCGCTTGCCGGGCACCCCGGGTTTGGTGCCCTGGAGGTTGTTCTGGGCGTCGCGGATGAACTGGGCCGAATCCCCGTACTGCGTGCTCGCGGCGTCCAGGACCAGAGACGAGACCACCCGGTTGAACACGCAGTGGCTGCCGGTGACGTACCCGGTGTCGGTCACGACGTCACACCGGAACTGCTCGTCCGGGGTCTGGCTCGACCGGCTTTCCCCGGCGGGGCTCTTCGACGTGAACTTCAGGTTGAACGCGAAGAAGCCCCGGTTCTCGGGTTGGTACTTGTCGGCGGGCACGCTGGTCGTCGTCGCGGTCGCGGTGAAGAAGACCGGGTCCGAGGCGCCCTCGTCTTCCCACTGCTGCACGGTTTTCTCCACCGCATTGGCCGGAAGGGTGCAGGTGCTCTTCCGGGCGGTGTCGGCGTTCCCGCAGCCGAGCGTGATCTCCAGCCGGTTGGTGTCCTTGTGGGTCTCGCCGGTGTCTTCCAGGTGGACGAGCCGCACGCCGAACTGGACCTCGTTGAGCTGGTCGCGGCCGGTGGCGATGAAGTCGGCCCGGAAGATGCTCCGCCCGACCTCGATTTCGAAGCCGCCGACGTTTTCGTAGTAGATGTACTCGATGTCGCCGGAGAAACAGGCGTTGAACCGGTCCTTGAACCAGTACGGCGCCGCGGGTGTGGAGGTGAAGGCCTTGCACTCGTCGAACGTGACGGGGGTGACGGCCGCGTCGACGTCTTCGGCGCGGGTCTCGGTCACGTAGTCCTGGTGCGAAGGCTGGTAGTCCTGGCTGAGCGTCACCCCACCGGTGGGCCCGGCCAGCTCGTGTCCGGTGGCCGCCGGGGTCTCGGCCACCAGCGAGGTCATCAGCAGCAGCGTGACGACAGCGGAAAAAACGGTTCTCTTCTGCACGGGGATCACCTGTCCGGCCGAGGGGAAGGGGGAGACGGGAGCGAGCCGGTCACGTGATCAGATCCATGATCTGCCACCCGCTGCCGACCTGCACGCCGGCTCCGAACGCCGGCGACTTCCCCCACCCGAGGAACGGGTAGGCCAGCAGCTTGCCGTCCGGAAGGCGCTTGAGGAAGTCGTCCGTGCCGTTGCCGTTGATGTCCAGCAGTGAAAGCGAAGTGGTGGTCTTCCAGTCGAAGACCGTGCCGGGCAGCACGACTTCGTCGGCGAAGGTCGCCGTGCCGGCGAACTTCTGGGTGTGGTGACCGTCGAGCACTTCGCCGCTGCCGTTCACCGTGATGATCCGGTCGGGGTTCTCCCGGAACCACGGCGTGGCGAGCACCCAGCCGATCCACTCCAGGCTGTCGTGCCCGACCGACACGCGCGGGAGGTAGGTCTGCAGGCCCTTGAACGTGCCGCTGTGCGGGTAGACCCACCAGTTCCCGTCGGCGTCGAAGGAGAGGATGTCGTCGAAGCCGTCGGCGGTGACGTCCGCGATGACGATCTTCGTCTGGCTGTTCCACCCCGAGCCGACCTGGACCGGTGTCCCGAACGTGACCACGCCGTTGACGAGGCCCCGGTTGGGGTAGACCAGGAGGGCGCCGTCGGTCGCCCGCCGCGCGATGATGTCGGCCGGCGCTTCCGCGGCGGTCTCGGTCTCGTCGCCGGTGACTTCGGCGTCGGCGATCCAGTTGTAGACGTTCCAGCCGGTGCCGATCTTCGTCTTGGCCGAAAAGGTGCTGGTGCCCTGGAACTTGCCGGAGTGCGTGTACGCCCAGAGCGTCCCGTTGCCGACGCCGGGCTCCCGGGCGAGGATGTCCGGCCACCCGTCCCCGGTGAGGTCGTGGGCGCGGCCGCTGCTTCGCTGGACGCCGTCGTTGGCGGTGGCCGGCTGGGCCGGTGACGCGCTGCTCCCGGCCGGCGTGGTGGATCCCGCCACGGCGGCCGGTGCGCTCAGCGTCGCACCGGCCGTCAGCAGGACGGCGGCGAGAATACTCGAACGTCGGTGCATGGAACCCCCTGGTCTCGAGCGATCGGGCGGAACACTCCGGGCCGGGGGGAAGGGTTGGGGCCCGTGGGCGGACGCCACCCGATCGGCGCAACGGCGGCGACCCTCCACAGTGGACAAACAAGCGGAGGGCGATCAAAATCGACACACTGTCGATTTTTGTGGACGAGGTGTAGAGTAGAGCTCATGACCCCACGAACCTTCCTCATCACCGGCGTCGGCAGCGGTCTCGGCCGCGCCTTCGCGCAGGGCGCGCTCGACGCCGGGCACACCGTTGCCGGCACCGTGCGCCGCCCGGAGGACCTGGCCGCGTTCGAGGCGCTCGCGCCCGGGCGGGCCCATGCCCGCCGGCTCGACGTCATCGACGACGACGCCGTGTTCGCCGTGGTCGCCGACGTCGAGGCGACCGTCGGCCCGGTCGACGTCCTCATCGCCAACGCCGGCTACGGCTACGAAGGCGTCTTCGAGGAGTCGCCGCTGGCCGAGCTGCGGGCGCAGTTCGCCGCCAACGTGTTCGGGGTGGCGGCCACCGTGCAGGCCGTGCTGCCGGGCATGCGGGCCCGGCGGTCGGGGCACGTCTTCGCCGTCAGCTCGATGGGCGGGCTGATGACCGTGCCGGGGCTGGCCTACTACTGCGGCAGCAAGTACGCCGTCGAAGGCATCCTGGAAACCGTCGCCAAGGAGGTCGCCGGCTTCGGGGTGCACGTGACGATCCTCGAACCCGGCTCCTTCCGCACCGACTGGGCCGGCCGGTCGATGGTCCGTGGCGAGCGCTCGATCCCGGACTACGACGAGCTGTTCGAGCCGGTCCGCGCCGCCCGGCAGGCGGCCAGCGGGCGTCAGCTGGGCGACCCGGCCCAGGCCGCGCAGGCCGTGCTGGCGGTGCTCGACGCCGAAAAGCCGCCGGTGCACCTGGTGCTCGGGTCCGACGCCCTGCGGCTGGTGGGCGCCGGCCGGGCCGCGGTCGCGGCGGACCTCGAAGCGTGGGAGGAGCTGTCCCGGTCCACGGACTTCCCGGACGGCCACCAGATCGCGGCGAGCTGACGGCGTGGGCGAAATCGCGAAGGCGGGACGACGGCGGTCCGCGGCACCGTCCAAAGGGGACAAACGAGAGCGGAAGATTCTCGATGTCCTCGAAGAACTTCTGTCCCACAAGGGCTTCGAGGCCCTCACGATGACCGACCTCGCCGACGGCGCCGGGCTGTCCCGCGCGTCGCTGTACTTCTACTTCGCTTCCAAGCAGGACGCGCTGGTCGCCCTGTTCGCCGAGCAGGTGGAAGGGCTGCGCGAGAAGTCCCGCGCGGCGGCGGAGGACCCGGCCGCGCCCCGCGAAGCGATCACGACGGCGGTGGCGCGCACCCGTGACCGGTGGCTCGAGCACGGCGTGATCATGCGGGTCGCCATCGACCAGTCCGCGGCGATCCCGCAGCTCGACGCGCTCTGGATGGAGACGGCGGAGATCTTCGTTGAGGCGATCACCGTCCTCCTGACCCGCGCCGGAGCGGCGGACGGCGACGGCCCGGACGGCGCGCCGGCCCTCGCCCGGGCGCTGTGCTGGATGATCGAGCGGACGTTCTACCGCGCCTCCGCGGTCTCGGCCGCCGAGCTGCACCGGGCCGCCGACACCTGCCTCGAGGTCTGGCTTCGCGTGGCCGGGCTGGTGGAGTAGGTCACTCAGGCAGCGGAAGCACGCCCCGACGCCGACGCGGACTCGTGTGCCCGGGTTTCAGTCGACCAGGTCGGGGAAGTTCTCGGTGTACCCGAGGAAAAGCAGCCGCCGCTGTGGCAGCAAGGCGGCGAGTTCCGCCCAGCCGATAGCGCCGGGCGCGCCGAAGAGGTGCTTCAGATCGGCGACGACGGCCACCCCTTCCTCAGCGGAAGGCGCGGCCGTGCGGTCGAAACCAAGCAGGGAAGCGCCGATCCCGATGTGGCGGTAGCCGTGCGCGGCGAGCCGCCGGATGATCGTGTGGTTCTGGAAGACGTCCCAGTCGGCACTGAAGTAGCCGTTCGGGATGCCCGCGACGGCGAGGTCGTCACGGGCCACGGGAACCCGCTGAACGAGCACAACGTCGTCGAGGAAGCGGTCAGGCTCCCGGTTCACCGCGACGAGGGCCGCGACGTCGGCTTCCCCGCCGAGCCGCTCGCCGGGCAGCTCGTCCCAGGCGACCCGGTGCCGGGGATCGTCGAGGGCCGCGGCGATGTGGGCGGCCCGGCCGTCGGCGTCGTCGCCGTCGAACCACAGCCGGTCGTCTTCGGCGGCGTGCCCGCTGGTGTAGGCACATTGGCCGACGTCGTCGAGCGTGCAGAGGACGGTCCCGTGCTCGGCCCGGAGTTCGGCGAGGACGTCGAGCAGTTCGGCCACGGTGGCGACGTCCTCGAGGCGGGCGACGGTGTTCGTGTCCAGCCGCTTCCGCCCGACGTCATCGGACGGTTCGAGGCGCCTCACTCGCATGGGCGCATCCTGTCATGTAGTCACGACGAGACGGGCACGCCCATCAGCGCGAGCAGCGAGCCGGCGGCCGCGGCGGCCAGCAGCGTCGTGACGACCCCGCGTTTCCAGGCGAGCAGGAGGATCGCCGCGCCGGCCAGGACGGCGAACTGCCAGGCGTGGTCGAGGCTGAGGGCCAGCGGGATCGCCGAGCCCAGGATCGCGCCGACCGCGGCCGGGCCCGCGCCGTCGAGGAAGGCGCGCGCCGACGGGTTGTCCCGCAGGCGGTCGAAGTGGCGGGCGCCGACGAGGACGAACAGGAACGACGGCGTGAACGCGACCACGGATGCGAGCACACCCCCGGCGAGGCCGGCGGCGGCGTACCCGACCACGGCGACGGTCTGCACCACCGGGCCGGGGGTGATCTGGCCGAGCGCGACCGCGTTGAGGAACTGGCCGCCGGTCATCCAGTGGTAGTGGTCGACGGCGTCGGCGCGCATGAGCGGGATGATCACGAACCCGCCGCCGTAGGAGAGGGTCCCGACCTTGAGCGCCACCCAGGCCACGGACAGGAAGACCCCGGCCCCGGTCGCCGCCCCGACGAGGGACTTGGCCGGGACGAACAGCAGGCTCGGGGTCCGCGCCCGGCGCACCACCAGTTCGACGACCCCGCAGCCGAGCAGGACCAGCACCAGCCACGGCCCCACGGTGGCCGCCGCCAGGGCGCCGAGGCCGAGGTAGACGGCCCAGCGCACCCGGCTGGTGTCCGCCGCACGCCGCCAGCCGGCCGGGACCAGGCCGGCGCCCGCGTGCACGGCGACCGCCGCGACCGCGGCGCCCGCGCCCGCCCCGGCGCCGCGGATCCACAGGGGCGGGGTGCCGGTGAGGAACAGGGCGGCCAGGGCGAGGATGACGATCAGGCCGGGCACGATGAACGCGGCCCCGCCGACGAGCGCCCCGGCCCGCCCGCGGACGCGCCAGGCGCAGAAGATCGCGAGCTGGGTGGAGGCCGGCCCGGGCAGCAGGTTGCACGCGGCGATGGCGTCCTCGAACTCGCGGGCCGAAAGCCACTGGCGGCGTTCGACGCACAGCGCGCGCAGCAGGGCGATGTGCGTCGGCGGCCCGCCGAAGCCGATGCACCCGATGCGTCCCCACTCACGCAGCACGGTGCCGAGACCCGGTTTCGCCGTCATCGGACGAGAAACCGGATCCGGTCGTCCAGCTCGGCCGCCGTCCGCCGGAACGCGGGGAGCGAGTCGGCCTCACGGGCGGGGTCGGGGATGCTCCAGTGGATCGTCTCGGGGTGCCCGGGGAACTCCGGGCAGATCTCCCGGACGCGGTCGCACAGGCTGACCACCAGGTCGAACCGGCGGCGCCGGAAGGTGTCGAGGTGGGTGGGCTCGTGCACCAGCGGGACGCCCAGCTCGGCCGCGGCGCGCACGGCGTCGGGGTGCAACGGCTTCGGGTGACTGCCGGCGCTGGCCACCTCGGCCCGGCTCCCGGCGCGGTGCCGCAGCAGCGCCTCGGCCAGCGGCGAGCGGCCGCTGTTGCCGGTGCAGAGGAACAGGACCCGGCCGACGGGCGCCGCGGAACCGGCCGTGAGACCCGGATGCAGCGACGCGCCCGCCTCCGTCCACGATCGCGCGCACCGGGCCAGGTCCAGGTGGTAGTAGGTGTCCCGGCCGTCGAAACTGCTGCGCCGTGACGTCACGAGCCCGGCGGCCCGCAGCTGCCGCAGGTGGTACGAGACGAGGTTCTGCGGCTGCCCGACCGCCGAGACCAGCTCACGCACCCGCCGGTCGCTCGTGGCCAGCTCACGCGCCAGCTGCCACCGCAGGGGCTCACTCAACAGCCGCACGAACGACGGCGGGGCAGCGGTCACGAGCAGACGATACATCAACCGGGATTGATGCACCCGGCGTCCCAGCGGTGTCCCACCGGGGTCGC
The DNA here is from genome assembly GCF_055583145.1 of Amycolatopsis sp. NPDC104819. Taxonomy (NCBI): domain Bacteria; kingdom Bacillati; phylum Actinomycetota; class Actinomycetes; order Pseudonocardiales; family Pseudonocardiaceae; genus Amycolatopsis; species Amycolatopsis sp. NPDC104819. The sequence goes on along the minus strand of NZ_JBVJON010000014.1, from coordinate 223,905 downwards.
ATTCCCGCTGGTCCACCGGGGTGGGACTGTCCCGGCATCCCGACTTGGCCGCGGACCGGCGACCGGCACGGCGCCCGCTGCCAGCCTCCTGGCCATGCAAAGACTCGCTCTGGCCGTCGCGGTGCTGCTGGTGCTCCCCGCCGCGGCCGCCACCACCGCCGCGGCCGCACCCGTCGCGGTGTGCGGGCACACCAGCGCCCAGCCCACCCTGAAACAAGGGGCGACCGGCACCGAGGTCGCCGAGGCCCAGTGTCAGCTGAACCTGGCGACGAAGGCCGGCAAATACACACCGATCGGCGCGGACGGCTCCTTCGGCCCGGCCACCGACGCGCGGGTGCGCGTGTTCCAGCGCTGCGCCGCGCTGAGCGTGGACGGCCAGATCGGGCCGAACACCTGGGCCGCGCTGAACACCTGGTCCGCGCACCCCCGCAAATGCGCCACCCAGGGCACTTCGGACACCGCGCAGAGCGTGGTGTGCGGCCATTCCACCGCCCGCCCGACCCTGCAGAGCGGCTCCAGCGGCGTGGAGGTCAAGGAGCTCCAGTGCCGGCTGAACCTCGCCATGGAACCCGGCCACTACCCGCCGCTGACGATCGACGGCACCTTCGGCGACGGCACCCGCAACCGGGTGATCCAGTTCCAGCACTGCGTCAACGCCAGTGCCGACGGCGTCGCCGGGCCCACCACCTGGGCGAAGGTCACCGACTGGTCCGCCCGCAACGCCTACTGCGTGCCGCCGAAGCCCGCCGGGCGCCCGATCGACGGCGTCGACACCGCGAAGTACCAGCACCCCGGCGGCGCGGCGATCAACTGGGCCGCGGTGAAGGCGTCCGGCGTCGAGTTCGCGACGGTCAAGGCGACCCGCGGCCTCAACGTCACCGACGAGTACCTGGCCACGGACCTGCCCGCCGCCCGCAACGCCGGCCTGGCCGTGGGGCCGTACCACTTCTACACGGGCACCGCGGCCGGCACCGGCGGTGCGCAGGCCGACCGGTTCATCGCGGCGGTGAAGGCCACCGGGTACACCGGCAAGCGCGCCGGTGACCTGCCGCCCGTGTTCGACCTGGAGTGGAAGGACGACGGCTCCGGCGGCTGCCCGCCCTACGTCACCGTCGCCGACGCCAAGGCGTGGCTGGACAAGGTGGCCGCGGCGTTCGGCCGGACGCCGATCATCTACACCCAGAAGTCGTTCCTGGACTCATGCCTGGGCGGCACCACGGCGTTCGCCGCCTATCCGATGCAGCTCGCGGACTACCGCCAGTCCGTCACGCAGCCGGCGCTGCCCGCCGGGTCGAGCACCTGGCTGATGTGGCAGTACACCGACGCGGCCATCCCCGACGGCATCCCGGCGCCCGCGACCGGCGACGTCTTCAACGGCACCCAGGCCGCCCTCGACCAGCTCGCCAACCGCTGAATCCCGCTACGAAAGGACAAGAATGAGTCTCCCCATGAGCCGCCGCACGGTGCTGCGCAGCGCGGCGGTCATCGGCACCGCCGCCGTGGTCAGCCCGCTGTGGCTGCCCGGCGTCGCCCAGGCGTACCCGTGGTCCCGCACCCTGACGCAGGGCAGCACGGGCGCCGACGTCACCGAGCTCCAGATCCGGGTCGCGGGCTGGGCGGCCGACTCGCCCAGCCACAGCCGGGTCTCGGTGGACGGCGAGTTCGGCCCCGGCACGGCCGCGGCAGTCCGCCGGTTCCAGTCGGCCTACGGCCTCGGCGCGGACGGCCAGGTCGGCCCGGCCACCCAGGCCGCGCTCAACGCGCTCGAGCAGAGTGACGGGTCCACCGCGCACTTCAACTTCAGCGAGTTCACCGACCGGGTGAGCGGCACCTTCAACGGCGGCAAGGTCAGCGCGGCCACCGCCAAGGAGAACGCCCGCCGCTGCATGTACAAGCTGGAGGCGGTCCGCAAGAAGCTCGGGAACAAGCCGATCACCGTGAACTCCGGGTTCCGCAGCATCGCGCACAACGCCGAGATCGGCGGCGCCAGCGACAGCATGCACATGTACGGCACGGCGGCCGACCTGGACGTGCCGGGCGTGGCCAACAAGACCGTCTACCAGAAGGCCGAGACCAGCGGGTTCTCCGGCCTGGAGACGTACAACACCGACCACCAGCACGTGGACAGCCGGGCCGACCTCGGCCGCGCGTGGTGGTGGGAGAACGGCACGGTCTGACCCGCCGCCTGGGGGTCCGACGCCGGAAGCCGCATCGGGGTTTCCGGCGTCGGCGGGCGTCAGTGCGGCGGATTCTGCAGCGCCGCCGAGCAGGACGGCCAGTCGTGGAAGTCGTGGCGCGCGCTCCACAGGCGGTGCGCGGCGTCGATGTTCCAGACCGGGTCGAACGCCTGCTGCGGGGTGCCGCCCAGGTCGAGCAGGCGGGCGTCGGAGATCTGGAAGACGCCCCAGTTGCGGCTGCCGTTCGTGTTCGGCAGCACCCACAGCGGGTCGAGGAACGACGCGCAGCGCGCGATCGCGACGGCGGTGTCCGGCGTGTCGGTGAACACGGCCCGGATCTGTTGCTCCACCCGGGCGGCCGGCCAGGTCGCCATGCTGGTCCGATGGTCGTACAGGGCGTTCTTGGTGGCCTCGTCGACCACCCCGCGCGCGGGCACGCCGGCGAGCACCTGGAACGCGGTGACCCGGCGCAGCGTCTCCGGGCCGAAGGAGCCGTCGACCGAGAGCCGCCCCTGGGCCGAGACCAGCAGGTTCTGCACCTCGGTGACACATTCGTCGTGCTGCCCCATGCTCACCGGCGGCTGGCAGGCCGCGGAGAAGAGCATCCGGTCGCCGTAGCGCCCGGCGTCCGGCCCGGACCGGTCGGCGGTGACCCAGACGAGGCCGCCGGCCAGCAGCGCCACGATCGCAACGGCCACGGCGAGGTACCCGCGTCTTCGCGGCGCCCGTACGTCCTCGGTCGCGGGCTCGACGGTCTCCGCCGGCAGTTCGTCGACCCGCCCGGCGTCGGCCAGGGCCCACAGCTGGTGCAGTTCGCGCAGCTCGTCGGCGGAGGCCCCGCAGACCTTGGCGAAGGAGTGGACGACGCGGTAGTCCGCGGGCACGCTCTTGCCCGAGCAGTACCGGTGCAGGCTGGAGCCGCTGACCCCGGCCTGCCGGCCGAGCCGCTCGTAGCCCTGCCCGCTGCGGTCCTTCAACCTGCGGAGATAGGCGGCGAACCGGTCCGCGTGCAAAGTCACGGTCACGGTTGCCAATCCGGCCAGAAGCAGGCCTGCCCTCGAGCGGCAAGCAGGGTTCGCGGCAAAAGCCGTTCGGCCGTGGCTGTGGCCGGATTGGCGACAAACAGCACTGTTACACCTCGCTGGGAGCGAATGACCGACGGAAGTTAACACCGTCCGGCGCCACCCCGGGCGGAAACCGACGGATTGCGCCACACGGCTGATCACCTGCCTCCCGGCCGGCTTCAGAACAGGGTCGCGGGCTCGATCGGCGCCGGCTCCGGCAGTGGGTCGACGCCGGGCACCAGCGCCCGCACGTCGTCGTGGAAGCGGCGGGCCAGCGCCGGCGCGTCGTTGTTGTCGGGGGTGTGCAGGAAGACCGTCGGCGTCCGGCCCTCCCGCAGCCAGCCGGCGACCACCTCGGTCCACGGCTGCCAGCCCGCGACCGTCTCCTCGACCGAGTCCCGGCCCAGGTAGCGGACGATCGGCTGGTCGGTCAGCGCGCGCGTCCGCCGTGGCAGCCGGGGTTTCTTGCCCCAGGCGTCCTGCTCAGCCTCACTTACGGGTGGCTTTCCGAAGAACACGGTGGTGTCGAACGGCACCCATTCGGCGTCCGCGGCGGCCAGGGTCCGCTCCAGCGCCGACGTCGCCCCGGCGTCGGTGAAGAAGGAAGGGTGCCGCACCTCCACAGCACGCCGCCGGTTGGCCGGGAGCCGGCGGAGGAAGCGGCCGAGCGCGTCGACGTCCGAGGGGCCGAACGAGCCGGGCAGCTGGGTCCACAGGACGGCCCGGTCCCCGAGCGGTTCGATCGCGTCCAGGAACGCCCGCATCTCGGCCTCGACCCCGGCGAACCGCCGTTCGTGCGTGACGACCTTGGGCACCTTGACGACGAACCGGAACCCGTCGCCGGTCTGCGCCGCCCAAGTGGCGACGGTGGTCCGGGCGGGCGTCGCGTAGAAGGTGGTGTTCCCCTCGACGGCGGTGCACCAGCCGGCATAGGCCCGCAGCCGTTCCCCGGCCGGCAGCGACTGCGGCAGGAACCGCCCGGACCATGCCTTGTGGGTCCACATCGCGCAGCCGACGTGAAGACGTGCCATTCCTCGCCCTTCAGCCGTCCGCGTAACGGACGTTCGGTCGAGGCTGCCGACCGGCGCGGCGACGCCGTCCGAACTCCACGAACACCTCGCCCCGGGTCACCATGCTGACCAAGGATTTGAGCCCGGCGAAACCGCGTTTCGGCTGCACGGAACCAGCAGCGCCGCGATACTCGTCACCGGCCACCTCGCAGCGGTAGACCGGCCTCGAAGGCACGCTTGCCGCCGTCGTAGAGGGCAGCGCTGGAATCGAAGCCGGGGGCGGACGCCCAGTGCCAGGCGTCGGGCAGATCACCGAGCGCGACGACGCCGGGCATCGCCGGGTACGTTTCGCGTGGGTCCACTGTCCGCCTTCCGCTCTTGCCCTTTCAGTGCAAGGTACACGGGGGTCCCGGCTCCGTGTCCGCGTAGCGCTCGGTGAGGCGCGCCTTCGGAACGTGTTCGTAGGTCAGGTCCGGTTGCCGTTCGCGTCGTAGTACGGAATCGGACGGCGCTGCGTCTACCCAGCGCCCGGCCCTCCAGGGGCCACTTCGTCGCCATCTCGTCGTGGATGGACTGCCAGTAGCCGCCGGGGAAGCGGAGCGGGCAGCCGGTTCCGTCCGAAGTGGACCAGCTCGGTCGGCGACGATGGCGCGGAAGCGGGTGCGGCGGACCTCCCGGACGCGTCGTAGGAGTAGGACGCGAGGCCGATATCTCGTCTCAGTGCCGGCCGGACTCTCATCGTGCCACCTCTCGGCGTTGCCCGGCTGTCACCCACAGGCGTGATCCGCGCGGAACCGCCTGTCTTCCCTGGGGTTCTGGCTCGAACAACCCGTGATCCAGCCGGGCAATCCGGCCCGGCGGTGATCGAGTTCGTTGTCCGTACGAGGAGAAGGAGATCCACCGTGAGCACACTCCGCCGTCGCGTCCTGGTCACCGCCGCGCTGCCCGCCGCGGCACTCGGCTTCCTGCTGGCCGCCCCCGGCGCGGCCTCCGCCTCCACCGCGACCACGCCGGTGACCGTGTCGGCCACCAGCCACGATCCCGGCCACCACCATCACCACGGCCTGGGGCTGAACCTCAGCATCGTGCTCGGCCTGCACATCACCGGCTCCAACTGGCACGACAACGACTGTGACTGGGACGGCGGCTTGCTCGGCCTCTGACCTCACGGCTGAAATCTCTCCGCGTCCCCACCGGGCTTCTGCGATTCTCAGGGACAGAGCTGCCCGACAGCGTCGACAGCAGTGCAGTCGTCATAGCCTGCTGGCGAGTTCCTCGTTCCAGCCGAACCGGTGGAATTCGAGCAGCAGGGCAGTGGCGTGCTTGGCCTCGTAAACCAGCGCGCGCCAACGGGCGTTCTCGGTCTGCCGGACCTGGCCGTAGCTCGACCAGAACTCGTCTCGCTCGCTGCCCGGCTTGCGCAGGGCCAGGTAGATCGGCCAGTCCGCTTCCGGATCTCCCCACCAGGTGCGGTCGCAGTCGAACACTCCCGTGATGATCGGCTCCGGAGCCCCCTCGGCGAGCATCGTGTTGCCGACCCACAGGTCGCCGAGCAACAGCCTCGGTTCCGAGACTTCGTCGAGCACCGCGCGGTTGCGGTCGGCGACCTTGACCAGTTCGGTGATGTCCGTCGCCTCGAGCCCGTTGTCGGTGAGGTCGGCGGCGGCGCGGTCGAACCAGCCGAACAGCGCGTCGCTGCACCGGACCGGCGACCCGACCGAGGTCGCGGTGGTAGGCGTCCAACGCCGACGACGTGTAGTCCCGGCCGATCACCTGGTGCGTGAAGTCGGCGGCGAGGGTGCGCGGCAGCAGATGGGCCACCGGCGCCAGGTACGGCACGGCGGCGTATTCGTTGCGCATGAGTTCCGGATCCGCGCGGGCCTGCCGCCCGGGTTCGGGAGCGATGCGCAGGATGACCGGCCGGTCTTGTCCGAGGTCGACTTCGAAGGTGTTGTTGTAGAAGCCGTCACCGAGTTCCACCGCCTACACCACCTCGGTGCCTTTGCCGAACGCAGCGCGGCTGACGGCACAGACCTCCTCCGCGCTCACTGGTCGCTGGAAGTCACCCGCATTCCGCTCAATCGGCCGGTAGTCCATGGTTTCCCGAGCACCTCGGCTGTCGATCGGTCCGGTGATCTGCGGCCGCTCTCCCCGATTTGACCTTACCCTCGGGGGCAAGGTTTAACGTCCGTCGAGGTGAGAGACATGCAGATCGGTGAGCTGGCCCGGCAGGCGGGCGTGACGACCAAAGCGGTGCGCTACTACGAATCGCTGGGACTGCTCACGCCCGAACGGCTGTCCAACGGCTACCGGGACTACGGCGAGCACGACGTGAGGATCGCCCGGGAGATCCGGGCCCTCAGTGATCTCGGGCTTGCCGTGGAGCGGACCCGGCCCTTCCTGGACTGTCTCGCCGTCGGCCATCAGCACGCCGACGACTGTCCGGCCTCGCTGGCCGAGTACCGGGAGGCGATCGACGACCTCTCCCAGCGCATCGAGAAGCTGGACGCTCGCCGGACGGCGCTGGCCGCGCTGCTGCACCAAGCCGCTCACCGCCACGTCTCGCCGATCCACGAAGGAGCGGATCTGATGACCGACTACGCGACCCTGCCGCCCGGCCTTCCCGTGCCCGAGGACGACGGCGCGGCCGACCACCTGCCCGGAAAGCCGACGCCGCCGCTGGAACTGCGCAGCACCGGTGATGCGACGGTCGGCCTCGACGCGTTCGGACCGGGACGGACGGTGCTCTACATCTATCCCCTCACCGGCCGCCCCGGCGTCGACCTGCCCGAAGGCTGGGACTCGATCCCCGGGGCACGCGGCTGCACCCCCGAGGCCTGCGGCTTCCGCGACCACCACCAGAACCTGCTCGACACCGGCGCGGCCCGGGTGTTCGGCCTGTCCAGCCAGGAGACCGCCTACCAGCGCGAAGTCGTCGAACGGCTGAACCTGCCGTTCGAGATGCTCTCCGACCCCACCTGGAGCCTGGCCGACGCACTGGGTCTGCCCACGTTCGAAGCGAACGGGCTGAGGCTCTATGCACGGCTGACGCTGATCATCCGCGACGGCGTGGTCGAGCACGTCTTCTACCCGATCTTCCCGCCCAACGAGCACGCCCACCAGGTGCTGGCCTGGCTGCGCGCGAACCCGCGTTAACCCGTCCGAGAGGCTGCCATGTTCACCGGTCTGAGCGCCTTTCCGCTCACCCCGATCACCGAGTCCGGCGTCGACGAAAAGGCGTTCGCCGCCCTGGTCGGCCGGCTCGCCGCGGCCGGCGTCGACTCCATCGGGGCACTGGGCTCCACCGGGTCGTACGCCTACCTGACCCGTGAGGAACGGGCCCGAGCCGCCCGCATCGCCGTCGAACACGCCGAACGGGTCCCGGTCATCGTGGGCATCGGCGCGCTGAGCACCAGGCAGGTGCTGGAGGCGGCCGAAGACGCCCAGAACGCGGGGGCTTCCGGCGTGCTGCTGGCGCCCCTGACGTACCAGCGACTGACCGACGACGAGGTGTTCGGGCTCTTCGAGGACGTCACCGCGGTTCTCTCGGTGCCGCTCGTGATCTACGACAACCCGGGCACCACTCACTTCACGTTCACCGACGAGCTGTACGCGCGGGTGGCCGAACTGCCGCACGTCGCGTCCGTCAAGATCCCGGGCGTCCCCACGGACCCTGCGGCCGCGCGCGCCCGGGTCCAGCGGTTGCGGCAGATCTTGCCCGCGTCCGTCACAGTGGGCGTCAGCGGAGACGCAGTCGCGGGAACCGGGCTGACCGCCGGATGTGACGCCTGGTACTCGGTGGTCGGCGGCACGTTCCCCGAGCCGGCCTTGGCCATCACACGGGCCGTGCAGTCCGGCGACACCGAACCGGCCCGGCAGGAGTCGCAGCGGCTCCAGCCGCTGTGGGATCTCTTCGCTCAGCACGGGTCCCTGCGCGTGATCGCCGCGGCCGCCGCACACCTCGGTCTCACTCCGTCCGACAGCCTCCCGCGACCGCTATGCGGCCTCGGAGCGGACGATCGAGCCAGGGTCATCGACGTGCTCGAACAATTGCGGCTGTCACACGGAATTGAGGACTGCTCATGACCGACCTGCTGGCCGATCAGCCGCTGAGTCGTCTGAGGGCCCGCCGCAGCACCAAGTGGCGCGCCCACGGCCCCGACGTGCTGCCCCTGTCGATCGCCGAGATGGACTTCGCCCTGCCCGAGACCGTGCGGGAAGCGCTGGCCGACGCGGTCGAGCGCTCCGACACCGGCTACGCGATGCCCACCGACGGCCTCGGCACGGCGTTGGCCGGCTTCGCCGAGCGTCGCTGGGGCTGGCGGATCGACCCGGCCGCGGTCACCGCGGTCACCGACGTCAGCGCCGGTGTTGTCGAGATGGTGCGGCTGTTCACGAACATCGGCGACCGAGTCGTCATCAATCCGCCGGTGTACTCACCCTTCTTCGACTGGCTGGCGGAGGCTCGCACCGAGCTGCAGGCGGCGCCACTGCGTGACGGGCGGCTCGACCTGCCGGCCCTGGAGCGAGCTTTCGCAACCAGGCCGGCCGCCTACGTGTTGTGCAACCCGCACAACCCGGTCGGCCGGGTGCACACGCTCGAGGAGCTTTCCGCCGTCGTCGAACTGGCCACCAGGCATGAAGTGACGGTGATCAGCGACGAGATCCACGCGCCGCTGACGCTGCCCGGCGCGAGCTACACGCCATTCCTGACGGTGCCCGGCGCCGGCGAGGTCGGCGTCTCGGTGGTTTCCCCCAGCAAGGCCTTCAACCTTGCCGGTCTCAAATGCGCCACGGTCGTCACGGCGTCGTCGCGGATGCGGGACGTGGTGGCGACGCTGCCGCGCGACCTCCGCTGGCGCAGCGGGCACTTCGGCGTCCTCGCGTCGATCGCGGCCTACAACGAGGGCGACGAGTGGCTGGACCGGCTGCTCGCCACCCTCGACGACCGCCGCACGCTGCTGGCCAAGCTGATCCGCGACCGGCTGCCCGCGGTGCGCTGGCGACCACCGGAGGCGACGTATCTCGCCTGGCTCGACTGCCACGACCTGGGCACGGGAACCGAGCCGAACGACCGGTTCCTGGCCGCCGGAGTGGCATTGGAGGACGGAGTGCGCTTCGGTGAGTCTCGTGGCTACGTGCGGTTGAACTTCGGCACCAGCGTCGAGGTGCTGGAGCTGGCGGTGGACAGGATGGCGAACGCCTTCTCGGTTCACGAAGTCCGCGAACCTCAGTGAAGGTCGAGACCCAAGACCCGGCTGCGAACGCTGCGGAGCTCGCTGCTGGTCACGCCGGCGTCGAGTAAGTACGGCTCGACATCGAAGCCGTTGAGGGTTTTGATGACGGCCTCCTCGGTGGTGGTGCCCGGTCCGCGAGGACACGCTCGATGAACGGTTGCTGGTCGGCGGTTCCATCGCGGCGTACAGAGCCTTGAGGGCTTCGGCGGACAGGGCGTAGTCCGCGGCGATCGCCCGGGGTTCGACGTCGGCCAGTGCGAGCAACAGAAGCGCGACCAGCCCGGTTCGGTCTCGCCCGCCCCCGCAGTGGAAGAGGACACCGCCGGGATCGCTGCGGGCCATCGCCTTGACGACGGCGGCGCACCGTTCGGCCTTCCGCCGGAGGAAGAGGGGGTAGTAGAGCGGGGTGCCGTTGAGCAGCTGACGGTTGACGTGTTGCCAGAACTCGATTTCATCGATGTCGTCGAGCGGGACTTCGAGCCGGTCGAAGGAAGCCGGTGTGGTGGGACCATCCGGAGAGGCAGCGAACTGCGCTGAACCTGCCTGCGCCGTCGACGGAGTTTCCGCAGGCCGGATCTCGTCCGCATTGCGGAGGTCGATGACAGTTCGGACGCCGGACTTGCGCGCTTGAGCCCAGCCTGTCTCGGTGACAAAACGAAGGTCCGCTGCCCTGAAGAAGGCTCCGTGGCTGGTCGTGCCGCCGGACTTGGTGGGCAGCCCGCCGAGGTCCCTGGTGTTGAAGAAGCCTTCCCAGGTCACTGCTCTGCTTGTGTTCATCGTTGTCCCCGAGTCGTCTCGCCGGACCGATATCTGCGACCGTGGGCCTTGTTCGGCGCTGTCGCCAATATTGCATTGATGGGCTATCAAGCCATCCAGACCGTGGCGGCGCCGGGGTCGGAGGGGTGTTCGGTGCGGCTGTCGCGACTCGGCTTGCTCATCCCTCTTGCCACCGCCGGCCCGGTCTTGGTCATGCCTGCCCTCGGCGGGATCGCTCGCTGGCCGGACCACGCGGAGCTGTGTGGTTGCTCATGGGCGTACTCGTCGCAGCGACGTTGATCATCGTCGCGAGCCCGATCCGGACCGGCCGAGACTTCCCGGCCACGGCGACCCAGCCAGGCGACCACAGTGGACGGTGCGCAAGCGGACGATCAGTGTCCGGAAACCACAAATCCCCAGGTTGAAGAGATCTTCAACCTGGGGAGTGGAGGTGCGCCATCAGGGACTCGAACCCCGAACCCGCTGGTTAAGAGCCAGCTGCTCTGCCAATTGAGCTAATGGCGCCGGTGTCTGCCAGAGGTTTCCCTCGGCGACGTGGAAAAGATTAGCACCCCGTTCAGAGCCCGTTTCAGGGGGGTCCCCTTGTCCGGGTTGGGACGTTCCCGCCCCGGCGTCCCGGCTGGTCGGGCACACTGTAGTCGGACATCGACGGCGAAACAGGCGGGTGAGCATGCGGGGTACGAAGGCGCGGCTGCTGGTGGTCGCGGGGGTGATCGGCCTCACGGTGGCCGGGTGCAGCAGTAGTCCTTCGAGTGAACCGCCGAAGGAACCGGCCTCCTCGAGCGCTGCCAAGCCGGTGCTGAAGCCCGCTGTGGTCACCGTGAGTCCCGCGAAGGATGCCAAGGACGTCGCCCCCGGGGAGCCGGTCACCGTCTCCGTGGCCGACGGGAAGGTCGGTGAGGTGAAGCTGACCGGGACCGACGGGAAGGTCGTCGCCGGGAAGGCGCGGGCCGACGGCTCCGGGTGGGACTCCGCCGAGCCGCTCGGCTACAACAAGTCCTACACGCTGACGGCCACCGCGACCGGCGCCGACGGCAAGCCCGTCACCGCCGAGTCGGCCTTCAGCACCGCCAAACCCGCCCGGCAGCTCGGGGTCTCGGTGAACCTCGTCGAGGGGGAGACCGTCGGGGTCGGGCTGCCGCTGATCTTCACCTTCACCGGCAACGTCGCCGACAAGGCCGCCGCCGAGAAGGCGCTGAAGATCACCGCGGAGCCGGCCACCGAGGGCGCTTTCCGCTGGTCCGGCGACAAGCAGGTCACCTGGCGGCCGAAGGACTACTGGAAGAGCGGCACCAAGATCAAGGTCGAGGCCGCCGTCTACGGCAAGCCGCTCGGCAACGGCAGCTACGGCCGCGAAGACAAGACGTTCACCGCGGCCGTCGGCGACAAGCTCGTCGCGGTCGCCGACGGCGGCACCCACCAGATGACCGTCTCGGTCAACGACCAGGTCGTCAAGACCATGCCGACGTCCATGGGCAAGCCCGGCCACAACACGCCCGCCGGCACCTACACCGTGATGAGCGAGCACAACGGCTACACGATGAACTCCGCCACCTACGGCGTCCCCGAAGACTCGCCCGGCGGGTACAGCACCTTCGTCCAGTACGCCGTGCGCCTGTCCTACAGCGGCATCTTCTACCACTCCGCGCCCTGGTCGGTGCGGCAGCAGGGCCACAGCAACGTCAGCCACGGCTGCCTCAACCTCTCCACCGACAACACGAAGTGGCTGATGGACACGTCCAAGAAGGGTGACGTCGTCACGGTCCAGAACAGCGGCGGCCCGAAGCTCGAGCCGACCGACGGCTGGAGCGTCTGGCAGCTGTCCTGGGACGAGTGGCGGACCGCCGCGAACTAGCGGTTGTCGTACGCCGTGCGCGCGGCGTCGATGTGCGGCAGGTGCTCGATGCTCCACGCCAGCAGCGGCGCCGTGGCCTCGCGCAGGGTCCGGCCCATCGGCGTCAGCTCGTAGCTGACGTGCGGCGGCATGACGGCGAAGACCGTGCGCGTCAGGATCCCGTCGCGCTCGAGGTCGCGCAGGGTCACCGTGAGCATGCGCTGGCTGATGCCGTCGATGGACCGCTTGAGCTCGGTGAAGCGCCGCGGCCCGTCCTTGAGCATGCGCACGACCAGCAGCGCCCACTTGTCCCCGACGATCCCGAGGACCTCACGGGCCTTGCACGGGTCCTCCATGGTTACCTCCTGAGAACCGGGGCACCGGAAAGTGCCGTATTGCCGGGGGCGCGCCGGGTCGATCACGATGCTGTCATGTCCACTTTCCTGCTGGTACACGGCGCTTGGCACAGCGGACGCTGCTGGGACCGCGTGGTCCCGCTGCTCGAGTCCGCCGGCCACCGGGTGCTCGCGCCGTCCCTGACCGGCTACGGCGACAAGGCCCACCTGCTGAGCCCCGAAGTCGGGCTCGGCACCCACCTCGACGACGTCGCCGCCCTGCTCGAAGCCGAGCACGACGTCGTCCTCGTCGGGCACAGCTACGCCGGGATGGTCATCTCCGGCGTCGCCGACCGGCTCCCGGAGCGGATCGCGCGCCTGGTGTTCCTCGACGCCATGGTCCCCGAAGACGGCGAGACCGCGGCCGACGTCATCCCCGTCACGAAACAGCTGGTCGACAACGCCGTCGACGGCTGGCGGGTGCCGCCGTTGGCCGGCTACTTCGGCGTCACCGATCCCGACGACGTCGCGTGGCTGCGCACGATGCTGTCCGACCAGCCGGTCCGGTGCCTCACCGAGCCGGTCCGGCTGGTCAACCCGGCGGCGAAGGCGATCCCGCGCACGCACATCCACTGCGTCGTCGGCCGGCCGGACGGCATCACCCGGCGTCCCGTTCCGCCGGGCGAGCCGGTGCACGAGCTGCCGACCGGCCACGACTGCATGATCACCATGCCCGCCGAGCTGGCCGGGCTCCTGCTCGCGGCGGCTTAGGACTTCGACTCGCGCACGAGCTCCCGGGCCTCCTCTTCGGTCGACACCGCCGGCCCCGAGCCCCAGAGCGGCTTGTTCGCCGTTTCGCGGCTGAAGAAGACCGCGACGGCGCCGATCGCGGCGGCCGCCATCATGTACCAGGCGGGCCAGTAGTCGTGGCCGGTCGACGAGATCAACGCCTGCATGACCAGCGGGGTCGTGCCGCCGAAGAGCGACACCGAGATGTTGAACGCGATCGACAGCGCGCCGTAGCGGATCGCGGTCGGGAACAACGCGGGCAGCGCCGCGGGCATCGACACCTCGAAGCAGAGCAGCAGCAGGCCCAGGCCCATCAACCCGAGGAAGGTGAGGACGAGGCCGCCGTCGTGCACCAGCAGCATCAGCGGCCACGACAGCACGAGGTACCCGATGCAGCCGGCCATCATGACCGGCTTGCGCCCGACCTTGTCGGTGATCCGCCCGCCGACCAGGATGATCAGCATCATCACGACCATGACGACGATGATCAGCAGCAGCCCGTGCGTGGCGTCGAGGTGCAGCTGCTCCGACAGGTACGTCGGCATGTACGACAGCAGCATGTAGTCGGTGACGTTGAACACGAGCACCAGGCCGACGCAGATCAGCAGCGCGGGCCAGTACTCGGTGAACATCTTCCAGAACGGCTCGCCGGAGCGGCCGCGCTTCTCGGCCTCTTCGGCGTGCTTCTGGAACGCCGGGGTCTCTTCGAGCTTGAGCCGCATGTAGAGGCCGATGATCCCGAGCGGGCCGGCGACCAGGAACGGCACGCGCCAGCCCCAGTCGAGCAGCGTCTCGTGCGGGACCCAGGCCTTCATGCCGGTGACGACGGACGCGCCGAGCACGTACCCCGAGAGCGTCCCGAACTCGAGCCAGGAGCCCATGAAGCCACGGCGTTTGTCGGGGGAGTACTCGGCGATGAACGTGGTCGCGCCGCCGTACTCGCCGCCGGTGGAGAAGCCCTGCACCATCCGCGCGAGCACGAGCAGGATCGGCGACCAGACGCCGATGGAGCTGTACGACGGGATCAGCCCGATGCACAGGGTGCCGATGGCCATCATGATCATGGTGACGGCGAGGACCTTCTGCCGCCCGATCCGGTCGCCGAGCGGCCCGAAGACGAGCCCGCCGAGCGGCCGCATCAGAAAGGCGGCGGTGAAGGCGCCGAAGGTCCCGATCAGCCGCACGCCGGGCGACACGGTGGGCGGGAAGAACACCTCGGCGATGGTGTCGGCGATGTAGGCGTAAACGCCGAAGTCGAACCACTCCATGGCGTTGCCGAGGGCCGCGGCCCCGACCGCGCGCTTGAGCAGCGATTGGTCGACGACGGTGATGTCCTCGTACCGCAGTTTCTTCTTCCGCCTGATCTTCGGTGCTGAACGTGCCACCTGACCACCGTGCACCGGCGATCGGACGTTCGCACGCTGAGCCATCCGGTCGTGAGGGTTACCACCACCGGCTCATGACCACGCAACGCGCCCACACGGGATGGGGGTCCGGGGGTTCACCCCCGGCGGGGGTGTGGGGGTTCGACCCCCACAAAAAGGCGAAACCCCAGGCGAAGGGAAGGTTGCGAAGCAACCGACCAGCCTGGGGCAATTGGGGTGAGCGACGGGTTTCGAACCCGCGACCTCCTGGACCACAACCAGGTGCTCTACCAGCTGAGCTACGCCCACCATCGCCGAGGGGATCCGCTTGCGATCACCTCGCTGGAAGTAATCGTAGCGGGTGCCCTCCCACGGTTTTCAAGGGGCTACCCCTGGTGCTGTTCCTGCACTTCAGCGGCGACGGCCTTGGCTTCGTCACTGCTCGGCCCGGGCTGTGGGACGAACGCGACCCGCCGGTAGTAGTCCAGCTCGCCGATGGATTCCTTGATGTCCGCGAGCGCGCGGTGGGCGAGGCCCTTTTCCGGCTTGGCGTAGTAGATCCGCGGGTACCAGCGGCGCACGAGCTCCTTGACCGACGAGACGTCGACCATGCGGTAGTGCAGGTGGGCGTCGAGGGCCGGCATGTCGCGGGCGATGAAACCGCGGTCGGTGGCGATGGAGTTGCCGGCGAGCGGCGCGGTGCCGGATTCCGGGACGTGCTCGCGGATGTACTCGAGCACGCGGCGTTCGGCTTCTTCGAGGCTCACGGTGGAGCGCCGGACCTCTTCGGTGAGGCCGGAGTGGGCGTGCATCTCGCGGACGACGTCCGGCATCCCGGCGAGTTTGTCCTCGTCGGCGTGGATGACGATGTCGACTCCGTCGCCGAGCACGTTCAGCTCCGCGTCGGTGACGAGGGCGGCGATTTCGATCAACGCTTCCTTGCCGAGGTCGAGCCCCGTCATTTCGCAGTCGATCCAGACTAGGCGGTCGGTCACCTGGTGACCCTAACCCGACACGGGGACAAGAGGGGCGTTACCTGCGCGTACGGCGCGTTACGCTCGCCGCTGTGGTCCGGGACACAAGATCGGGGAGCTGAGAGTGACCGAGCAGGGGTCGCCGGCGAGCGAGATCGCCGCCGGTTATGCGAGTGAAGGTGCCGCGCTGGAGCTGGGCGCGGTGGTGATCGACGGCCAGGCCGACGCCGCCGCCGCGGTGCGGCTGCCGTTGGCGACGCTGAACCGGCACGGGCTCGTCGCGGGGGCGACCGGCACGGGCAAGACGAAGACGTTGCAGCTGGTCGCGGAGCAGCTGTCGGCCGCCGGGGTGCCGGTGGTGCTCGCGGACGTCAAGGGTGACCTGTCCGGGCTCGCGGCGGCCGGCGAGGCGAACGACAAGGTGTCGAAGCGCTCGCAGGAGCTGGGTGACGACTGGGCGGGCACGGCGTTCCCGGTGCAGTTCCTGTCACTGGGGACCGGCGGGAAGGGCTCGCCGATCCGCGCGACGATCACGAGCTTCGGGCCGGTGCTGCTGTCGAAGGTGCTGGGCCTGAACGAGACGCAGGAGTCGACGCTCGGGCTGATCTTCCACTGGGCCGACCAGCGTGGCCTGGCGCTGCTGGACACGAAGGACCTCCGGTCGGTCATCACGCACCTGACCAGCGACGAGGGCAAAGCGGACCTCAAGGGCATCGGCGGGGTGTCGGCGGCGACGGCCGGGGTGATCCTGCGCGCGCTGTCCAACCTTGAGGCCCAGGGCGGCGAAGACTTCTTCGGCGAGCCGGAGCTGGACGTCCACGACCTGATGCGGCAGGCCGACGGCAAGGGCGTCGTCACGCTGCTCGAGCTGGACAACCTCCAGTCGAAGCCGGCGCTGTTCTCGACGTTCCTGATGTGGCTGCTGGCCGAGCTGTTCGAGGAGCTGCCCGAGGAGGGCGACCTCGACCAGCCGAAGCTCGTCTTCTTCTTCGACGAGGCGCACCTGCTCTTCAACGACGCGTCGAAGGCGTTCCTGGAGCGCATCGAGCAGACCGTGAAGCTGATCCGGTCGAAGGGCGTCGGCGTGTTCTTCTGCACGCAGCTGCCCACGGACATCCCGAACAACGTGCTTTCGCAGCTCGGCGCGCGGATCCAGCACGCGCTGCGGGCGTTCACGCCGGACGACCAGGCGGCGCTGGCCAAGACGGTGAAGGTCTACCCGAAGACGAAGTTCTACGAGCTCGACACGGCGTTGACGTCGCTGGGCATCGGCGAGGCGATCGTCACGGTGCTGTCGGAACGCGGTGCGCCGACGCCGGTCGCGTGGACGCGGCTGCGGGCGCCGCGGTCGAAGATGGGCTCGATCGGCGCGGAGGCTGTCGCCGCTTCGGTTGCTTCGTCGGACCTGCACGCGAAGTACGCCGAGACGATCGACCGGGAGTCGGCTTACGAGAAGCTCGCCGCGAAGGTGGCCCCCGCTCCCGAAGCGGCTCCCGAGGCGCCGCCCGCTGAGGCTCCTGCGCCGGCTCCGGCTCAGAAGGACGACCCGGGGTTCATCGAGTCGGCGATGAAGAACCCCGCCGTGAAGTCGTTCATGCGGTCCGCGGCGAGCGCGCTGGGCCGGGAGATCACGCGCGGGCTCTTCGGCAACCGGAAGCGCTGAGGAAACCTGACGCATCCTGTCAGGTATCGCTGCGAAGCTGGTGTCCACAGCGAAGAGAGGGACCGCCATGACCAGCACCGCGACCGCGTCGTTCGTCCTCGACCAGTGGGAGCCGCAGGCGACCGACGAGGCCGCCGGCACCGAGTTCGCCCGGGTGTCCATCGCCAAGACGTTCACCGGGGCGGTCGAGGGGACCAGCACCGTCGAGATGCTGACGGCGTCCAACGCGACTTCGCGCGCGTACGTCGGCTTCGAGCGTCTCGCCGTCTCGGTCGACGGCCGCAAGGGCGCGTTCGTTCTGCACCACTCGGCCGACGACACCGGGCTGACGCTGAAGATCCTCACCGGCTCGGGCTCGGGTGAGCTGACCGGGATCTCCGGCTCCGCGAGCATCGAGATGGACGCGGAGCAGAACCACACCTTCACGCTCACCTACGAGCTGTAGACGGCGCGAAGGCCGTTTCGAGAGCCCCCGATTGACTCTCGAAACGGCCTTCGCCGGTTCCCCGCTCCCCGAAGCGGGTGGGACGGGCCGCCCCGACCACGACCCGTCCGCGTCCTAGTTGTTCACGATCTGGTCGACGATCTTCTTGGCGTCGTTGATCGGGATGGCGAAGCCGATCCCGACGCTGCCCGCCGAGCCGTTGGCCGAGGCCGTCGGGCTGTAGAGCGCCGAGTTGATGCCGATCACGTTGCCGTTCGCGTCGACCAGCGCGCCGCCGGAGTTGCCCTGGTTGATCGAGGCGTCCGTCTGGATCGCGGTGTAGCTGGGCGAGTCCGCGGTCTGGTTCGACGTCCGGTTGAACGGCGACTGCTGCTGCTCCTGGCCCTGCCCGATGTCCGACAGGTTGCGGTTCAGCGCGCTGACGATGCCGGTGGTGACGGTGTTCTGCAGCCCGCCCGGCGAGCCGATCGCGACCACTTCCTGGCCGACGGCGAGCTTGCTCGAGTCGCCGAGGGAGGCGGCGGTCAAGCCGCTGGCGCCCTGGGCCTGGACCACCGCGATGTCCGCCTTCGTGTCCGCGCCGACCACACTGGCCTGGTACTTCTTGCCGTCCGACGTCGTGATGACGACGTTCTGGGCGCCGTCCACGACGTGCGCGTTGGTCAGGATCCGGCCGTCCGAGGTGAGGATGACCCCGGAGCCGATGGCCTCGCCCTGGTCGGTCGTCACGTTGATCTGGACGACGCTCGGCGTCACCTTCGCCGCGACGGCGCTGACATCGCCGGACGTGGAGTTCGAGACCGTCTGGCCGTTGGCCGCCGGCGTGCTCACCGACGTCGTCGTGCCGTCCGCCGAGGACGTCGTGAGCCCGACGATCGCGGCGCCGCCGACCCCGCCGACCAGCGCGGCGCCGAGCGCGGTCGCGCTGACGATCAGCGCGACGCGACTTCCCTTGCGCGGCTTGGTCTTCAGCGCGGCCGGGGCCTGCGGCGGCTGCGGCGTGAAGAGCGGATTCGGCGCGGCCTGCTGCTGCGGGTAGCCGTACTGCTGAGCGTACGGCCCGTACTGCGGAGTGCTCTGGTGCGGCTGGTGCCCACCGGGTGAGGCGGGGCCGGGCCGACTCTCGTTCTCGGTCATGTCACCAGGTTCGCGCCCGCGCTTGTGAGCAACCTGTGGAAACACCTCAGGCTTTGCTGAGAAGAATCAGCTGAGAAAACTCAGCCGGTTCTCAGGCGTCAGGCGAAGAACGACGGGACGTCCAGCGCACCTCCCGCCGCCTCGAACTCGTCGTGCACCGCCTTCCGCAGCTCGGCGTCGCCGAGGTAGTCCGCGGCGGTCAGGGCCAGGCCCAGCGCGCCGTCGTGGACCGCCGCGTCCCCGGTGGGCGAGCCGGCCGCGGCCGCGAACTCCTTGGTGTGCAACGCGACCGTCGGACCCGAGACGGCCAGCATCGGGTGCAGCGCGGGCATCCGGTAGGAGAGGTTGCCGAGGTCGGTCGACCCGGTCAGGGACTCCGGCACGATGCCCGGCGGCAGCGGTTTGCGGCCGGTGCCCGCCTCGTTGACCGACCAGCGCCCGGCGAGCGCGGTGTTGAACCGGATCGGCAGGTAGGCGGCTTGGGCGTCCCAGATCAGCTCGACCCCGCAGCCGGTCATCGCCGCCGCGCCCTCCGCGATCGACGTCATGCGCGCGGCGAGGTCGCGCAGGGTGTCCGGGGTCTGGGAGCGGAGGTAGAACAGCAGCGCGGCCCGGGCCGGGACGACGTTCGGCCGGGCGCCGCCGTCGGTGAAGATCCCGTGGACGCGGTCGCTCTGCGGGAGCTGCTGGCGCAGCGCCGAGACGCCCTGGTACGCGGCGACGGCGGCGTCGAGCGCGTTGCGGCCCATGAACGGCTGCGCGCTCGCGTGCGCGCCGACGCCGTGGAAGACCATCTCCAGCTGACGGCGGCCGAGGAACGGGTGCAGCGCGATGTCGTGGCTGAACGGGTGCAGCATGATCACGGCGTCGACGTCGTCGAACACTCCGGCGCGGGCCAGGATCTCCTTGCCGCCACCGCCTTCTTCGGCCGGCGTGCCGATCAGGCTCACACGGCCGCCGAGCCGCTCGGCGACGGTGGCGGCGCCGAGGAAGCCGCCCGCGGCGGTGGTGCAGATGATGTTGTGGCCGCACGCGTGGCCGAGGCCGGGCAGCGCGTCGTACTCGGCGAGGACGGCGATGTGCGGGCCGTCTCGCTCGGGCGTGCCGACCCGCAGGGCGGTGTCCAGGCCGCCGACGCCGACGGTGGCTTCGTGGCCGTGGCGCTTCAGGAGGTCGGCAAGCGCTTGCACCGAGCGGTGCTCGGCGAACCCTTCCTCCGGATTGGCGTGCAGATCTTGGCTCAACGCCACCAGATCGGGTGAACTCCGCTCGACCGCGGCGGTCACCTCGGCCCGCGTCGCCTCGTCCGCGCCGGGGTAGGGCGAGGACAGCGGTTCGGCGGCCGCGACGGCGTCGGCGGTGGCCTCGACCAGGGAACGCAGGTAGCTGTCGTCGGGCGGGACGGGCTCGTGGTGGGTCATGGGGCGATGCTAACCGGCGGGCCCGACAATCCGCGGCGCTCAGGTCAGCCGGCCCGCCACGATCTGCGTGACACCCGCGTACCGCTCGGTGATGTCGGTGAACCCGCGGGCGCGCAGGCTCGCCGCCACTTCGCCGCGGTCGAACATCCGCTGCCCGCTCAGGATCCCGCCGACGGACTCCGCGACTCGCGCGGGTTGCCAGCCTCGACGGGCGCTCGTGAGCAACACGACCCGCCCGCCCGGCTTGAGCACACGCGCGAAGGAGTCCAACGCGGTTTCCGGCTCGGCGAACATGTGGAGCGCGGCGAAGCAGCAGACGCCGTCCACAGTGGACTCCCGCAGCGGGAGGCGCACGGCGTCCGCGCGCAGATAGGCGACGTCGGCGCTGCTCTCGGCGACGGCTTTGGTGAGCATCGTGCGCGCGCCGTCGAGGCCGATCGCGAGCCCGTCCGGGCCCACGGCCGCGCCGAACGCGCGGGTGAACCGGCCGGTGCCGCACGCGACGTCGAGCACGGTCCGGCCGGGTTCGAGGCGGAGGAGCTCGGTGGCGAGCCGGACCTCGCCCGCCATGCTCGGGCCGAGCGGCCCCTTGAGCGCGCGGCCGAGGGCGGGGCGCCAGTACCGCTCGTAGACCTGGGGGAGCAGCGTCGTGCGCATCAGGCGTTGCGTGAGCCCGGTCGGCGGACCGGCCTGGTTCGCGGCGCCGAGCAGGTCGAGGAAGCCTTCGCCGCGCTCGGCTGGTTCTTCCAGCAGCTTCTCGAGGCGTTCGAGTGCGGTGGTCACAGGCCCTCCCGGAGTTCGGATACCGGCAGTATGCCAAACCGGTGCGGGGTGCGCGCCGTTCGCTCGATCGAGTGAAGAAAGCCGGGCTCAGACGTTCGAGGCCGGAAATTGTCGGTGCCGGTTCCTAACGTCGTCGGCGAGGTTCCCGATCCGAGGAGGAGAGATGACGGTTCCCATGGTGGACAACACAATCGCGGTGCGCGGTGAGTTCGACCTGGCCGCGGCGGCCCGGTTCCTGACCGGGTTCGCCCCGGCCGGCCAGCCGGAAGCCCAGCCGGGCGCCCTCCGGGTGGCCTTCCCACTCGACGGCGAGTGGACACCGGTCGGAGCGGTGCTGCGGCAGAGATCGCCCGGCGAGGTGACGGTGGAGGTCCATGCGCCGCCCTCGCAGACCGACGCCGTGGTGGCGCAGGTGAAGAGGATCTGCTCTCTGGACGTCGACGGCACGGCGTTCCCGGAGGTCGGCCACCGCGACCCGGTGGTGTCCTTGCTGCGGGATCTGCAGCCGGGGCTGCGTCCGGTCCTGTTCGCGTCCGCGTACGAGGCGGCGTGCTGGGCCGTGCTGAGCCACCGGGTCTGGATGACCCAGGCGGTCCGGCTGCGCCGCCGCTTGACGGAACGCCACGGCACGGAAGTCGACGTCGGCGGAGTGCCCCTGACGTCGTTCCCGGCACCGGCGGTGTTGGCGGAGCTGGAGTATCTGCCGGGCCTGTCCGGCCGGAAGGTCCAACGCCTGCGCGGAATCGCTTCGGCGGCCGTCGCGGGTGCGCTCGACGCATCCGCGTTGCGGGCGATGCCGCCCGAGGAGGCGCTGAAGGAGCTGCAGCTGCTCCCGGGGATCGGCCGTTTCAGCGCGGAGCTGATCCTGATCCGCGGAGCGGGCCACCCGGACGTCTTTCCGCGCGGGGAGAGCCGTCTGCACGAGATCATGCGGGAGGCGTACCACCTGCCGGAGGCGGAGGTCGCAGAGCTGACGGAGATCGCGGAGGCCTGGGCGCCATTCCGAAGCTGGGTGTCGTTCTTGTTCCGCGTCGAGGGCGAAGCGCGGATGAGGGAGTCGCGATGACCTGACGTGGAGGCGGCATGTCGGGGTTTGCGCGAGCTTGATCACCTCGCGACGCCACGCCCGCGGCGGCCGTGTGGACTCTCGCCTGACAAGGGTGCGGTTGCACCCCGCCTGGCCATGCTGGACCGCAGCCGCCCGACCTCCGACCTCCGACCTCCGGCGCTCGGCGAGCCGGTCGGCCGCCGTCGCCGGGGGCACGCCGTCGGCGACGGCCAGCTCGAACACGGCCTTCGTCGTGTCGAAGATGGCCGTGGTCTGCACACGGCGAGCTGCAACCGACCGGCCGCCGGCGGCAGTCCGCGCTCGGCGACCAGCCGCACTGCCTGGGTGATCTCGCGTCCGTCCACGAAGTCGCATCGCCGCCGAGCCTGCAACGGCCGCGCCGGCGTCCGCGGCCGAGCGGGCGGAGCCAATGCGGGTTGGCGTCGGGCTTCGCATACGAACTCCGGGTCACGCCATCGGGGAGTTCCGGCCCACCCAGTCTCGGCTTCCGCGGCGGTTGCACACCTCGCCTGTCGAGACCGCTGGCAGGACGGTGACCCTGGGCACCGGTTTCAGCCGCCAGCAGCCGCGTGAGCTCGGCTTCGAGCTGGGCGCGACCGGGTAGCCCGGTCACCTGGTCGAGGGAGGCGGAGCTTTCGGGTACCCGCGAGCCACCTCCTCGTTCTCCTATCCCGCTCCCGTCGGAGTCTGCACACCGGCCCGTCGCAATCGACGGGCTCGGTTGGAGCGCCTGCCGCTCGTCGCTCGGCGGGGAACCGGAACGGGGCGAGGCCACTGTGTCCGGCGTGCCCGCCCCGGCGGGCACGCCGGCGGAAAGCGTGGTGCAGCAGGATGCTGGCACATACCGGCAGGGAGTTCCGCCGGCTCCGCGAGGAGCGCGGCCTGACGCGCCGCGACCTCAACCACCGGCTGCACGGCGACCTCTCGCTGCACCCCTCGCCACCTGCGAGCTCGGCACTCGGCGGTGCTAGGTCGCCCGCCTGGTCGAGCTGTACCTGGAACTGGAAGTGGCCCCGAAACGCTGCCCGCCCACGTCGGGCAGCGCTGCTCCGGCACCTTCGAAGCCGCGGAGTCCAACGGGTCCGGGTCGGCCTCCGCCGCGTCCGCGCGCGGGACCGGCCCCGTTCCGCCGCTGAGCCGAGGGCAAGCTCGCCGAGCGCGGCACCGACGACGCCCGCAGGAGGCGCGCCTGGACCCCGGCTGCCCTGGAGTGGCTCGCCGAACTCCGCGGGACCAGGACCACCACCCTGTTCGCCCGCATCCGGCCGCCGCCCGACCACATGGGCCGACCGCTCGGGGCGAACTCCGGACCGCGAGGCGCCTTTCCTCGACACCTTTCCGCCGGTCGCAAGTGAACGTAAGACTTCCGCAATCTTTCCGGTGGCCCCGAGCGTCGGATTCACATGAATTTCACCCGCGCTTCCCCTGATTCCGCGCTTGTCGGCATTTTTCCGGACACCGGAATGCTCATTCACGAATGACTTGATCACCCGCGTGGGGAAGATCACCGTTTGTTACTTGCCAACTACGACCAACTCTGTCGAGGATGGAGATACATACCAACGGGTGAACCGGGCTACACCGTATGGAGTCCTGAAGGCAGCCGTTCGAGTGGAAAGGGAGCTGCGTGGGGTTCACGGACTTTTCGTCCGATTCCGTCGTCGCCACGGCGGCCCGGCCGTCGGACGCCGAGCCGGTCCGGCGGTTGCACCACGTCTTCGAACGAACCGCCGACCGTGTTCCGGACGCCGTCGCGCTCGAGGTCGGCGGCGATTCCTTCAGCTACGAAGAATTGGACCGGCGGGCCAACCGGCTCGCCCACCGGTTGCGCGCCGCCGGGGTGCGGCGCGGGGCCCGGGTCGCGATTCTCGTCGAACGCAGCCTGCACACCTACACCTGCCTGCTCGCCGTCGGGAAGGCAGGCGGGGTGTTCGTGCCGATCGACCCCGCGTCCCCCGCCGACCGGGTCGCCTACATCACCGAAGACGCGGGCGTCGACCTGCTGCTGACGACGCCGGACCGCGTCGCCGCCGCCCCCTGCCCCACGCTCGACCCCGGTGACCTCGCCGGCCGCGACGACCGGCCGGACCTCACCGAGGACGACCTGCTCGACGCCGGCCCGAGCGCGTACGTCATCTACACCTCCGGGTCCAGCGGCCGCCCCAAAGGCGTCGAGGTCGCGCACCACAGCATCCGCAACTTCCTCGACGTCGTCCCCGAGCTGTACGACGTGCGTCCGGACGATCGCGTCTACCAAGGGATGACGATCTCCTTCGACTTCTCGATCGAGGAGATCTGGCCGACGTGGGCGGTCGGCGCGACGCTCGTCGCGGGCCCGACCGACTCCCGCCGGCTGGGCGCCGAGCTGGCCGAGTTCCTCGAGGAAGCGCGGATCAGTGTCCTCTACTGCGTCCCGACGCTGCTGGCGACGATCCCGCACGACCTCCCCCTGCTGCGCAACCTCCTCGTCGGCGGTGAAGCGTGCCCGCGCCAGCTGGTCGACCGCTGGGCGCGCCCCGGCCGCCGGATCCTCAACACCTACGGCCCGACCGAGGCCACCGTCACCGCGACCTGGTGCGAACTACTCCCGGGCCGGCCGGTCACGATCGGCGTGCCCGTGCCGACGTATTCGGTGGTGCTGCTCGACGACGACCGCGTGCCGGTGCCCGCCGGCGAGGTCGGCGAGATCTGCATCGGCGGCCCGGGCGTCGCCAAGGGCTACGTCGGGCGGCCGGAGCTGACCGCGGACAAGTTCGTCAGCCACGACGGCGAGCGGGTGTACCGCACCGGCGACCTCGGCCGGCTCGTCGACGGCGGGGAAATCGAGTACCTGGGCCGCGCCGACGCCGAGGTGAAGATCCGCGGGCACCGCGTCGACCTCGGCGAGATCGAGAGCGTCCTGCTCGCCGACGCGGACGTCTCGGCGGCCGCCGCGGCGATGGTCGAGGTGACCCCGGGCAGCCCCGAGCTCGTCGGCTACGTGGTGTCCACAGCGGACGAGACCGCGCTTTTCCCGCGCCTGCGGGAAAAGCTGCGTGACCAGGTGCCCGCGTACATGGTGCCGGGGTTCTTCGTCACGCTCCCGGTGCTGCCGATGATGCCCAGCGGCAAGGTGGACCGCCGGGAGCTGCCGGTGCCCGAAGGCCGGAAAAGAACCCTGGATGGCCCGCTCGTCGCCCCGGCCACCGAAACCGAAGAGACCGTCGCGCGAGTGTGGGCGGAAGCGTTCGGCATGGCGCCCGAGGACTTCTCGGTGACCGCGGACTTCTTCGCCGACCTGGGCGGCCATTCGCTGCTGGCCGCGACCGTCGTGTCCCGGCTGCGCGAGCACGACCTCGCCGCCGGGATCGCCGTGCGTGACCTCTACGCCCACCCCGACGTCCGTTCCCTGGCCGCGCACCTGGACGCGCACGAGCCCGCGGCGGCCACCGAAGCCGAGCCGCGTCACGCGCCGATCCGCCATCGGACGCGCCGGATCGCGGTCGCCGGCGGCGCGCAGGCCGTGGTCGTCTACCTGCTGCTGCTGGTGATCACGCTGCCGGTCGCCTACGTCTACACGTGGAACGATGGTGACGTCTCGGTTTCCGTCCTCGCGCAGCTGCTGGTCGCGATCCTGGTCAGCTACCTCGGCGTCCGCTGGCTGGTGCCGCTGCTGCTGGTGTGGCCGCTTTCGGCGGGCATCCGGCCGGGCCGCTACCGCCTGTGGGGCCCGACCTACCTGCGGCTCTGGACGCTCGACCTGCTGCTGAGCGTCGGCCCGCTGCCGGTGGTCAGCGGGTCCGGGCTGATGCCGCTGTACCTGCGCCTGCTCGGCGCGCGGGTCGGCAAACGCGCGGTGATCGCCACCAGCTCGATCTCCCTGCCCGCGCTGGTGCGCGTCGAGGACGACGCCGCGATCGGCTACGGCGCGGTGCTGCGGCCGTGGCGGGTCGAGGACGGCTGGGTGACCGTCGGGGAGATCACCGTCGGCGAGGGGGCGTTCGTCGGCGCGAACTCCGTGCTGGAGCCGGGCACCTCGGTCGGGCCGGGCGCCGCGCTCGCCGAGCAGTCGCTGCTCGGGCGCGGGGAGTCCGTGCCCGCGGGCGAGCGGCGGGCCGGGTCGCCGTCGGCCCGGGTGGACGCGCTGTCCCCGGTCGTCGAAGACCTGCTGGCGCCGGCCGGACCCGGCCGCGGGTGGCGGTTGCACCACGTGCTGCTGACCCTGCTGGGCCTCGGCGCCCTGGAGGTCGGCGCGATCTGCCTGATCCTGCCCAGCGTCGCGTTCGTGTGGTGGGCACTGCTGGGCTGGGGCGTGCTGGCCGGCGTGGTCGCGACCGTGCTCGCCGGGCCGATCTTCGTGGTCACCGTCTGCCTGGTCGTCGCGCTCGGCCGGAAGCTCGTCCTGCCGGACACGCCGGTCGGGATCCACCCGGTGCGCTCCGGGCTCGGCGTCCGCAAGTGGGTCGCCGACAAGCTCCTCGAGTTCAGCCTGACCTTCACGAACTCGCTCTACGCGACGCTGTACACGGTCCCGTGGCTGCGGCTGCTCGGCGCCCGCGTCGGGCGCGGCGCCGAGGTGTCCACGGCCGGGCACCTCGACCCGGACCTGCTCACCCTCGGCCCGGAAAGCTTCGTCGCCGACATGGCCACGGTCGGCGCGGCGACGTTCGCCCGCGGCCGGGTCGCCTTCCTCACCACCGACGTCGGGCGGCGCGCGTTCGTCGGCAACGCCTCGGTCGTGCCGGCCGGGACGGCGCTGGGCGAAGGGTCCCTGGTCGGCGTCGGCACGGTCCCGCCCGGGACGCGGGTGCCCGGGGACTCCTCGTGGCTCGGCTCGCCCGCGATGCACCTGCCGCGGCGCCAGGACAGCGGCGACTTCCCCGAGGAGCAGACGTTCCGTCCGCCACGGCGGCTGGTCCGCCAGCGCTTGGCCGTCGAGTTCGCCCGCGCGACGCTCCCGGCGTCCCTGCTGGGCCTGAGCTTCTACCTCTTCCTGCTGGCGCTGTCCGGGCTCGCGGCCGGCCGCGACCTGCCGGTGCCGGCGCTGGTCTCGCCGCTGGTCGCGATCGCGTCCGGGCTCGGGGTGATCGGGTTCTGCGCGGCGACCAAGCGCAACGTCGTCGGCGAGTACACCCCGCGTGTCGAGCCGCTGTGGAGCCCGTTCGTGCGCCGCAGCGAGTTCGTCACCGGGCTCTACGAGTCGGCGGCGGTCCCGGCCGGGCTCGGCATGCTCGTGGGGACACCGTTGCTGCCGCCGCTGCTGCGCTGGTTCGGCGCCCGGATCGGGCGGCGCACGTGGATCGGCACGACGTACCTGACCGAGTTCGATCTGGTGCACGTCGGCGACGACGCCACGGTCGGCACCGAGGTCTCGCTGCAGACTCACCTGTTCGAGGACCGCGTCATGAAGATGTCGGTGGTCACGGTCGGGGCCGGCGCGACCGTCGGCACCCGCGCGATCGTGCTCTACGACGCCGTGGTCGGCGACGGCGTCTCCCTCGGCTCGCTGTCGCTGCTGATGAAGGGCGAACACCTCGCCTCGCACACCTCCTGGCGCGGCATCCCCGCGCAAACCCTGCTCGTGAAAGGACTTCCGGCGTGAACACCGCCCTGCTGACGTCCGGCGCCCACCACTTCCGGGTCGACTACGAGATCAACCCGTACATGGACACCGCGGTGCAGCCGGACCCGGCGGCCGCTATCGCCGAGCACGACGCGCTCGTGGCCGCGCACCTCGCGGCGGGGCGCAAGGTCGAGTTCCTCGCCCCGGCGCCGGAGTGCCCGGACATGGTCTACACGGCCAACGCGGCCGTGGTGCGCGCCGGCCGGGCCGTGCTCGCGAACCTGCCGCCCGAGCGGCGCGCCGAGACGCCGTACCACCGGGACTGGTTCACCGCCAACGGGTTCGAGGTCACCGAGTCGCCGTACGCGTTCAGCGGCCAGGGCGACGCGCTCGCCCACGGCGACCTCCTCCTGGCCGGGTACGGGCAGCGGACCGACCGGCGCGCCCACGACGTCGTCGCCGAGGTGCTCGGGTACGAGATCGTGCCGCTGCGGACGACCGGGCCGCGCTGGTACGACCTGGACCTCGCGGTCGCCGTGGTGGCGTCCGATGTCCTCGCGTACTGCCCGGCCGCGCTCGACGAATCCAGCCGCGGCCGGCTGCGCGACCTCGGCGGCACGCTGATCGAAGTTTCCGAAGCCGAAGCCGAGGCGTTCGCGCTCAACCTGGTGAGCGACGGCGCCACCGTGACGATGACCGCGGGCGTCCCGGTGCTGGCGGCGGAGCTGCGGGAGCTCGGCCTGGACGTCGTCGAACTCGAAACGACGCAGCTGCGCAAGGGCGGCGGCGGGGTTCGCTGCACCGCGCTGACCCTCGACAACCCCGGGCGGGCCGCGTGAAGCTCGCGCTCGTCTACCGCGGTCCGGCGACCACCCCCGGCTGCCCCGAGGCCGTCGCCGGGCTGCTGCAGTCGACCCGGCACGGTTTCGACGTCCGGTTCACCGGTCCGCGCGAAGAGATCCCGCTCGGCTCGGCGGCGCTGTCGGAGGCGGCGCTGTACGCGCAGCCGGGCGGCGGGACGCTCGGACGCGCGTACCGGAAGCTGCGCGGCCACCGTGACGACATCCGCGGCTTCGTCGACGGCGGCGGCCGCTACCTCGGTTTCTGCCTCGGCGGTTACCTGGCCGGCGCGACGCCGGGGTTCGGGTTGCTGCCCGGCGACACCGACCGCTACATCGACACCGGCAACGCGACCATCGACCACGACGAGGACGCCATCGTCAAGGTCCGCTGGCGCGGCCGCCGCCGCAAGCTGTACTTCCAGGACGGCCCGGTGTTCGTGCTCGACGACCCGGCGGCCGCGGACGTGCTCGCCACCTACCCGAACGGGACGGCCGCCGCGTTGGTCGCCCCCTTCGGCGCGGGCCGGGTGGGCGTCGTCGGCCCGCACCCGGAAGCCACCCGCGACTGGTACACCGACGGCGGCCTGCGCGCGCCGTGGCTCCGCTTCGGGCACGACCTCGGCCGCGACCTCGTGAACACGGTGATGGCCGCATGACGGACACCGCGCGCGAAACACGCCCGGGCACGACCGAAACCCCGCGCGACCGCGAGCCCCGGGTCCGCCTGACCGCCGTCGACGCCACGCGGGGGATCGCGCTGCTCGGCATGATGGCCGTGCACTCGCTGCCGGAGGAGAGCACGCCGGGCCACCCGTCCCTGTCGTTCGCGATCTTCGGCGGCCGCGCGGCGGCGACGTTCGCCGTCCTGGCCGGGGTCGGGGTCGCCTTCATGACCGGACGGCGCCGGGTGCGCGGCGCCGGTTTCCGCGCCACCGCCGCGATGCTGGCCGTCCGCGCGCTCGCCATCGGCCTGATCGGGCTGGCGCTGGGCTACACCGACGCCGAACTGGCCGTCGTGATCCTGCCGTACTACGCGATCCTGTTCCTGTTCGCGATCCCGCTGGTCCTGCTGCCGACGTGGGCGGTCGCGGCCGTGGGCGTCGCGGTCGCGGCCGGCGTCCCGCCGCTGACGCACCTGCTGCAGCCGCACCTGCCCGAACCGACGTTGCTGAACAACGGGTTCGCCTACGCCGTGACGCATCCCGTGCGGCTGCTGACCGAGCTGACGCTGACCGGCGAGTACCCGGCTTTGTCGTGGACGGTGTACCTCTGCGCCGGCATCGTCGTCGGCCGGCTTTCGTTGCGCCGCCTGAAGACCGCGGTCGCGCTGCTGGGCACCGGGGTGGCGCTGGCCGTCGGCGCGGTGGCGGCGTCGTGGGTGCTGCTGCACCGCTTCGGCGGCCTGACCGAGATCTGGTCCGCGCAGCCGTTCAGCGTGCTGACCGTGCCGGAGACGACGGAGCTGCTCAACCTCGGCGGCGACGGCACAACGCCGACGTCGACGCCGTGGTGGCTGGCCATCGCGGCCCCGCACACCGGGACCGCGCCGGACCTGGTCGGCACGACCGGCTCCGCGATCGCCCTGCTGGGGCTGATGCTCCTGCTCGGCCGGGTCGTGCGTCCCGCCGTGCTCGCTCCCCTGGCCGCGGCGGGCAGCATGACGTTGACCTTCTACACCGCGCACATCATGTTCCTGAACTCCGATTACGACGTGTACGGCCCCGGCGTCGGTTACGCGCTTCAAGTTGCCGCGGTGCTGGTCGTCGGCCTGGCCTGGCGGGCGACAGCCGGGAAGGGACCGCTGGAGTCGCTCGTCACGGCGCTGGCGAAACGGGCGCGAGAACCGTTCCTGGAGCGGGCGTGACCGGGTTGTCCCGCCGGGGTCTCCTGGCGGGCGTCGCGGCGGTGGGCCTGCTCGCCGCGTGCGGTGGGCCCGAACCGGGCCCGCTCGCCCTCGTCTACCGCGGCGACGGCGCGACCGGCCCGTGTTCGGACGCGGTGGCTGCCCTGCTTCGCGCGCACCCGCGTGGTTTCCGGGTCGAGTACTGCGGCCCCGGCGAAAAGGTTCCCTTGACGACCGAGGCATTGTCCGCCGCGGTGCTGTACGCGCAGCCGGGCGGCGGAGGCCTGTCGGACGCGTGGCGGGTGATGCGCCGCCACCGCGACGTCATCACGGCGTACGTCCGCGGCGGCGGCCGCTATCTGGGCTTCTGCCTGGGCGGCTACCTGGCGGGCGCGACCCCGGGCTTCGGCCTGCTCCCCGGCGACACGCAGCAGTACACCACGTCGCGCGGGGCGGAGGTCCGGTCCGCGAAGGACACGATCGTCGAGGTGGACTGGGAAGGCAGCCGCCACGGGATGTACTTCCAGGACGGCCCGCAGTTCGTCCTGAACGCACCGGCAACGGTGCTGGCGCGCTACACGAACGGAACGATCGCGGCGGCGGTCGCGGGGTACGGCCGCGGCCGGGTCGCGGTGGTCGGCCCGCACCCCGAGGCCCCGGCGTCGTGGTACCGCGACGCCGGCGTGGCGGACCCCGGCGACGGACGGCTCGACCTGGGCTTCGCCTTCGTCGACCGCGCCCTGGCTTGACTCCGGCCGGAGATTCCTGGCCCGACCTGGTCCGGCATCACTCGACACCATCCGACAGCCTTGATCCAGGCGGCGGGTCGTCCGATACCGGAAGCCGCAAAGCGATCAGCAGCGGGGACTCACCGTAGCCAGATATCGCCTGTGGTGAGGTGTTCGGGTGAGCTCGCCCGTTCAACTCGCGCTCGGTGGCCCGGCCGGTCACGCCCTGTCAGCTTTTCGCGCGGTCGCCGCCGCCCCTTCGTCGGCCGGTGACCTGCTCGAGCAGGCCCGGACTCCCGCCGTGATCACCCTGGTCGCCGGTGGGGTGGCGTTGCTGGTCGTGCTGGCCGGTGGGTCGCCCTGGCGGCTGGTGCGCAACGTCGTCACCATCGTGCACGAGGCCGGGCACGCCCTCGCCGCGGTGGTCGTCGGGCGGCGGCTGCAGGGCATCAAGCTGCACTCGGACACCTCGGGCGTCACCGTGTCGCGCGGGAAGCCCGAAGGGCCGGGCATGGCGTTCACCGCGATGGCCGGGTACCTCGCGCCGTCGGTGCTGGGGCTGCTGTTCGCCAGCCTGCTGGGGAACGACCTGGTCGGGACCGTCCTCGTCCTGATCGCGCTGCTGCTGCTCGGCGTGCTGGTGATGGTGCGCAACGCCTACGGGGTGTTCACCGTCGTCGCCAGTGCCCTGGTGCTCGCGCTGGTCGCGTTTGTCGCGCCGGTCGAGGTGCAGGCTCCGTTCAGCTACCTCGTGACGTGGTTCCTGCTGTTCGGCGGGGTGCGGCCGGTGGCCGAGCTGCAGGTCAAGCGGCGGCGCGGGCAGGCCCGCGACTCCGACGCCGACCAGCTGGGCCGGCTGACCGCGGTGCCGCCGGTGCTGTGGGTTCTGGTGTTCGCCGTGGCGACCGTCAGCTGCCTGATCGCGGGCGGGCTGTGGCTGCTGGAGCCCGCCGCCGCCTGAGCGCTGGTGGCGGGAATTCACCGACCGCGGGTTGAATGGGTGCCATGAATGATCTCCGCACCCTGGGCCGGACCGAACTCGCCGTTTCGCCGTTGTGCCTGGGCGGGAACGTCTTCGGCTGGACGGCTGACGAAGCACAGTCGTTCGCCGTGCTCGACGCCTACCGGGCGGCCGGTGGCAACTTCGTCGACACCGCGGACTCGTACATGTACCACTTTCCCGGCAACGAGCCCGGGCAGTCCGAGGTCATCATCGGCCGGTGGCTCGCCGCGCGCGGGAACCGGGACGACGTCGTCGTCGCGACGAAGGTCGGTGACCACCCGCAGTACAAGGGCCTGGCGCCGGCCACCGTCAAGGCTGCCGCCGAGGAGTCCCTGCGACGGCTGGGGATCAACCACATCGACCTGTACTACGCGCACTTCGACGACGAGTCCGTCCCGGTGGAGGACGTCGTGACCGCGCTCGACGAGCTGGTGCGGGCGGGCAAGGTGCGGGCGCTCGGCGCGTCGAACGTCAGCCCAGAGCGGCTCTCCGCCTCGCTGGAGTTCGCCGCCCGGGAAGGGCTGACCGGCTACAGCGTGCTCCAGCCGCAGTACAACCTCGTCTCGCGGGACACCTACGAGGGCGCGCGCCGGGACGTCGTCCAGCGGGCGGGGCTGGCGTGTGTTCCCTACTTCGCGCTCGCGTCGGGATTCCTGACCGGGAAGTACCGTCCGGGGCAGGCCGTCGACAGCGTGCGGGACCTGCCCGGCTTGGCCGGGGGCTACGCGGACAGCGAGCGCGGGGTCAAGGTGCTCGCCGCGCTGGAGGCGGTTGCCGCGGCGCGGGGTGCGCAGCCGGCGACGGTCGCGCTGGCCTGGCTCGCGCAGCAGCCGACCGTGGTCGCGCCGATCGCCTCCGCGCGCTCGGTCGAGCAGGTGCCGGCGCTGGTCGCGATGGCGGACCTGCGCCTGTCGGACGGCGAACTGACCGCGCTCGGCGACGCGTCCGCCTGAGGGGGCGGCGGAGCCCCTGGTCACGCCCATGCGGCAAACTGGTCTCTCGCTGGTCCGCGCGGAGGGAGACGAACGATGGACGAGGTCGCCAAGGCCGTCGAGGAGTGCGCACGGGCGGCGAAGCTGGCCGCGCCGTCGCTCGCCGCCGCGAGCGCCGAGACCATCGACGCCGCGCTGAGCGGGATGGCCGAGCGGCTGGTCACGCACCGGGAAGAGATCCTGGAGGCGAACCAGGCCGACGTCGAGCGGGCGAAGGCCGAGGGCATGAGCGCCGGTCTGCTCGACCGGCTCACCATCACCCCGGAGCGGCTCACCGGCATGGCCGAGCAGCTGCGCCTGCTCGCCGGCGCCCCGCACCAGGAGCGGTCGGTCGAGGTGTCCACGCTGGACGGCGGCCTGAAGCTGGTCGAGCGACGACGGCCGGTCGGCGTGATCGGCGCGAACTACGAGGCGCGGCCGAACGTGACCGTCGACGTGGCGTCGCAGCTGGTCAAGTCGCGCAACGGCGGGGTGCTGCGCACCGGCTCGGCCGCGCTCGGCTCGGCCCAGCGGCTGCGGGAGGTCGTCATCGCGCCGGCGCTGACTGAGGCCGGCATCAACGCCGACTGCGTCCAGCTGGTGCCGCGCGTCGAGCGCGAGGCCGCGTCCGCGCTGGTGCGGCTGCCGGACCTGGTGCCGCTGGTGATCCTGCGCGGCAGCGGGGACAGCACGCGGGCTCTCGCGACCGAGGCGGCCGTCCACGGCGTGCGCACGCTCGCCCACGCCGACGGCGGCGGCGTGCTGTACGTCGACCGCGGGGCGGACGTCACCAAGGCGCGTGACCTGGTCTACGCCAGCCTCGACCGGCTGGGCGTCTGCAACCGGCTGAACCTGCTGCTCATCCACGAGGGCATCCACGACGAGGTCTGGCCCGGGATCGCCGAAGCGCTGGCCGAGCGGGGTGTGACGCCTTCGCTGGCGCCGCACGAGCACGCCATCGGCTACGAGTGGGCGCTGGACTCGGACCGGGAGGCGACCGTCACCGTCGCGAAGGTCGGGGCGCTGGCCGACGCCGTCGAGATCGCCAACGAGCGGACGTCGGGCCTGGCCGCGGGCATCTCCACCGAGGACGAGTCGGCCGCCGACGCCTTCTTCGACGGCTACACCGGCACCGGCGTCTTCTGGAACGCGCCGACCCGGCTCCTCGACGGCTTCAAGCTGCTCGCCGTGCCGGAAACCGGCATCAACCTGGACAAGGTCCCCGGTCCGCGCGGGCCGGTGACCTACACGGACCTCTACGTCCGCCAGTACGCCGTCCTGCCGGCCTGAGCCCGGTCAGATCCGCGGCGGCACGCTCGCGAGCCGCCGCAGGTCCCGCACCGTCTGCTCGGTGTTGTCCAGCAGTTCGGTCCGGTCGAGGGTGTCGGCGGCGTGGCGGAAGATCGCGGTCGGGCCGTCGCCGATCGCGATCGCCGCGACCAGGCGGCCTTCCGGGTCGCGGGTGAGCCCGGTCGACACCCGTACCTCACGGCCGACGGTGTCGACCGTGGTGAGGGTCCGTTCGTGGTACCAGCCGCGCGTGCCCATGCCGGATAGACGCCGCGATCGCCGGGCGCGTTACGGAACGGCATACTGGGCCGGGTGATCACCCGGCCGCACGTCCTGCTGTCCGCCGCGCAGTCGCTCGACGGCTTCCTCGACGACACCTCACCCGAGCGGCTCGTACTGTCCACAAAGGACGACTTCGCCGTCGTGGACCGGTTGCGGGCCGAGGCCGACGCCATCTTCGTCGGCGCCGGGACTGTGCGCGCCGACAACCCGCGGCTGCTCGTCCGGTCGCCGGAGCTGCGGCAGCAGCGGCTGGCGCAGGGGAAGCCGGAACAGCCCGTCAAGGTCACCGTGACCACCCGCGGCCTCGACCCGGACGCGCAGTTCTTCACCGTCGGGGACACCGAGAAGATCGTCTACGTGCCGCCCGGGGCGGCCGACTCGCTGAAGAGCGTCGCCACCGTCGTCGACGCCGGGAACCCGCCGGACTTCGGGCGCGTCCTCGACGACCTCGGCGCGCGCGGCATCAAGAACCTGCTGGTCGAGGGCGGCGGCGGGATCCACACGCGGTTCCTCGCCGAAGGCCTCGCCGACGAGCTGCGGCTCGCGATCGCGCCGTTCTTCGTCGGGCAGCCGGACGCGCCGCGGTTCGTCGGGCCCGGGCTCTACCCGCGGCCGCTGGTGCTCAGCAGTGCGCGGGAGCTCACCGGAATGGCGATCCTCGAGTACCGCGCGGCCGCCGAACCGACCGGCCGGGACATCGGCCGGCTGAAGGAAGCGATCGCGCTGGCCGCCGAATGCCCGCCGAGCCACACCTTCCGGGTCGGGGCCGTGATCACCGACGCCGACGGCGAGGTCGTCGCGACCGGGCATTCCGGCGAAGGTGATCCGGCCAACCACGCCGAGGAAGCCGCGCTGGCCAAGTGCGAAGGCGATCCGCGGCTGGCCGGGGCGACCATGTACAGCTCGCTGGAGCCGTGCAGCCATCGGAGCTCTCACCCGCGCAGCTGCACGCAGCTGATCCTCGACGCCGGGATCCCGCGGGTCGTGTTCGCCTGGCGCGAGCCGCCCGTGTTCGTCGACGCCCAGGGCACCGAGCTGCTGCGGCAGGCGGGGCGCCACGTCGTCGAGGTGCCCGCGCTGACGCGAGAGGTCCAGCGCGAGAACACCCACCTCGACTGGAAGTAGCCCGTGCGGGCGCGAACCCGCACGGGCCGGACGGCTCAGCAGGCGCCGTTGTCGGTCCAGACACCCCATTCGCCGGTGGTGCCGGGCTCTTCGCCCTGCGTCCACCACTTCGCGGTGAACTTGTGGCTGTTGTGCTTGACCACGTCGTCCTTCACGTAGACCTTGGTGCGATCCCACTCCGCCGCGGTGCAGGAGCCGCCGCCCGGGGTGGTCGGCGTCGTGGTCGGGTTGGTCGGCGTCGTCTGCGGCGGGGTCGCGCCGGCGAAGCGGACGCTGAACTTCGTGAAGTCCCAGTCGTTCTGCGGGACGTTGCTGCAGACGCCGTTGTCGGTCGTGCCGACGCAGGCGCGGTCGCGGTTGACCGACCAGAACGTGAAGCGGCCGAGGCCGTGGCTGGTCGCGTAGTCGTACACCGTCTGGAAGTCCGCGGTGTAGAACATCTCCGAAGCGTCCGACTTGCCGTTCATGCCGGAGAAGCCTTCGTGCGAGTACGCCGTCGTGCTGTCCCAGCCCAGGTGCGACATCAGCAGGCCGTGCAGGGCCTCGAGCGCGGACACCTGCGACGAACCGCCGTTGAAGCCGCCGTCGAAGGGCATGATCGAGAAGTTGTTGGGGGAGAAGCCGATCGACTTCGCCTGGTCGAGCAGCTGCGTGCCGAACCAGCCGGTGCCGGCCGCGGTGCCCGGCATGGTCACCGACACGAAGAGGCCGGGGTTGTTGGCCTGCAACGTCTTCGCCGCGCCGAGCTCGTTGGCGATGGCCGCGGTGTTTTCGTACTCGGGCTCTTCGAGGTCGAAGTCGATCGCCTTGAGCGAGTACTTCGAGATGACCTGCTGGTACGCGGCGGCGGTGGCGGCCACGTTTCCGCAGGTCTGGCCGAGCTTCGTGCCGCCGTACCCGCCGACGGACACCGAGACGTCGCCGCCGTTGGCGCGGATCCGCGAGATCACGTTCGCGACGGTGGTGTCGGACGAGACCGCGTTGGTGCCGTCCCAGGTGGGGCTGCAGCCGCCGCCGTTGGGCGCGAGGATGAAGGCCAGCTGGAAGGCTTTGAGCCCGGTCGCGTTCATCACCGTGATGGGATCGGGCGGGTTGTTGCTCACGGGCATCAGGTACGGGGCCGCGGCGTACCAGTTGTTGCTCAACGCGGCCGTCGCCGACGGCGCGCCGAGCACGAGGCTCACGGCGGTGCCGGCGAAAGTGGCGGCGGCGAGCCCGACGGCGGCCAGTCTGCTCCTGCGCATGACTTGTCCTCCCGGTGGGGATCGAGGGTGGACAAACTATTGGACTAGACCATTGACGAAGTCAAGACTCGAAGGTCGGGCGGCGTGGAGCGGCGGGCGAAAAGCGCCGTAATATCCGATATTTGTCCGGACAACACGAACGCGCGGGTGAGCTGACGACGGTCGTGTGCGCCGAGGGGCGCGGCAGAATAAGGGAAGTGCCGGACTCGCGCGCGCTCAACCCGGCGGCAGGGTCACCGCCCGATCCGGCCCGATGGCATGGCGGGAGGCGGCGGCCGCGCGCCCAACGGGGTCGAGGGGCATCGCCCGACCGGCCCGATGGCGCGGTGGGACGCAGCGGCCGCGCTCGAGCCGCCCTCCAGCGCAGCCTCACCCAGCCCGGAGGCAGGGCACCGTGACGACCAGCCCACCCTCCGGCAAGGCCGTGGCCGTCACCTCGCCGCCGTGGGCGTGCGCCACCGAGCGGATGATCGACAAACCCCGCCCCGCGCTCTCCGTGGCCTGGCCCGCCGGCCGAACGAGCCGAACGCCGCCGGGCCACTGTCGGTTACCGTCAGCTCGACCCCGGCTCGAGCGCGTCCGCGTGGCCACCCCGGACCCAGCCGTCTCCGACGTGGTGGCGGAGGCCGTGCGGAGATGGCGGCCACAGCCTCGTGGCGGCGGGCGACCGCCCAACTGCGTCACTCCGCCTCGAGGTCGCCCTCCAGCGACAGGTACACCTCACGCATGCGAGCCAGCAGCTCCGGATCAGGCTCTTCCCACAGCCCGCGATCCGCCGCCTCGTTCAGGCGTTCCACGATGCCCCGCAGCGCCCACGGGTTGGCCTGGCGCAGGAACTCCTGGTTCACCTCGTCCAGCACGTACGACTCGGTCAGCTTCTCGTACATCCAGTCGCCGACCACGCCGGCCGTGGCGTCGAAGCCGAACAAGTAGTCCACCGTCGCCGCCAGCTCGAACGCGCCCTTGTAGCCGTGGCGTCGCATTGCCGCCAGCCAACGGGGGTTCACCACCCGCGCGCGGAACACCCGCGCCGTCTCCTCGCCCAGCGTCCGGGTGCGCACCGCGTCCGGCGAAGTGCTGTCGCCCACATAGGACGCCGGGGCCACGCCCGTCAGCGCGCGGACCGTCGCGATCATGCCGCCGTGGTACTGGAAGTAGTCGTCCGAGTCGGCGATGTCGTGTTCGCGCGTGTCGGTGTTCTTCGCCGCCACCACGATCCGCTTGTACGAGCTCTCCATGTCCTCGCGCGCCGGGCGGCCGTCCAGGTCGCGGCCGTACGCGAAGCCGCCCCAGACCGCGTACACCTCGGCGAGGTCCTTGTCGTCGCGCCAGTTTCCGCTGTCCATCAACGGCAGGAGGCCCGCGCCGTACGCGCCCGGCTTCGAGCCGAAGATCCGCGTCGTCGCGCGGCGCGCGTCCCCGTGCGAAGCCAGGTCGGCGGAAACGTGTGCCCGGACGAAGTTCTCCGACGACGATTCGTCCAACGAAGCCACCAGGCGCACCGCGTCGTCGAGCATCGTGATCACGTGCGGGAACGCGTCGCGGAAGAACCCGCTGATCCGGATCGTGACGTCGATCCGCGGGCGGCCGAGCTCGGCCGGCGGGATCGCTTCGATGCCCGTGACGCGCCGGGACGCCTCGTCCCACACCGGCTGGACCCCCAGCAGCGCCAGGACCTCCGCCGCGTCGTCGCCGGACGTCCGCATCGCCGACGTCCCCCAGACCGACAGCCCCACCGAGCGCGGCCAGTCGCCGGTGTCCTCGCGGTACCGCTTCACCAGCGAGTCCGCCAGCGCCTGTCCGGTTTCCCAGGCCAGCCGGCTGGGGATCGCCTTCGGGTCGACCGTGTAGAAGTTCCGTCCGGTCGGCAGCACGTTGATCAGCCCGCGCAACGGCGACCCGCTCGGTCCCGCCGGGATGTACCCGCCGTCCAGCGCGTGCAGCACCGCGTCCAGCTCGCCGGACGTCCCGGCCAGCCGCGGCACGATTTCGGTGGCCGCGAACGAAAGGACCTGCGCGACGGCGTCGTCCGGCGCCACCGAAGCGACCGCCGTGGCGTCCCAGCCGCGCATCTCCATCGTCTGGACGAGCTCTCGCGCCGTCTTCTCGACCGCGTCCACTTCGGACATCGGCGCGTCTTCCTTGAGCCCCAGCGCGGACCGCAGGCCCGGCACCGCGCCCTGCTTGCCGCCCCACATCTGCGACGCGCGCAGCATCGCCAGCACCAGGTTGACCCGCGCCTCGCCGGTCGGCGCCTCGCCGAGGATGTGGAGGCCGTCGCGGATCTGCGCGTCCTTGACCTCGCACAGCCAGCCGTCGATGTGCAGCAGGAAGTCGTCGAACTCCGCGTCGTGCGGGCGTTCCTCCACGCCGAGGTCGTGGTCCAGCTTCGCGGCCTGGATCAGCGTCCAGATCTGCGCGCGGATCGCGGGCAGCTTCGCTGGGTCCATCGCCGCGATGTTCGCGTGCTCGTCCAGCAGCTGCTCGAGCCGCGCCATGTCGCCGTACGACTCCGCGCGCGCCATCGGCGGGATCAGGTGGTCGACGATCGTCGCGTGCGCCCGCCGCTTCGCCTGCGCGCCCTCGCCCGGGTCGTTGATGAGGAACGGGTACACCAGCGGCAGGTTCCCGAGCACGGCGTCGGGCGCGCACGACGCCGAGAGCCCGGCCGTCTTGCCGGGCAGCCACTCCAGCGACCCGTGCTTGCCCAGGTGGACCACGGCGTGCGCGCCGTACTCCTCCTCCAGCCACCGGTACGCGGCCAGGTAGTGGTGGCTCGGCGGGAGGTCCGGGTTGTGGTAGATCGCGACGGGGTTCTCGCCGAACCCGCGCGGCGGCTGGATCATGATGATCACGTTGCCGCTCTGCAGCGACGCCAGCACGATGTCGCCGTTGTCGACGTACAGCTCGCCGGGCGCCGGGCCCCAGTGCTCCTCGACGCCTTCGCGCAGCTCC
Source organism: Amycolatopsis sp. NPDC104819 (assembly GCF_055583145.1). Classification (NCBI taxonomy): domain Bacteria; kingdom Bacillati; phylum Actinomycetota; class Actinomycetes; order Pseudonocardiales; family Pseudonocardiaceae; genus Amycolatopsis; species Amycolatopsis sp. NPDC104819. The sequence continues at coordinate 184,001 of NZ_JBVJON010000014.1, read as the reverse complement.
GCGGGCAGCGCGTCGAACCATTCCTGGTAGCGCGCAGCGGGCACGCGGATCGGGTTCCCGGCCAGCTGCTCCTCGGTCAGCCACTCGGGGTCCTGCCCGCCCGCCGCGATCAGCGCGTGGATGAGCGCGTCGCCGTCGGGCTGGTCGGTGCCGGTCGGGTCGACGCCCGGGAACGCGTCCGCGCCCAGGTCGTAGCCCTGTGCGCGCATCCGCCGCAGCAGCTCGATCGCCGACGCGGGCGTGTCCAGCCCGACCGCGTTGCCCACACGAGAGTGCTTCGTCGGGTACGCGGACAGCATCAGCGCGATGCGCCGCTGCGACGGCGGCGTGTGCCGCAGCCGCGCGTGCGCCAGCGCGATCTTCGCGACGCGGCTTGCGCGCTCGGGGTCCGGGACGTACCGGGGGAGACCGTCTTCGTCCAGCTCCTTGAACGAGAACGGCACCGTGATCAGCCGGCCGTCGAACTCCGGGACGGCCATCTGGTTCCCGGCGTCCAGCGGCGACAGGCCGTCGTCGCTGGCCGACCACGTCTCGCGGTCGCTGGTCAGGCACAGCGCCTGCAGGATCGGGACGTCGAGGGCGGCCATCTCGGCGACGTCCCAGGCCTCGTCGTCCCCGCCGGCGCCCACCTCGGACGGCCGGGTGCCGCCGGCCGCCAGCACCGTGACCAGCAGCGCGTCGACCCGGCCCAGCGCGGCCATCATCTCCGGCTCGCGGGTCCGCAGCGACGCCGTGTAGATCGGCAACGCGCGGCCACCCGCGGCTTCGATCCGGGCGGCGAGCGTGTGCACGAAGTTCGTGTTCCCGGACAGGTGGTGGGCGCGGTAGTAGAGGATCCCGACCAGCGGGCCGTCGTGCTCCGCGGCGGGCCGCTCCAGGACACCCCACGTGGGCTGCTCCGCGGGCGGCTCGAAGCCGTCGCCGGTGAGCAGGAGCGTGTCGGAGAGGAACCGGTGCAGCTGGGTGAGGTTCGCCGGGCCGCCCTGCGCGAGGTAGGCGTGGGCCTCGGCGGCGATGCCCGCGGGCACGGTCGAGAGCTTCATCAGCTCGGCGTCCGGCGTCTGCTCCCCGCCCAGGACGACGACGTGCGCGCCCGACGCCAGCAGCGTGTCCAGGCCTTCCTGCCAGGTCCGCGGGGTGCCGAGGATGCGGACGACCACGATCCGGACGCCGTCGAGCAGGGCCGGCAGCTCCGCGGCGCCGAGCCGCGCGGGGTTGCCGAGGCGGTACTCGCCTTCGGCGGAGCGCGCGCTGAGCAGGTCTGTGTCCGAAGTGGACAGAAGCAGGATCACGAGGTTCCTCCTCGGGGTCCGCGCCCCGGGTAGACGGGCGCGCCGGCCGGAGTTCCTGGCTCCCGGAGATCGCTCTCCGGTGACAGTGGCGGGACCGCCCCGGACTCTCACCGGGTTCCTCCACCTGACGGCGCGTGGGTATCGGAGTCACTCTCCGGTGCCGGGCCGAGGTGCGTCAAGGTGACGTTGCCCGGTGCTCGGTAACCTGGCGGCTTGGAATCCTTCCTCCGCGCCTTCACGGCCGCGCAGTCGACGCGCCAGCCGTACCGCGCCCCGACCCCGGCCGAGCTCGAAACGGCCGCGGACGCGTTCGCGGCCTTCCTCGACGGACACCCGCACCACCTCGGTGACCTGGGGTTTTCCGTCGAGGACGACACGCTCGTCGTCCAGGAACCCGGCACCGAACGGGCCTGGGGGCTCTACGCGATCGACCGCTCGGCGCCGCCGTCGCTCGTGGTCGAGGTGCCGCACGCCTCCTCCGACCTGCGGACCGAGCTGATCGGGCTGGCCCTCCACGAGCGCACGCCCGGGGCGGTCCTCGTCGTCGGGGGAGCGCACCGGCGCCGGGAGGACCCCGCGCACGACACCGGGACCGTCTTCCACGTCGTGGCGACGCTGCTCGCCCGCCGCGGCCTGCCGCAGGTCCAGCTGCACGGCTTCACCGACACGACCCTGGTCTCGGCGGACGTCGTCGTCTCCGGCGGCGCCACCGAAGCCGGCGACGCGGCGCGGCGGGCGGCCGACCGGCTCGAAACCGCCGGGTTCCGCGTCTGCCGGGCCTGGGCCGAGCCGTGCCGGGGACTGGCGGGGACGACGAACGTCCAGGGCCGGGCCGCCGGCCCCGCGCCGTTCCTCCACGTCGAGCTGAGCCGGACGGCCCGCGAGGCGCGGCGCGACGACGTCGTCCGCGCGCTCGCCGAGGCCGACCTGCGCAAGCCCTAGGTGAGCTGCCGACCCGGCGACCTTCGCGGGGGTTCCGCTCGACAAGTCCGTTTTCGACGTCCCGGGCGGAGGGGCGGCTCATCCGGGATGATCACCGTTGCCGAGGACCGCGGTTCCGAAGTTGTGACTCAGGCGGAGCGCTCCGAATTACCCAATCGCGGGAAGGGCTTGGTGGAGAACAGGACCTCCACCGAGACCTCGAAGAACTCCGCGATCCGCAGCGCCAGGTACAAGCTCGGGCTGTACTCGCCGCGCTCCAGATAACCGATCGTCTGGTAGTGGACCCCCAGGGCCTCCGCCAGCTGGCGGCGCGAGATCGACCGCTCCGCGCGCAGCATCGCGATCCGGTTGTAGACGACCTCACTCATTGCTACCCCACACGCTGCATGGCCTTCTCCCGGCGTTCGGCCAGTGACGAGCCCGCTTCCCGCCTCGCCATCCGGCGCAGCAGCACCGGGGCCAGTGCCAATCCGATCACGGCCCACGCCACGAGCACGCCGAGGGTCGGCCAGGTGCGCCACGACTGGCCGATTTCGACGACCACCGTGTCGGCCGGCAGCAGCGCCGAGCGCATCCCGAGGCCCAGCCAGTACATCGGGAAGACCTGCGCGATGCCCTGGACCCACGCCGGCAGCGCGGTGACCGGGTAGAAGATCCCCGAGATCGCGCCCAGGCCCATGATCGGCAGCGTGATCAGCGCGATGGACCGCGGGCTGCTGGTCAGCGACCCCAGCGCGGCTCCCAGCGGTAGCGTCGCGAGCAGCCCGATCGCCAGCACCCACAGCAGGTGCAGGTACGACCAGACGCCGTCGGGCGCGAGGGAGTCGAACAGGAACAGGCACGGGACCAGCACCAGCAGGATCCCGGTGACCTGCGCCATCGACACCGCCGTCGTCTTCCCGACCAGGTAGCCGAGCATGCCGTTCGGCGTCGCCTTGGCGCGCAGCAGCGTGCCGTCCTCGCGGTCGACGGCGAGGTAGCCCGCGGCGCTGTTCAGGCCGTTGAACACGATCCCGGCGCCGAGCACGCCGGGCACGGTGGCCGCGCCGAGGGAGAACCCGGTGCCGGGCAGGGTCGCGTTCCGCATGAAGAACAGCGTGCCGAGGAAGAGCACGACGAAGACGAACTGGCCGAACAGGTCGTCGCGGTTGGTCCAGGTCTGCTTGAACTCGATCCAGCCGCGCTCGAGCCCGGCGCGCAGCGCCGCCCCCTGAGCGTTCATCGCGCACCCGCTTCCTGGAGACCGAGCTCCGTCTCGCCGCCGGCTTCGGCGCGGTGGACCAGCGTCATGTAGGTGTCTTCGAGCGACGCCCGCCGGACTTCCAGGTCCGCGACGGCCTCGCCGTGCTGCTTGAACAGGTCGTACACGTACTTCGTGGCTTCGGTCGTCGAGTGGACGAAGCGCTGGCCGTCGAGCGTCCAGCGGACCTCGGCCTCACCGGCGATCTGCCGGGACAGCGCGTCGGCCGAGCCGTCGGCGATGATGCGCCCGCCGTTGAGGATGAGGATCCGGTCGGCGAGCTTCTCGGCCTCGTCGAGGTCGTGCGTGGTGAGCAGGATCGTGGTGTCGAGCTCGTCGGAGAGCCGGTGCACCAGGTCGTGGAACTCGCGGCGCGCCTCCGGGTCGAAGCCCGCGGTCGGCTCGTCGAGGAACAGCAGCTCGGGCCGCCCGACGATGCCGATCGCGACGTCGAGCCGCCGCCGCTGGCCGCCGGAGAGGGTCCGGATCTTCTTCTGCGCGTGCTCGGTGAGCCCCACCGCCGCGATCAGCTCGTCGGCCGGCCACGGCCGCGGGCTCGACGGCGTCGAGTACGGCTCGTAGTACCGGCCGAGGTGCGCGAGCAGCTCGCGGACGCGCCACTTGCCGTGGTCCCGCCAGGACTGGAGCACGACCCCCAGCCGCGCCCGCCAGTCCTCGCCGCCGTGGCCCGGGTCGGTGCCCAGCACGCTCACCTCGCCGGCCGACCGCATGCGGAAGCCCTCGAGGATCTCGATCGTCGTCGTCTTGCCCGCGCCGTTCGGCCCGAGCAGGCACACCACCTCGCCGCGGTGGGCCTCGAACTCCACGCCGTGGAGCACGTCGTTCGTGCCGTAGCGCATCCGCAGCCCGCTGACGCGGACGACGGGTTCCGCCGGATCTCTCATCGCCTGACCCCCATCTGACTGATGCGATCGAATGTAGCACACCTACTACATATGACGTGAGTTCTGCTGTCCGGGAAACCTGACCAGGGGTTTCGGCAAAGTCGGGTTCGCCGGTCGGCTCGCAGCGCGGACGGCCAGGTGCACCACACCGGAGGTCGCGGTAGCGGTCCGGGAGGGTCATGAATGACTCATTCATGACCTCTGGCGAGGTGAATGAGTCATTCACGACATCGCAGCGGCTTGCCGGTCCCGACTTTGCCGGAAGCCCGGGAAACCTGACCGGCGGTCAACCGTTCACCGGGCATGGGAACCTGGCTGGGGCTGGCTCTTCCGGGCGGCGTCGTGATCCTGCTGGTCATGGCCGCGATCGAGCTGCGCCCGCGCAAGAACGGCTCGCGCTTCAAGGCGCGGCTGTCCGCGACCTGCATCGAGGAGACGACCGCCTTCCTCTACGGCACCAAACGGCGTGAGCTGGACCACCGGGAGACGATGTCGATGCTCGTCGAGCAGGACGCCGAGGGCGCGCCTCCCTGGCATGACGTGGACCTGGACGCGGGAACGGCCCGGATCCGGCCGCGTTCGGCCCCGGAAGGGCCGGAAAGCCGCCAGTTACAGTGACGTCATGCCGAACCCAGCACGCGTGCGAGCCGACGCGTGCCCCGGTGTTTTCGCCCCGCACGACGCCGCCGACGGCCCGTTGGCGCGGGTCCGGCTGCCCGGCGGTGCGGTTTCCGCGGCGCAGCTGCGCGCGCTGGCCGACTGCGCGGAAGCCTGCGGGGACGGCGACCTGCACCTGACCTCACGTGGCAACGTCCAGCTGCGCGGCGTGACCCGGCCCGGCCTCGCGGGCCGGCTGACCGACGCCGGCCTGCTGCCGTCGCCGTCGCACGAGCGGGTCCGGAACGTCCTCGCGTCGCCGTTGAGCGGCCTTCGCGGTGGCCTCGCCGACGTCCGCGGGCTGGCCGCGTCACTGGACCGGCGGCTGTGCTCGATCCCCGAGCTGGCGTCGCTGCCCGGACGCTTCCTCTTCGCCTTCGACGACGGCCGCGGTGACGTCGCCGGAGAAGGCGCCGACGTCTGCTGGCTCGCGCTCGACGCGGACGAAGGAACCCTGCTGCTCGCCGGTGGTGACACCGGACGGCCGGTGGCCCGCGTCGACGCCGTCGCGGCGCTGGCCGAGGTCGCGCTCGACTTCCTCCGCGTGCGCGGCTCGGCTTGGCGGGTCGCAGAGCTCGACGACCCGGCCTGGCGGGGAACGCCGATGCCGCGGCTCCCGGCCGAAGTCCCGGCTGGGCTCATCAAGCGCGACCGCGGTCTCGCGGCGGCCGTCGTGCCGCGGTTCGGGCAGCTCTCGGCCACGCAGGCGCGAGCCCTGGCCGGCTTCGGCCCGGCGCTGGTCACGCCGTGGAAGTCCGTGGTCCTGCCGGACGTGCCCGCCGACGTCTTCGAGCGGCTGGGCTTCGGCGGCGAGGCCTTGGGCACCAGCGCCTGCATCGGCCGCCCCGGCTGCGCGAAGTCGCGGGCCGACGTGCGGGCCGACGCCGTGTTCCGGCCGGGCCTGCGCGTGCATTTCTCGGGTTGTGAACGGCGGTGCGGGAAGCCGTCGCAGTCCCATGTGGACGTGGTCGCCGAGGACGGCGGTTACCGGGTCGACGGCCGGTGGATGCCGCTCGACGAGCTGAAGGGAACTCTGTGATCGACTACCTGCGGGACGGTGCCGAGATCTACCGGCACTCGTTCGCCACGATCCGCGAGGAGGCGGACCTGGCGATCCTGCCCGACGACGTGGCGGGCCTCGCGGTCCGGATGATCCACGCCTGCGGCATGGTCGATCTGGTCGACGACCTGCGCTACTCGCTCGACGTCGTCGAGGCGGGCCGCGCCGCGCTCGAGGCGGGCGCGCCGATCCTGTGCGACGCGCAGATGATCGCCAGCGGTGTGACGCGCCGCCGCCTGCCCGCGGCCAACGAAGTCGTCTGCACGCTGTCCGACCCCAAGGTCCCGTCGCTCGCCGAGCGGATGGGCACCACGCGTTCGGCGGCGGCGCTGGAGCTGTGGCGCGACCGGCTGCCCGGCTCGGTCGTGGCGATCGGCAACGCGCCGACCGCGCTCTTCCGGCTGCTGGAGATCCTCGACGAAGGGGTCGGCGCGCCCGCGGCGATCATCGGCGTGCCGGTCGGGTTCGTCGGCGCGGCCGAGTCGAAGGTCGAGCTCGCCAAGCAGGCCCCGGCGCCCTACCTGGTGGTGCACGGGCGGCGCGGCGGCAGCGCCATGGCCGTCGCGGCCGTCAACGCCCTCGCGAGCGTCGAAGAATGACCGGCACGCTCTACGGCGTCGGGCTCGGCCCCGGCGACCCGGAACTCATGACGGTCAAGGCCGCGCGCCTGATTTCCGAAGCGTCCGTGATCGCCTACCACTCCGCGCGCCACGGCCGGAGCATCGCGCGGTCGGTCGCCGAGCCGTACCTGCGTGAGGGGCAGATCGAGGAGAAGCTCGTCTACCCGGTCACGACCGAGACCACCGACCACCCCGGCGGCTACGAAGGCGCGATCGCCGACTTCTACGAGCTGAGCGCGAAACGCCTCGCCGAACACCTCGACGCGGGCCGCGACGTCGTGGTGCTCTGCGAAGGCGACCCGTTCTTCTACGGCTCGTACATGTACATGCACGAGCGGCTGTCCGGCCGGTTCCCCGCCGTGGTCGTGCCCGGGGTGACGTCGGTGAGCGCGGCGTCGTCCGTGCTCGGCCGCCCGCTGGTCCAGCGCGACGAGGTGCTGACCGTGCTCCCGGGCACGCTCCCGGCGCCCGAGCTGGCGCGGCGGCTCGCCGACACCGACGCGGCGGCCGTCCTCAAGCTGGGCCGCACCTTCGGCTCGGTGCGGGAGGCGCTCGAAGAGGCCGGGAAGCTCGGCGACGCCGTGTACGTCGAGCGTGCGACCTGGGGGCAGCAGCGGATCGAGCCGCTGGCCGAGGTGGATCCCGAGTCCGTGCCGTACTTCTCGCTGGCCTTGCTGCCGTCGCCGGCTTACGCGTCCCGTCAGGCTCCCGCCGCGGCTCCGGTTCCCGCGGCCGCCACGGGTGGTGAGGTCGTCGTGGTCGGCCTCGGCCCGGCGGGCCCGGAATGGCTGACGCCGGAGGCCGTGGCGGAGCTTGCGGCCGCCGAGCACGTTGTCGGGTACGGCCCATACGTCGCTCGGGTGCCGCAGAAGGCCGGGCAGCAGCGGCACGCGTCGGGCAACCGCGTCGAGGCGGACCGGGCTCGGGAGGCTCTCGAGCTGGCCGCGTCGGGGGCGCGGGTCGCCGTCGTCTCGTCGGGTGACCCCGGGGTCTTCGCGATGGCGTCGGCGGTGCTGGAGCAGGTGTCGCTCGGCCACGGCGCCGGGGTGCGCGTCCGGATCGTGCCGGGGGTGACGGCGGCGCAGGCGGCCGCGTCCCGGGTCGGCGCGCCGCTCGGGCACGACTACTGCGTGCTCTCGCTGTCCGACCGGCTCAAGCCGTGGGAGGTCATCGAGCGCCGGCTGGACGCGGCGGGCGCCGCCGACCTGGTGCTGGCGCTGTACAACCCGGCTTCGAGGTCCCGCACGACGCAGCTGGCTTCGGCGCGTGAGGTGCTGCTCCGGCACCGCGACCCGGCGACCCCGGTCGTGGTGGCGCGCGACGTCGGCGGCCCGGAGGAGGACGTCCGGATCACCACGCTCGGCGACCTCGATCCGTCCACAGTGGACATGCGCTGCCTGCTGATCGTCGGCTCGTCGCGGACCCGCGCGGAGCACGGCGTCGTCTGGACCCCGCGCAGCTACTGACCCAGCCCGGCGTCGCGGGCCCGGGCGACGACGGCCGCCCGGTCGGCCGTGCCGAACTTGGCCAGGACGGCGCAGACGACGTTGCGGACCGTCTTCGGCGCGAGGTTCAGCCGGGCGGCGATCGCCAGGTTGCCCAGGTCGTCGGCGAGCAGGCCGAGGACCTCGCGCTCGCGGGCGGTCAGCTCGGGCAGGGCCGGCGCGGGCCCGGTCAGCCGCGCGTACAGCCGGTCGGCGGCGTCCTCGCCGAACACCGCGGCGCCGCCCGCGACGACCCGGATCGCGCGGGCCAGGTCGGCCGGGCCGACGTCGTCGTGCAGGAGCCCGCGGGCACCCGCGCGCATCGCCGCGACCACCAGCTCGCCGTCGTCCGGCGCGGTCAGCACCAGCACCGGGGTGCGGCCGGCGTGCCGGATCACCGCGAGCCCGGCGCGGCCGGCGGGCCGGAGCAGGAGGACGTCCGGACGGGCGGCCGAAAGGGCGCCGAGAACCGCGCCCGGGTCCGGCGACACGGACCCGACCACCTCGATACCGTCGGCGGGTGCGGGCACCACCGGCACACCGGCGGCGACGACCTTCAGCAGTTTCCCCAGGCTGCGCGTCATCACACCGTCGTGTCTAACGCAGAAATCCTGTCCAGTGTCGGGCCGGTTCCGGTGAACAATGACCAGAACGCGAAAACGGGGGGACGCCGGTGGCGCGACGTGAGGGGCCGCTCGGGCCGGGCGAGGACGCCGTTGTCGGGTTCGCCGCCGGGCTGCGGCGGCTGCGGGAGGAGGCGGGCGGGCCGACCTACCGGACGCTCGCCGCGCGCGCCGGCTACTCGGCGGCCGCGCTGTCCGACGCCGCGGGCGGCCGCAAGCTGCCCGGGCTCGCGCTCACCACGGCGTACGTCACCGCGTGCGGCGGCGACACCGGGGAGTGGGAGACGCGCTGGCGGGAGGTCTCCGCGGGCCTGACGGCCGGCAGCACACCGGGCCCCGAAACGGAGACCCCGTACCTCGGGCTGGCCGCGTTCCAGCGCTCCGACGCCGGCCGGTTCTTCGGGCGCGAAAAGCTGATCGGCGAGCTGACCGCGAAGCTGCGCGAACGGCGGTTCGTCGGGGTGTTCGGCGCGTCGGGCTCCGGGAAGTCGTCGTTGCTGCGGGCCGGGCTGGCCGGCGCCGGGCCGGCGCGGGTGTGCACGCCCGGCGAGCACCCGTTGAGCCAGTGCGCGGACGCCCTCGCCGAGCCCGGCGGCCTGCTGGTCGTCGACCAGTTCGAGGAGGTCTTCACCCTCTGCCCCGACGACGCCGAGCGCGCCGGGTTCGTCGCCGCACTCCTCGAGCGGGCCGGCGACGAGCACGGCAGCCAGGTCGTCATCGGGGTCCGTGCCGACTTCTACGGCCACTGCGGGCGGCACGACGAGCTCGTCGACGCCTTGCGCGACGCCCAGGTCCTGGTCGGCCCGCTGACCGCGGACGAGCTGCGGACCGCGATCGTCGAGCCGGCGGTCCGGCAGGGGTGCCAGGTGGAGTCCGCGCTGGTCACGACGCTGGTGGCGGACGCGGCCGGTCGTCCCGCCGTGCTGCCGCTGGTCTCGCACGCGCTGCTCGAAACCTGGCGACGGCGGCAGGGCATCACCCTCACCCTCGCCGGGTACGAGGCCACGGGCGGCATCCGCAACGCCGTCGCGCACACCGCCGAAGCCGTCTACGGCGAGCTCGAACCCGGGCAGCAGGCGAAGGTCCGGCAGATCTTCCTGCGGCTGACCGCGCTCGGCGACGGCACCGAAGACACCAAACGTCGGCTGCGGCGCCGCGAGCTCGACGACGACCCGGCGACGGCCGAGGTCCTCGAGCGGCTCGCGGCCGCCCGCCTGCTCGCCCTGGACCGCGACGGCGCCGAGATCGCCCACGAAGCCCTGATCCGCAGCTGGCCACGGCTGCAGGACTGGCTCGCCGAAGACCGCGAGGGCCACCGCCTGCATCGCCAGCTCGCCGAAGCCACCGACCTCTGGGAGTCCCTGGACCGCGACGCGGGCAGCCTCTACCGCGGCACCCGGCTCGGCCTCGCGACCGAATGGGCCGCCCGCTCGCCGGGTGCGCTCACCGCGCGTGAACAGGCTTTCCTCGACGCCGCCCGCGCGCAGGCCACGGCCGAGGCGGATGCGGTCCGGCGCCGCACCCGGCGGCTGCGTCAGCTCGCGGCGCTGCTGGGCGCGTTGCTGATCCTGGCGGGCGTCGCGACGGGCTTCGCGATCGACGCCTCCCGAACGGCGACCGACCAGCGGAACGTCGCACTGGCACGGAAAGCCGTCGGCGACGCGGCGGACCTGCGGCAGACCAACCCCGCGCTGTCGGTCCAGCTCAGCCTGGCCGCCTACCGGCTGGCGCCGCTGCCGGAGACGCGGGACAGCCTGCTGGGCGCGTTGAGCACCCCGTTCGCCACCCGGGTCGGTCTCCCCGAACCGCTGGGGCACGACAGCGCGGTCGCCCTCGCCGGGCACCTCATGGTCGTCGCGGGCGCGACCCGGACCGTGCAGGTCTGGGACATCGCCGACCCGCGGCACCCGGCGCTGCTGTCGACCCTGCCGGAGGTCGGCAAACCGCACTATCCCGTGGCGCTCGCCGGGGACGGCCGGATCCTCGCGACCGCGACCGACGACCACGCGTTCCGGCTCTGGGACCTGCGGGACCCGCGGCGGCCGGTGTCCCGCGGCCTGGCGCGCGGGCACACCGACACCGTCTACAACGCGCAGATCAGCCGCGACGGCCGCACGCTCGTGACCGCGGGCCGGGACGACACGACCCGGATCACCGACATCTCCGACCCGGACGACCCGAGACAGCTCGTCATGCTCCCCGGTTCCGGGCCGCTGCAGTACGAAAAGGCCGTGCTCAGCCCGGACAGCGCCACCCTCGCGGTGAGCAACGACCGGACCACGCAGCTGTGGGACGTCCGGGACCCCGCGCACCCGGCCTGGCTCTCGACGTTCACCAGCCACACGGACCTGGTGAACCTGGACGCGTTCGGCCCCGACGGGCGGACGCTGGCCACGACCGGCTGGGACGGCCGGACGCGCCTGTGGGACATCGCGGACCCGCGCGCCCCGAAGCCGGTGCGAGACCTGCCCGGCAACGGCATCGTCTGGATGGCGGCGTTCAGCCCGGACGGCCGGACGCTCGCCACGGTCGGCGACGACCAGCTGGTGCGCGTCTGGGACGTCGCGACGGGCCGGCAGCTGACGCAGCTCGCCGGGCACACGAACGCCGCCGTCTGGGTCGGGTACTCGGCCGACGGGCGGACCCTGGTCAGCGGCGCCGCCGACCAGACCGTCCGGCTCTACGACGTCCCGGCCGTGGAGCTGACCCGCGTCTCGGCTCCGATCGGGTTTTCCCCGGACGGACGTGTCCTCGCCGCGTCGGGGCCCGACGACCTCCAGCTGTGGTCGTTCGCCGAGCCGGGTGGGCCGCGCCTGGCCGGCCGGATCAGCGGCCTGCCCGGCCCGGTCACGGCCACGGTCCTGAGCCCGGACGGCCGCACGGTCGTCGTCGCCGTGCTCACCGGGGCCTCGACCGCGGTGGCGCGGGGACTGCTGACGCGGTGGGACGTCTCGGATCCCGCGCACCCCCGGCAGGTCGCGTCGGCGGACGCGCCGAAGACGTACTCGCTGGCCTTCAGCCCGGACGGCCGCCGACTGGCGACGGGGTACGACAACGGGCCGCTGGCGCTGTGGGACGTGAGCGACCCGCGCCGCTTCGAAGCGCCGGTCGCGCTGCCGAGCCCGTACGCGGGGACGGTGTGGTCGTCCGCGTTCTCGCCGGACGGCCGGATCCTGGCCTACAGCCAGAAGTCGCAGCCCTCGGCGGTGTTCCTCTGGGATGTCGGCCGCGACCCCGCGCGGATCGCCACGCTGGACGTCGGCCCGGGGGCCGCGGGCGCGCTCGCGTTCCGGCCGGACGGGCGGGTGCTGGCCGTGGGCAGCTCCGACCGGACGGTGCACCGCTGGAGCGTCACCGGCTGGGCTCCGCTGCCCCCGCTGGTGGGGCACACCGACGAGCTCGGCACGGTCGCGTACGACCCGGCGGGCACCCGGATGGTCACGACGGGCTCCGACCGCACGGCCCGGCTGTGGGACGTGGCCAACCCGGCGCACCCGGCCCGGATCGCCGAGTTCGAGCCGGGCGTGACCGGCGGCGCGGTGCTGAGCCCGGACGGCCACACGGTCGTCCTCGCCGGCGGCCAGCTGTGGGAGACGAGCTCCGAGCCGGCCGCGGCGGCGATCTGCCGGACGGCGTACCCGGAGATCACGGCCGCGGAGTGGGCGCAGTACCTGCCGGAGCTGCCCTACGAGCCACCGTGCGGACAGCGGTGACGACGGACGTGGGAAGGGCCGAGCGGGCGGTGCACCGCCGGATGGCCTTGGCCTGCGAAGCGGCAGTGGCCGCTGGGGTGCCGGGGCGGTTTCGGGCGTGGGAAGAGGCGGGGTTGCTCGCCGTGCTGGCGACCGACCCGGAGCTGAGCTTCCTCGCGACGGTGACCGGCGTGACGTCCGAGACGCTGCCTGCGGTGCCCGGCTTCGTGGCCGGGCACGGCTGGGCGGGCGTCCGGCCGACAGTGGTGTCCGAAGGTCCGCTCGAGGGGTTCGTGCGGGCGCCGGACCGCCTGCTGGCCACCCGGCGGCTGGAGCCGTGTCCCGCGTCCGGCCCGCCTTCGGACGACGTCGACAGCGGCGTCTTCTCGCGGGTTCTGCTGGCCGGGTTCGGGACCCGCGGACGCGTCGCCGAGTTCATGGCCGCGGAGCACCGGCACCCAGCGGTGCGGCGGTTCCTGGTGCTGGAGCGGGAAACGCCGGTCGCGGCGGCGGCCCTGACGATCCACGACGACGTCGCCGTGCTCGGGGCCGCGTCGACCCTGCCCGGGCACCGTGGCCGCGGCGCGCAGGCCGAGCTGCTGCGGCGCCGCCTTCAGCTGGCAGGCGAAGCGGGGTGCACGCTGGCCGTGGCGACGGCCCGGCCCGGGTCGGTCAGCGCGGCCAACCTCGGGCGGGCCGGGTTCCGGCTCCACCGCCGTCCGGCGTGGACCCGGCCCTGACCTAGCGCGTCGGGTCCTTGCCGTTCGGCTGCCGCGGTCCCGGACCCGGTGACCACCACCCCGGCACCGTCTTCTCCCCGTGCACCACCGTAGGCGCTATCCCCTCGGTGAACGGCTCGATCTGCAGCAGCTGGCCCCACGACTGGCTCGGCTGGCCGATCAGGTAGCTCGGCACCTCTGGCTCCTCGGCCAGCTCCTCGAGCCAGCCGATCGGGCCGCCGTTCGTCGAGGACGCCCACTCCGCCTCGTCCGCCAGGCCGCCCGCCGTGATGCGGTACTCCGGGACCTGGGAAATCCCGTCGTGGGACGTCACCGGCTGGGCGCACGGGTACACGAACGACGCCGGCCAGTCGATGTACACCGGCTTGGTGCCGATCTTGTCCGTCAGCGTCGTGAACGTCGGGACGCGCGGGGCCGACGCCGCGATCCAGCCGTCCTCCGTCAGGTCGTTGTCGACGATGTTGATGCGGACCGCGTTGGTCTCCGGGGGGAGGTCGCGCAGGTTGATGCGGGTGTCGTTCCAGCCACCGGTGCCCGAGCCCGGCGGGAGCATGAACTGGCTGCGGAGGATCTTCACGCCCTCCGGGGTGTTGACGCCGTAGTCGAGACTGACCGACGTCGGGCGGCGGGCGGCGCCGGCCGTCGCCACCACGACCTGGCCGTCCGCGGGCTTCTCCGTCAGCGCGTACCAGTCGCTGCGCAGGCGGCCCGCGCGCGTCTCCGGGTCGAGGAAGCTCGACCACATCGGCACGGTCTCCGGCGTGAACCCGTGCGGTGGCTCGGCGAGCGGGTCCTTGTCGTCGACCGGGCGGGTGTGGAAGCCGGTCTGGACGCGGCCGTTGTCGCGGTCCGGGTTCGGCAGCGGCGAGTTCTCCGGCGGCTTGGTCTCCTCGGCGACCGTCCGCTGCTCGGCCTGCGGGTGCAGGATGGACGTCGCCGCGTCGCGCTCGACCATCACGTGGTCGGAGAGGTTGCAGCTCTTGTCGAAGACGTGCCCGACGTTCGCCGCGCCCAGGCTGTAGCTGCCGGCCTGGTTGTGGATCGCCCACGCCATCGTGACGAACTCGCCCGCCGCCACCAGGCCGCAGACCACGACCAGCGACAGCGACCCGAGCCGCAGCGCGCGCAACCGGCCTTCTTGCGGCTGTGCGGTCAAGCCGGGCCGGTGCGCGCGGACGTTCTCCACGAACGCGTAGATCCCCGCGATCGCCGCCGCCACCAGCAGGATCGTGGACAGGCCGATGCCGCCGATCGACGGCGCCACGTTCGTCCACTGGACACCGAGGCGCGAGACGAACCAGTAGGTGTTGGGCCCGGTCGCGGCGAGCGCGGCGACCACCAGCAGCCCGGCGAGGAACGCGGCGCGGTTGCGTTTGGACCGCAGCACCGTCGAGCTGGTCGCGAGCGCGGTCAGCGCCGCCATCGACGCCCCGACCGCGGCGAACGCGCCGAAGTGGTGCGTCCACTTCGTCGGGGTCAGGGCCAGCAGCAGGAAGAACAACGCCGTGGTGCTGATCAGGCGGCGCGCGGGCCCGAGGGCCGCGCCCTGGATGCGGCCGCGGCGCAGCAGCATCACCAGGCAGGTCGCCGTGCAGAGCCCGACCAGCAGCACCGGGAACCGGCGGGGCGCAGAGCCGTCCGGCAGGTCGGCGAACAGCAGCTGGTACCGCGCCAGCTCCTGGAACCACGACAGGTTCGGGCCGACCTGGGTGCGGATCCGGGTGGCCTCCTGCACGGTCGCGAACGTCTGGTCGGCGAACACCACGACGAGCACGAGCAGCCCGGCCGCGGCGACCGGCGCCAGCACCGGCAGCCAGCCGCTGTCGTTCGCGCGCTGGCGGACCAGCTTGAACAGCGGCCGCGCGGCGACCAGGAACGGCGCCACCGCGATCAGCCCGGTCGGCGTCGCGGCGAGGGTGAACCCGGCCGCGGTCAGGCCGAGGCACAGCGGCAGCAGCCGCCGCGTGACCAGCGTGCGTTCCACCGCGCAGATCGCCAGCAGCGAGCCGAGCGCGGCGACCGGTTCCGGGCGGACGCCGTTGTTGTAGGGCATCCACCAGATCAGGAACACCGTCGCGGCGGCCCAGCTGGCCGGGCGGCTGGTGCGGATCTGGGTGCCCAGGCGCGGCATCACCTCGCGGCTGATCAGCAGCCAGCTCAGCACGCCGAGCAGGAACGACGGCAGCCGGATCCACGGCGGCACCACGCTGACGTGCGCCATCAGCTCGAACACGTGGTAGAACCAGCCGAACGGCGCTTCGGCGACGCCGAACCAGCGGTGGTAGTTCGTCAGGAACCCGGTCTGCTCGGTGACCCGGGCCATCGTGAGGATGTACCCGTCGTCCGAGGTCACCGGGCCGATGAAGACCCACGCGCCGAGCGCGACGATCACCGTGGTGTCCCGCAGCGTCAGCCGCCACCAGCCGACCGGCGCCCAGCGCGGGGCGCGGCGGGCGAAGCCGGAGTCGCGGCGCCAGACCGCGATCATGCAGCCGATCAGCGACAGGATCGCGAGCACGCCGACGGCGATCTTCAGCGCGGTCGGCGACGTCTGGTAGCGCGTGTCCGGCACGACCGAGACGTGCAGGCCGGCGATCGGGTCCTTGCTCGAGTTGATCGAGGAGTAGATGCCGACCACGCGGGGCCGGACGTCGCCGTCGGCGTGGAAGATCGGCGTCCCGGCCACGGCCAGGGTCATCTGCGACGCGTCGACGTCCAGCTCGACGTCGCACTTCTCGGCGGGCAGCGGCTGCTGGGCGATCTGCTGTCCCTGGCTGGAGGCGAACAGCACGCCGTTGTCGACCCGCAGCTGCAGGCCGACGCCCTTGCCTGCGTTCGGGTCGGTGCGGCCGTCCGGCACGGTGGCGAACAGCAGGCCCGGGCCGCCGGTGCGGGCGTCGACCGAGCGGATGGCCGCGCACGGCAGTTCGGCGCGCAGGTCCTGGGCCCAGTACCCGGTCAAGGGCGCGTTGACGGAGCGGGTGTCGCTGCCGGTCGGCCAGACGACCTCCGCCGTGTCCTGCACCACCGGCAGGAAGGGGAAAGCCAGCGCGCACAAGGCCGAGAGCAACCCCAGCGCTACGGCAATCAGACGCATCGGCGCAACGCTAACGGGTCAGAGGTCGGCCGCTGACGCAGCCCCCGGGTCACGCGGGGTGAACCGTCCGTGGTGTACCGCCGCGGCCAGAGGACGGCGGGTGCGCCATCCGTGGCGCTCGAGGTCGGGCACGGTTTCCAGGCGGCTGACGGGACCCACGCACAGCCACGCGACCGGCCGGACGCCGTCGGGGATGCCGAGCAGGTCACGTAGGAACGGCTCGCGGTAGAAGCTGACCCAGCCGACGCCGAGGCCTTCCGCGGTGGCGGCGAGCCAGAGGTTCTGGATGGCCAGGCACACCGAATAGAGGCCGGCGTCGGCGATCGCGTGCCGGCCGAGCACCGCGGGCGCGCCGCGCTCCGGGTCGTAGGTGACGACGATGCCGAGGCTCGCCTCGAGAATCCCCTCGATCTTGATGTTCGCGAACGTGCCCGCGCGCTCTTCGTCGAGCTGCGCGGCGAAGACCTCACGCTCTTCGTGGACGTGCTTCGCGAACTTCTCGCGGGTCGCCCGGTCGTCGACGAGCACGAAGTCCCACGGCTGCGTGAGCCCGACGCTCGGCGCGGCGTGCGCGGCTTCGAGGATCCGCGTGAGCGTGGCGTCCGGGATCGGCTCGCCGGTGAACTCGCCGCGGACGTCCCGGCGTTTGCGCAGGACTTCGTAGAACTCTTCGCTCATCGGTTCAGGACCCATTCGACGGCGTCGGGCACGGTCGTGGCGCTCTCGGTGGCGGGCCGGGGCGGCCGCCGGACGAGCAGGACGGGCCGGCCCAGCTCCCGCGCGGCGGTCAGCTTGGCGCTGGTCAGCGTGCCGCCGGAGTCCTTGGTGACCAGGACGTCGACCTTGGCGAGCAGGTCGCGTTCCGCGGCCACCTCGTAGGGCCCGCGGGCGAGGATCAGCTCGTGGTGGCGGGGCAGCGGCGGCTCCGGCGGGTCGACGCAGCGGATGAGGAACCACAGGTCGTCGAGGTGCGCGAAGGCGGGTAAGCCCTGGCGGCCGCTGGTCAGGAAGACGCGCCGGCCCAGGTCGGGGAGCCGGCGGGCGGCGTCGGCGAGGTCGTCGGCCCAGTGCCAGACGTCCCCTGGCCCGGGCGTCCAGCCGGGCCGGGCGAGCCGGAGGAGGGGGACGCCGGTGCGTTCGGCGGCCTGCGCCGCGTTCGCGCCGATGCGTTCCGCGAAGGGGTGCGTCGCGTCGACAACGGCGTCTATGTCGTTGTCGCGGATCCACGCTGCGAGGCCGTCGACTCCGCCGAAGCCGCCTACACGCACTTCGCCGACCGGCAGCCGTGGTCGCGCGACGCGTCCCGCGAGCGAAGAGACAACGCGGACTTCCTGCGTCACAAGCACTTCGGCCAGTTTCCGTGCTTCGCCGGTTCCGCCGAGAACGAGGATCACGAAGAGCGTCCGTAACCGACCGCTTCGCGCCACCGGTCCAGCGTCCGCAGGTTGGCCAGCGTCTCCGCCCAAGGCAGGTCGGGGGACTGCCGGTCTTCGACGTGCGTAGCAACGTGGTCGGCTTCGCGCGCGAAGACGCCTTGGGTCGCTTCGACCTCGATGACGTCCTGCTCACCGACCGCCGAAGTCAGGATGATCTGCGACGTCCCCGGGGTCCGCAGCGGGTGGATCCACGCCGGTTGCGGCACGTAGAGCTGACCTTGGGTGCCGAAAACGCGGATGCTGTCCTCCCGCGCCAGCCGGATGCCGCACGAGATCGTCGCCAGGATGTCGCCGGGCAGCCGCAACAGGCCGGTGGCGTACTCGTCGACGCCGTCCTTCGACAGCAGTGCCATTCCGCTGACTTCGCTGGGTTCGACGACGTCGAGCCCGGTCGCGGCCTGCGCGACCAGCCGGGCCAGCGAGGTGCAGTAACACCCGACGTCGAGGATTCCGCCGCCGCCCAGCGCGGGGTCGGTGAGCCGCGCGGCGTCCCCCGGTTCGGCGGCGAAGGAGAACGTCGTGTCGACCGCCCGCACCTCGCCGATCGCGCCGGACGCGATCAGCTGCACCAGCCGCCGCGTCTGCGGGTGCAGCCGGTACATGAACGCCTCCATCAGGAAGACGTCGTGCTTGCGGGCCGCGTCGACCACTTCTTCGGCGTCGGCGGCGGTCACCGTCAGCGGCTTCTCGCACAGCACGTGCTTG
This sequence comes from Amycolatopsis sp. NPDC104819, assembly GCF_055583145.1. NCBI lineage: Bacteria > Bacillati > Actinomycetota > Actinomycetes > Pseudonocardiales > Pseudonocardiaceae > Amycolatopsis > Amycolatopsis sp. NPDC104819. The sequence goes on along the minus strand of NZ_JBVJON010000014.1, from coordinate 165,508 downwards.
CCCGCTTCGGCCGCCGCGATCGCCCATTCCTTGTGCATCGGGTGCGGGGTCGAGACGTACACGGCGTCGACCTCGGGGTCGGCGAGGAGGTCTTCGTAACTCCCGTAGGCCTTCGGAATCTCGAAGCGCGCCGCGAAGTCCCGTGCCCGGTCGGCGTTCCGCGCCGCGACGGCGGTCAGCCGGCCGTGCTTGCTCTCGTCGACGCCCGCGGCGAAGTGGGCGGCGATGGTCCCGGCGGCCAGCAGGCCCCAGCGCAGTTCCGTCACAACGACTCCGGTTGGTCCGCCCGGTCACGGGCACGGGAATAGAGGAAACTGTCGGGAAAGCCCGCCGCGGCGAGCACCCGGCCGACGAAGATGGTGGCTGCGCGGGTCATCCCGGCTTCGCGCACCAGCGCGGGGAGTTCGCCCAGCACCCCGCGCACGACGGTCTCACCGGGCTGGCTCGCGAGCGCCACGACGGCGACCGGGCAGTCGGCGCCGTAGTGCGGCGAGAGTTCCTCGGCGACGCGCTCGACGTGGTTGATCGCGAGGTGCAGCGCCAGCGTCGCCTGGGTGGCGGCGAAGGCGGCGAGGGTTTCCGTCGACGGCATCTTGGTGGACCGCGCCTGCACGCGGGTGATCACCAGGCTCTGGCCGATTTCCGGCACGGTCAGCTCCCGGCCGAGGACGGCGGCCGATGCGGCGAAGGCGGGCACACCGGGTACGACCTCATACGGCACTTCGGCGGCGTCGAGACGTCGCATCTGCTCAGCGACGGCGCTGTAGAGCGACGGGTCACCGGAGCACAGCCGCACGACGTCGTGACCGCCGCGGTGGGCGTCGACGAGGTGCTCGACGATCCGGTCGAGGCTGAGGTTCGCCGTGTCGACCAGCTGCGCGCCGGGTGGGCAGTAGGCGAGCAGGGCGGTCGGGGTCATGCTGCCGGGGTAGAGGCAGACCCCGCAGCGGCCGAGAAGATCCCGGCCCCGCACGGTGATCAGGTCCGCGGCCCCGGGCCCGGCCCCGACGAAGTGGACGGTCATCGGCTGCTCCACTGCGTCACGACGCGGGCCGGGGTCCACCCGGTGAACGCCCCCAGCGGCGCCGCCCGCTCGACGCCGATCCGCAGCAGCTCGCCACCCAGCCGCGCGTACGTCTGGGCGAGGATCGTCTCGGCCTCCAACGTCACGCCGTGCGCGACGATCCGCGCGCCGGTCTCCAGGCACACCTCCAGCAGACCCGGCGTGGTCAGCCCGCCGCCGATGAAGATCGCGTCCGGCGCGGGCAGCGCGCTCAGCGACTCCGGCGCCGGTCCGGTGACCACCTGGAGCTCGGGCACGCCCAGGTCGAGCGCGTTGCGGCCGATCCGCTCGGCGCGCTCGGGGTCCTGTTCGACCGCGATGGCGCGGTTGAGCTCGTGCAGCCGTGACCACTCGATCCCGACACTGCCGGCGCCCGCGCCGACGTCCCACAGCAGCTCGCCGGGGCTCGGCGCGAGCCGCGCCAGGGCGGAAACGCGCAGGTCACGCTTGGTGAGCTGGCCGTCGTGGGCGTAGACGTCGTCGGGCACGCCGATCAGCGGCAGCGCGGGCCCGGCGCACTCGAGCGCGTGCACGGTCAGCGGGCCGGAGTCGTGTTCCCAGCCGTCGGCGATCCGCTCGTCCGGACCGCCGAGGCCCTCCAGTGCGATCAGCTCGCTCTCGCCGTAGCCGCGCACGGTGAGCAGCGAACGCAGCGAAGCCACTTCGGCGCCGAGGACGAGCACACGACGTCCGGGTGCGAGCACCCGCGCCACCCGCGCGACACCGCGGCCGACCACGCTGACCACGGCCGTCTCCTCCGCCGACCAGCCGAGCCGGGCCCGGGCGAGCGTCACGGAAGACAGCGCGGGCAGGACGTCCAGCTCGTAGCCGTGCGCGATCAGGGTGGTGCCGATGCCGGAGAGGAAGGGGTCACCGCTGGCCAGCACGCAGACGCGTTCGCCGTCGTGTTCGGCGAGCAGTGCGTCGAGACCGGGCAGCAGCGGGCTGGGCCACGGGCGGGTTTCCACCTCGCCCGGCAGGTACTCCAGCTGGCGGGGCGCGCCGAGGACGACGTCGGCGCCGAGGACCAGGGCCTGGGCGTGTTCGGAGAGCCCGGGCCACCCGTCGGCCCCGATCCCCACCACCGTCAGGCGTGGTCGGCCTTCCCCTGGACCCCACTCCGGGACCGCGTGTCCCGGGGCCGGTCGACGTGATTCTTCGCGCACGATTTCCCACCCTAAGCGAGCCGGGCGCTGTGCGATGATCGGCCGGTCGCCGAGCTGGAGGAGTGCTGTTGAAGCCGTACCCGTTCACCGCCGTCGTCGGGCTGCCGGACCTGCGTCTCGCGCTGGTCCTCTCCTCGATCTCCCCCGCCGTCGGCGGGGTGCTGGTGCGCGGCGAAAAGGGCACCGCGAAGTCGACCATGGTCCGGGCCCTGGCCGGTCTGCTGCCGAGCGTCGACGTCGTGGACGGCTGCCGGTTCTCCTGTGACCCCACGGCCCCCGACCCGCTCTGCCCGGACGGCCCGCACGAAGGCGCTTCGAGCCAGTCGAGCCACCGCCGGCCGGCCAAGCTGATCGAGCTGCCGGTCGGTGCGGCCGAGGACCGCGTCATCGGCTCACTGCACCTGGAGCGCGCGCTCGCCGAAGGGGTCACGGACTTCCAGCCCGGCCTGCTGGCCGCCGCGCACCGCGGGCTGCTCTACGTCGACGAGGTCAACCTGCTGCACGACCACCTCGTCGACACGCTGCTCGACGCCGCCGCGATGGGCCGCGCGACCGTCGAGCGCGAGGGCGTCTCGGTGTCGCACGCCGCGCGGTTCGTGTTGATCGGCACGATGAACCCCGAGGAAGGCGAGCTGCGGCCGCAGCTGCTGGACCGCTTCGGGCTGACCGTCGAAGTCGCCTCCAGCCGCGACCCGGAGCAGCGCGTCGAGGTCGTCCGGCGTCGTCTCGCCTACGAAGCCGACCCCGACGGTTTTGCCGCGCAGTACGCCGACGAAGACGCGCGGCTGGCCGAAGAGATCGAGTCGGCGCAGAAGCTGCTGCCCGCGGTCAAGTTGCCCGACGACGCACTGCGCCAGATCGCCGAGATCTGCGCGTCGTTCGAGGTCGACGGCATGCGCGCGGACATCGTCACCGCGCGCGCCGCGGTCGCGCACGCGGCCTGGGCCGGCCGCGACGAGGTGACCACCGACGACGTCCGCGTCGCCGCGCGGCTCGCGCTGCCGCACCGGCGCCGCCGGAACCCGTTCGACGCGCCCGGAATCTCCGAAGAGCAGCTGGAGCAGGCCCTTCAGGACGCGCAGCCCCCGGAGCCGGGCCCCGAAGACGACGGTCCGGGCAGCGGTTCGACGCCGGACGAAGCCCCGCCGGAGGTTCCGCAGGGAGACGCGCCGCAGGGGCAACCGCAGCAGCAAAGTGGCGGGCAGCAGAAGACCGTCGGCGCCGGCGAGACGTTCAAGGCCCGCGTGTTCCGCGTCAAGGGCATGGGCGAGGGGGAGCGCGGACGCCGTTCGCGCGCGATCACCGACAGCGGGCGGACCATCGGCGTCCAGCCCTCGAGCGTCCGGGACGGGCGGCCGCACCTGGTCGCGACCGTCAAAGCCGCGGCCCCGCACCAGAAAGCCCGCGGCCGCGACGGCGCCGGCCTGAAGCTGCGGCCGGAAGACCTGCGGTTCGCGCTGCGCGAAGGCCGTGAGGGCAACCTGGTCCTCTTCTGCGTCGACGCGTCCGGCTCGATGGGTGCGAAGGCCCGGATGCGCGAGGTCAAGTCCGCGGTCCTGTCGCTGCTGCTCGACGCCTACCAGCGCCGGGACAAGGTCGGGCTGGTCACTTTCCGCGGCAACACCGCCGAGCTCGCGCTGCCGCCGACGATCAGCGTCGACGCGGCCGCTTCCCGTCTCGAAGGCCTGCCCACCGGCGGCCGGACGCCGCTGGCCGAAGGGCTCCTGGAAGCCGCGCGCGTGCTGCGCGTCGAAGAGATCCGCGATCCGCGACGCCGTCCGCTGCTGGTCGTCGTCACCGATGGCCGGGCCACCAGTGGACCGGACGCTGTCGCGCGCGCCCAGGCCGCGGCCGGGCTGCTGAGCGGGGTGACTTCGGTCGTCATGGACTGCGAGAGCGGGAAGATGCGGCTCGGGCTGGCCGCCGACCTCGCCGCTCACCTCGGCGGCGAGCACGTGGCCTTGGCCGACGTCGCCGCGGAGTCGCTGGCCGACGCCGTCCGCGCGCGGACGGGACGGGCCGCCTGATGCCGCAGGGAAAGCCTTCGGCGGTGCCGGAAGACGGGCTGACCACGCGCCAGCGTCGCAACCGGCCGCTGCTCGCCGTGCACACCGGCGAGATGAAGGGCAAGTCGACGGCCGCGTTCGGGATGGCGCTGCGGGCCTGGAACCAGGGCTGGTCGATCGGCGTGTTCCAGTTCGTCAAGTCGGCGAAGTGGCGCGTCGGCGAGGAAGCCGCGTTCCGTGCTTTGGGGAAGCTGCACGACGAGACCGGCGAGGGCGGGCCGGTCGAGTGGCACAAGATGGGCGAGGGCTGGAGCTGGGCGCGCAAGTCCGGCACGGAAGAGGACCACGCGACGAACGCGCGGGAGGGCTGGGCGGAGATCAAGCGCCGCCTCGCCGCCGAGACGCACGGCTTCTACGTCCTCGACGAGTTCTCCTATCTGCTCAAGTGGGGCTGGCTCGAGGTCGACGACGTGGTGTCCACTTTGGTCTCGCGCCCCGGGCACCAGCACGTGGTCATCACCGGCCGGTACGCGCCGCCCGAGCTCATCGAGGCCGCCGACCTCGTCGCCGAGATGACCAAGGTCAAGCACCCGATGGACGCCGGCCAGAAGGGCCAGCGGGGGATCGAGTGGTAGCGCGCGTGGTCGTCGCCGCGCCCGGTTCGGGGCACGGCAAGACCACGATCGCCGCCGGGCTGATGGCGGCTTTGCGCGAGGCCGGGCACCGCGTGTCCGGGCACAAGGTCGGGCCGGACTTCATCGACCCGAGCTACCACGCGCTCGCGACCGGACGCCCGGCGCGCAACCTCGACCCGTTCCTGCAGGGCGAGGACCTGCTGATTCCATTGCTGCGCCACGGTTCCGCCGGTGCCGACATCGCCGTGATCGAGGGCGTGATGGGCCTGTTCGACGGCGCGTTGGGCACCGAGGGGTACGCCTCGACCGCGCACGTCGCCCGGCTGCTGGACGCGCCCGTGGTGCTGGTCGTCGACGCGTCGGCGGCCTCGCGCAGTGTCGCGGCGACCGTGCTCGGGTTCGCGTCCTACGACACGCGGGTGCGGCTGGCCGGGGTCATCCTCAACAAGCTCGGCTCGCAGCGGCACTTCGACGAGATCGCGGCCGCGCTGGAGGCCACCGGCGTCCCGCTGCTGGGAGCGTTGTACCGCAACGAAGAGATCCACGCGCCGAGCCGTCACCTCGGGCTGGTCCCGGCGGCGGAACGCGCGTCGGAGGCCGAGCGGGTGCTGCCGTCGCTGGCCGCGTGGGTGCGCGACGGCGTCGACCTCGAAGCGATCGTCCGGATCGCTTCGGCGGCGTCTCCGCTTTCCTCGCCGCCGTGGGAACCGTCCGGTGTGGACGGTCCGCGTGTGACGGTCGCGGCCGCGGGTGGGCCCGCATTCACCTTCCGCTATACCGAGAACATCGAGCTGCTCGCCGCCTGCGGTGTCGACGTCGTCGACGTCGATCCGTTGCGGGACAAGGCGTTGCCGGACGGTTGTGCCGGGCTGTACTTCGGCGGTGGGTTCCCCGAGGTGCACGCGGCGGAGCTGTCGGCGAACACGTCGTTGCGCGCCGAGGTGGCTTCGGCGATCTCCCGGGGGATGCCGGTGAGCGCGGAATGCGCGGGGCTGCTGTACCTGTGCCAGTCGCTGGACGGCGTGCCGATGGTCGGCGCGCTGCCCGCGGACGCCAAGATGACCGCCCGCGGCAAGCTCGGGTACCGGCGCGCGGTCGCCGTCGAAGACAACGTCCTGGCCACGGCCGGACAGCGTGTCACCGGGCACGAGTTCCACCGGACGGAGGTGACGCCGTCGCACGGCGCGTCGGCGGCCTGGGGCTGGGACCGGCAGCTGGACGGCTTCGCGTCGCCGACGCTGCACGCGTCCTACCTGCACGTCCACTGGGCCGGGCATCCCGAGCTGGCTTTTCGGTTCGCGGCGCGGGTCCGGGCCCATGCCTGACTACGACCTGCACCACCACGGCGACCGCGAGGTCGGGCCGGGGCTGGTCGACCTCGCGGTGAACGTCCGGCTGCCACGCCCGCCGTCGTGGCTGCGCGCCGAGCTGGCGTCCGCTTTGGACACTCTCGCGGCTTATCCATCCACTGTGGATTCGACGCGGGCGGTGGCTGCGCGCCACGGCCGTCTTCCGGACGAAGTCCTGGTCACCGCGGGGGCCGCGGAGGCGTTCACGCTGCTGGCGTCGGCGTTCCGGCCACGCCGCGCGGTGGTCGTGCACCCGCAGTTCACCGAGCCCGAGGCCGCGCTACGGGCCGCGGGACACGCGGTTTCGCGCGTGATCCTGTCCGAAGAGGACGGTTTTGTGCTCGACCCGGCGTCGGTGCCCGCCGACGCGGACCTGGTGTTCGTGGGCAACCCGACGAACCCGACGTCGGTGCTGCACCCGGCGGCGTCCCTGCTCGCCCTGACCCGCCCCGGCCGGATGCTGGTGGTCGACGAGGCGTTCCTGGACGCCGTCCCCGGCGAGGCCGAAAGCCTGGCCCACGGTGTGCCGGGCGTCGTGGTGCTGCGGAGCCTGACGAAGACGTGGGGCCTGGCCGGGCTGCGCGCGGGTTACGTGCTCGCCGAGCCGCCGGTGATCGAGCGGCTGCGCGCGGTCCAGGTGCCGTGGTCGGTGTCCACTTTGGCCGGAGTCGCGACGGTGGCGTGCTGCCGTCCGTCCGCGCTGGAGGAGGCCGAAAAGCTGGCCGTCGCCGCGGAAGCCGACCGCGACTACCTGGTGTCGCGCTTGACGGAAGCCGGCGTCGCGGTGCTGGGTGACCCGCGAGGCCCGTTTGTGCTGGTGAGGGTTCCCGGCGGCGCTTCGCTGCGGGCGCGGCTGCGGGAGGTGGGGTACGCGGTCCGCCGCGGGGACACGTTCCCGGGCCTCGGCTCGGACCACCTGCGGCTGGCCGTCCGGGACCGGGTGACCACCGATGGGCTCCTGACCGCGTTGCGGGAAGTCCGGTAAACACCGACAGGGGGCTGTCGCCACCACCGTCGAGAGTGGTCTTCGCCGCCGGGAAACGCCCGGCGGGGCAGCGAAAGGACCACCATGCCCGGATTCAACGACGTCGCCTGGTTCGAGATCGGCTCCGACGACCCGGCGGCCGCCGAACGGTTCTACGGGGACGTCTTCGGCTGGACCGTCGCGCAGGACGACACCGCCAGCACCGATGTCGCCTACCGGGTCGTCGACACCGGTGGTTCGCGCGGTGGACTGTTCACCGGCACGGAGAACTACGCGATCTTCAGCGTGCTGGTCGAGGACGTCGAAGCCGCGTGCCGGCGGGTCGAGGCCGCCGGGGGGAAGATCCAGCGGCCGGCCGCCGTGAACCCCGTCGGGGTGACCTTCGCGCACGTGCTCGACCCGGCCGGCAACCACTTCTCGGTGTTCAGCCGGCCAAGCTGAGCTGCTCGACCACGCCGTACGGGATGTCGAGGTCCTCGCGCCGCAGCGGGCGGCGCGGGGGCACCTCGGCGGTCACCGCGACCGCCGTGATCCGGTCGGTGCGGAAGGCCCGGACACCGGCGCGCAGCCGGCACCACGCCACCAGGTACCAGTGCCCGGGCTTGCCGACGTACCCCAGTGGCTCGATCTCCCGCCGCGTCACGGCGCCTTCACGATCGCCGTAGCCGATGCGCAGGACGCGGCGGGTCAGCAGCGCGTCGGCGACCTCGCGCGGCATCGGTGGGACGTCGCCCGCGTCGTCGAGGAGATGGACGCGGCCGGCCAGGTCGTGGGCCGCCGCGGCGTCGTCCGCCTGCATCACCGAGACGAGCTTGCGCAGCGCCGAGCCGGCTTCCGCGCGGAAGGGCGTGCCCTCCAGCCGCTTCAGCGCGAGCGCCAGCGCGACGGCCTCACCCGGTGTCAGGTTGACGGGCGGCAGCGTGCGCGCCTTGTCAAGGCAGTAGCCGCCGGTGCGCCCCGCCTCGGCGTAGATCGGCACGCCCGACTGCTGCAACGCGCTGATGTCCCGCTCGACGGTGCGCGCGCTCACCTCGAACCGCCCGGCCAACCACCGGGCGCTCCGCGGCCGTGGCGAGACGGCCCGGAGCTCTTCGACAAGCGCGTAAAGACGATCGGTCCGGTTCACGAGCCGCACTCTAGGCCGGGGGTACGACAGTTTTCTCTAGTCGCAGAGCTGCTTGAACTCGGTCGCGCCGGGCCGGAACCGGAACCGGACCTCGTGCCCGTGGTAGTCCCGGAAGACCGCGGAGTTCGGCGCGTCGAGCGTCATCGTGCCCTCCTGGTACGGCGTGTCCCAGCCGGCGGGCGCGGTGTGCGCGGGGCCGACCAGCGGCGTCTCGGCTTCGTAGTAGCGGAGGCCGATCCGCATCTCGTCGACACCACAATGTGTCAACAGCGCGAAGTTCGGCAGGGAAACGACGGTGGGCGCGGGCAGCGGCCGGACGGCGGGCGGCACGGGCGCCGGCTCGGGATGCGCCGACAGGACGACGATCACCCCGGCGGCGACCACCGTCGCCGCCGCGGCCACCAGCGGCGCGACCAGCCGCCGCCGAGGCGCCGGGAGCGGCGCGGGCTCGACGTCCACGGTGTCGGCGAGGGCGTGGAAGGCCCGTTCCAGGCGGTCTTCGACGTCGGTCATCGGAGTTCTCCTTCCAGCTTCGCGAGCGCGCGGGACGCGCAGGTCTTGACGGTGCCGCGCGAGACCCCGAGCGTCTCGGCGATCTCGGCTTCGGACAGGCCGGACCAGTACCGGAGCACCAGCACCTCCCGCTGCCGCCGCGGCAGCCGTCGCACGGCGGCCAGCACCTCGCGGTGCTCCTCGCCGAGCAGGGTTTCGGTGTCGGCGGGCGGCCCGTCGTCCCGCTCGGTCTTGTGGTGCCTTCGCCGCAGGGCCGCGCACCGCTGCGCCGACCGGGCGCCGTTGACCACCGAGACGCGCAGGTAGCCACCCGCGCCGTCGGGATCGTCGAGCGGCCAGCGCCGGAAGAGCGCGACGAAGGCGTTCTGCACGACGTCCTCGGCGAGCGCACGGTCGCCGAGCAGCAGCACGGCCAGCCGCACCAGGCCCGGGCGGTGGGAGTGGAAGAGTGCCGTCAGGTCGACGGCGGGATCGGCGCTCAGGGTCCCTCCTCGGCGTTTACCTGGTACACGCCGGGCCGGGGGCCTAGGTTGACAAGACCACCAGCGCGGCCGCGACCCCGGCTTCGACGCCCGCCCCAAGGACGTCGCCGGTGACTCCGCCGAGGCGTTTTGTGCAGCGCCAGAGGAGGGCTGCGGCGACGGCGTAGGCGAGGAGCACGGCCAGAGGGCCGCGCCACCACGGCAGCCCGGGGGCGAGCGTGCTCAGCCCGGCGGCCGCGATGGCGACGGCCGCGGCGGCGGTCCGGGGGACCGAACCCGCGACGGTGGCGCCGAGTCCCTCCGGCCGGGCCGACGGAACGCCGCGTGCGCAGGCCATCGAGAGGGTGCAGCGGCCGACGAGGATCGCCGTGACGACCACCGCGACGGGGTCCTCGGCGCCGGCCAGTGCGCCGACCTGGACGAGCAGGACGAAGACGAGCGTCGCGACCCCGGTCGGCCCGGAGTCGCCGCGGCGCATGACGTCGAGGGCCTTGGCCCGGTCGTAGGACGCGCCGAGGCCGTCGGCGGTGTCTGCGAGCCCGTCGAGGTGCAGGCCGCGGCTGCCGAGGGCGACCGCGCCGAGGGCCAGGGCGGCGGTGGCGAGGCCGGGCAGGTGAACGGCCTGCCCGGCGGCCACGACCAGCCCGGCCACGGCGGCGAGGGGGAGGGCGGCGAGCGGAGCGAGCAGCATGGCGCGACCGGCGACGGGCCGGTCGATGACGCGCGGAGGCGGGACGGGCACGGTGGTCAGCGTGCCGACGGCCATCCGCGCCGCGTCCGTCCAGCGGCTCATCCGGCGCTCACTCGGGGCGGGGCGAGCGTCGCGAATGGGTCATTGGCGACACCCGCCGAGAGGTAGCCCCGCCACTCACGCGAGATCCGCCAGCAGGCCCATCTCCGCCAGGATCGCCCGCGCCGCGCGCAACGTCGGGACCGCCTGGACCGCGCCGCTTCCCTCGCCCAGCCGCAAACCGAAGTCCAGGATCGGCTCCAGGCCGAGGCCCTTCAACGCGTACGCCTGCGACGGCTCCGTCGAGCGGTGCCCGGCCAGCCACCACCGCTCGGCCCCCGGTGCGATGTCGCGCGCCACCAGGGCGGCCGCGCCGGAGAACACGCCGTCCAGCAGGACCGGGGTGCTGCTGAGCGCCGCCTGGACCAGGAAGCCCGCCGTGGCCGCGACGCAGGCGCTGCCCAACGCCGTCAGGCGCTCGAACGGGTCCGACACCCGGCCCGAAGTCCGCGCCAGCGCCGCCGCGATCGCGGACGTCTTGCGAGCCAGGCCGGCATCGTCCACTCCCGTGCCCGTGCCGACCACCTCCGCCGCCGGCAGGCCCAGCGAAGCTGCGACCAGCGCCGCGCACATCGCCGTGTTGCCGATCCCCATGTCGCCCGGGATCAGGACGTCCGCGCCGGCTTCCTCAAGCGCGATCGCCCGGCCCGCTTCGAACGCCGCCTCGGCCTCGCCCGGCTCCAACGCGTCCTCGACGTCGATCGATCCCGAACCGCGGCGGATCTTGTGCGCCGTCACCGCGGCGGGCACGTCGGCGCCGTCCCAGTCGACGCCGAGGTCGGCCACCCGGACCTTCGCGCCGACCTGCGCGGCCAGCACGTTCACGCCGCTCTTCCCGGCCAGGAACACCTGCACCATCGCCGCGGTCACCTCGCGCGGGTACGCCGACAGCGCCGACACGCCGTGGTCGCCCGCGAAGACGACCACCCGGACGTCGTCGAGCGGGCGCGGCGGCACGCTCCCGTGCGCCGCGGCCAGCCAGGCGGCGATCTCCTCCAGCCTGCCGAGCGAGCCGAGCGGCTTGACCAGCCCGTCGAGCCGCTCCAGCGCGGCGGCGCGAGCGGCGGGGTCGGGCACGGGAACGTCGAACACGAGCGCCTCCTGGCTACAGGTCGAGCGCCCGGCCCGCGACGACCAGCACGACCCGGTCGGCGTCGGCGGACACCCGGTTGTTCAGTGCGCCCAGCACATCACGGAACAGCCGTCCGGACGACGTCGCGGGCACCACACCGCTGCCGACTTCGTTGCTGACCGCGACCACCGGCACCCGCGCCGCGGCCCACGCGGCGAGGAAGTCCTCGAGCCGGTCGTCCAGGCGGTGCTCCCAGCCGCGCTTCTGCTGCCACGCGCCGACGTCGTCGAGCACCCGCGAGAGCCACGTGCCGAGGCAGTCGATCAGCAGGGGTTCGGTCGCGGCGCGCAGGGTCCCGGCCAGGTCGGTGGTCTCGACGGTCTTCCAGTGCGCCGGCCGCCGCGCCTGGTGCGCGGCCACCCGGGCGGCCCATTCGGGATCGTCGTCGCTCGCCGGGAGGCCGGGCGCGACGTAGACGAGGTGCGGGTGGCGGGCGACGAGCCGCTCGGCGTGCCGCGACTTCCCCGAGCGGACGCCCCCGAGGACGAGCACCTTTCCTTCGTCGCGTCCGTACCGGCGGAGCGCTTTGGCCAGGTTCTCTAGGTACCCGGCTAGCCGGTGCGTCAGCTTGGTCATACCGGGCATTGTGGTGCACGCGCTAACGTGCGCGACGTGCCACTCCGTCTAGGGACAACCGCGGCCGGACTCGTGACCGGATATGTCGCCGACACCCTGTTCGGCGACCCCCGTCGGGGGCATCCGGTCGCCGTCTTCGGGACCGCCGCGGGCCGCCTCGAACGCCGCATGTGGGCGGATTCGAAGCCGCGCGGAGCGGCGTACGCGGGGTTGTGCGCCTTCAGCGCTGTCGGCCTCGGCGTCGCGCTTCAGGCCGCTACCCGGCGAAGTGCCTTCGCGCGCTTCGCGGCAACAGCGGTCTGTACGTGGGTAGTGCTCGGCGGACGCGGTCTCGCGGCCGAAGGAAGCGAAATGGCCAGGCTGCTCGAAGCGGGCGAAGTCCCCGAAGCGCGTCAGAGGCTTTCGCACCTCTGCGCACGCGACGCGACAATGCTCGACTCCGCCGAGCTCACCCGCGCGGCCACCGAGTCGATCGCGGAGAACACCTCGGACGCCGTGGTCGCGCCGCTGTTCTGGGGCGCGGTCGCCGGGCTGCCGGGCCTGCTCGGCTACCGCGCGCTGAACACGCTCGACGCGATGGTCGGCTACCGCTCCCCGCGCTACCGCCGCTTCGGCTGGGCCGCGGCGCGTGCCGACGACGTGGTGAACCTGGCGCCGTCCCGGATCGGGGGAGTGCTCACGGCGGTGTGCGCGCCCCTGGCGGGCGGCCGCACCCGCGGCGCCTGGCGGGTCTGGCGCCGCGACGGCGGCCGGCACCCGAGCCCCAACGCGGGCCAGGTCGAGGCGGCGTTCGCGGGCGCCCTGGACATCCGGCTCGGCGGGACGAACAGCTACGCCGGCGAGGTCGAGACCCGCGCCCGGCTGGGGGAGGGCCGCGACCCGGACCCGGTGGACCTCCGCCGGGCGGTGCGCCTGTCCCGGCTGGTCGGCGCGGCGGCGGTCGTGGTGGCCGCGGGGGCGGCCCGATGACCGGCCTGCTCGTCGCCGGGACGACGTCGGACGCCGGAAAAAGCCTGGTCACCGCCGGGATCTGCCGGTGGCTGGCCCGGCAGGGCGTCCGTGTCGCCCCCTTCAAGGCGCAGAACATGTCCAACAACTCCATGGTCTGCGCCGACGGCGCCGAGATCGGCCGGGCGCAGTGGCTGCAGGCCCGCGCCGCGCGGGTCGAGCCGGAAGCCGCCATGAACCCCGTGCTGCTCAAGCCCGGCAGCGACCGGCGCAGCCACGTCGTCGCGCTCGGGAAGCCCTTCGGCACCCTCGAAGCCGGCGAGTACGCCACCGGGCGGGCCGGCCTGGCCGAGATCGCCTTCGCCGCCTTCGAGGACCTCAGCGCCCGCTACGACGTCGTCGTCTGCGAAGGCGCCGGCAGCCCCGCCGAGATCAACCTCCGCGGCGGTGACTACGTCAACCTGGGCCTCGCGCGGCGCTTCGGGCTGCCGGTGCTGGTCGTCGGCGACATCGACCGCGGCGGGGTGCTGGCCGCGATGTTCGGCACGCTCGCCCTGCTCTCGGCCGAAGACCAGGCGCTCGTCGCGGGCTGGGTGGTCAACAAGTTCCGCGGGGACGTCGGGCTGCTGCGCCCCGGCCTGGACAGCCTCGAGAAGGTCACCGGCCGGCCCGTGCTGGGGGTGCTGCCGTGGCTCGACCGCGTGTGGATCGATTCCGAGGACGCGCTCGCCGCGGCGGGCTGGCGGCGGGAGGTCCACGGCGGTGGCCTGCACGTCGCCGTGGTGCGTTTTCCGCGGGCCTCCAACGCCACCGACGTCGACGCGCTCGCCGCCGAACCCGGCGTCAGCGTGACGCTCACCGCGGACCCGGACACCGTCGCCGCGGCGGACGTCGTGGTGCTGCCCGGGTCCCGGGCCACCGTGAACGACCTCGCCTGGCTGCGCGAACGCGGCCTCGACAGTGCGCTGGCGGCCCGGACCGCGGCCGGGAAGCCGGTGCTCGGCATCTGCGGCGGGTACCAGATGCTCGCCGAGTCCATTGTGGACGACGTCGAGTCCGGCGCGGGCGAGGTGCCGGGCCTGGGCCTGCTGCCCGCGCGGGTGACGTTCGCGGCGGAGAAGGTGCTGGCCCGGCCGAACGGCAGCTGGCGCGGCCACCCGGTGGCCGCCTACGAAATCCACCACGGCTCGGTGACGTCTCACGGGACAGGCGAGTCCTTTTTGGACGGCCTGACCGCCGGCCCGGTTTGGGGCACGATGTGGCACGGCGCGTTCGAGAACGACGCGTTCCGCCGCGCGTGGCTCACCGAAGCGGCGGCCCAGGCGGGTGTGGGCTGGACGCCGTCGCCGGGCGCTCCGGGCTTCGCCGACCTGCGCGAGGAGATGCTGGACAAGCTCGCCGACGCCGTCGGCGAGCACCTGGACACGGCGGCGCTGCTGACCCTGCTGGAGCAGGGCGCGCCGCGTGACCTGCCGTTCGTCCCGCCGGGCGCGCCCTAGCGGCGGATCCCGTCGACGATGACCGTCACGACCGTGGGCGCGCGGGTCTCCCACTCGGCTTCCGGGATCCGCGACAACGCGCCCAGGAGCAGGATGACGTCGGCGGCGTCGACGCCGTCCCGAATCTCGCCGGCGGCCTTTCCCTGGTCCAGCAGCATTTCGAGCGCTTCGTCGAGCCGGTGGTGGTGGTCGGCGTAGAGGTCGTGCCACGCCGACGCCTCGATCGCCGCCATGACCCCGCGCTTGACCCGCGCGTACTCGACGAGCCGTTGCATCCAGCGGGTCAGCGCCGCCAGCGGCGGGTGTTCGGCCAGCAGCGGCGCCACGGCGTCGACGAGCTGGGTGAGTTCGTGCCGGTAGACCTCGGCCAGCAGGTGCTCGCGGGTGGGGAAGTGCCGGTAGAGGGTGCCCTGGCCGACGCCCGCGGCCTTGGCGACCCGGTGCAGCTTGAGGTCGGCGGCCGCGCCGTTGGACTCGCTCAGTTCGGCGCGCGCGGCCTCGACGACCCGGTCGCGGTTGGCGACCGCGTCGGAGCGGCGTTCACGACCCGTCACGGAACCCTCCTCGCTAACTGGACAAGTGTCCGGTACGGTGGACGCTGTAAGCGGACAAGTGTCAGTTTAGCGGAAGGAACGTCCGATGAGCGGACTGGACAACAAGGTCGTGGCCATCACGGGGGCCAGCAGCGGGATCGGCGCGGCCACCGCCCGGGAGCTGGCCGCCCGGGGCGCGGCGGTCGTGCTGGGCGCCCGGCGCACCGACCGGCTCGACGAGCTGGCCCGGGAGATCCGGAGCGAGGGCGGCCGCGCGGAGACCCTGGCCGTCGACGTCACCGAGCGCGCCGACCTCGACCGGCTGGTGGCCCTGGCCGTCGAGCGGTTCGGCCGCCTCGACGTCCTGGTGGCCAACGCCGGGGTCGCCCGGACGGCGCCGGTCGGCGACCTCGACGTCGACGACTGGGACCACATGATCGACGTCAACCTGCGCGGAGTCCTGCACGGCATCGCCGCCGCGCTCCCGGTGTTCCGCGGCCAGGGCCGCGGGCACTTCGTCACGACGGTGTCGACGTCCGGCCTGAAGATCGTGCCGACGCAGGCCGTCTACGCGGGCACCAAGAACGCCGTGCGCACCCTGCTGGAGGCGCTGCGCCAGGAGTCCACCGACGGCGCGGTGCGCACCACCTCGGTCTCGCCGGGCTACGTGCGCACCGAGCTCCTCGACCACATCGACGACCCCGGGCAGCAGGCGGAGGCCCAGCAGGCCATGGCGATGCTGGGCATCGGCCCCGACGCCGTCGCGCGTGCCATCGCGTTCGCGATCGAGCAGCCCGACGACGTCGAAATCGGCGACATCACCATCCGGCCGACCCGGCAGGGCTGACCGGTGACTCAGCGGCGCGTGCGCTGCTGGAACCCGCACACGGCCGTGCGGTTCCCGGCGGCCCAGGCGTCCTCGTCCGGCACGTAGCCGATGAGCACCAGCTCCGGCGGGATCGTGGCCATCTCGTCGAAGGTGCTGCGCAGCCGGTCCTGGCAGCTGGTGAGCGCCGCGCTTTCGGCCTTCCGCGTCCCGGGGAACGTCACGGCGTCACGACCGGGACGCGTTGTAGCAGCCCCGAGCTGCAACGCGAGGAGCGACGTGTTCGACGTGCTCAGCCAGCCGGTGACCAGCAGGACCGCCGCCACCGGTAGCACGATCGCCCAGGCCGCGCGCCCAGCAGTGCCGTGATCCCGAGGAAGCCGATCACCCCGGTGACCAGCGACGCGACCGCGAAGCCGTTCCGCTTGACGGGCACGGCAGGTTCAGGCTCGGTCATGATTCCCCTCGGATCCCCTGCAAGCGATCCTCAAGGGACAAAAGCGGCCGGAACCCAACGATTCAGGCGGCGACCGTCGCCTTCTTCGTCAGCGCCTTCTCGGCGAAGGCGCCGAAGGTCAGGCCCAGCACCAGCCACAACGTCACCTGGGTGCCGATCGACGCCGTCCGGAAGCTCCACAGCGTCGACGCCGGGAACTCCGCCGGGACCTCGTCGACCACCGGCATCAGCCAGGCCACCACGCCGATCACGACGAGGTAGCCCGCCGCGGCCAGGAGGAAGCCGTTCCACGCGCCGAAGCGGTCTGCGAGCTTGCGGCCGAACACCGTCGCCAGGATGCCGACGAGCAGCGAGACGGCGACGAACCCGAAGTACAGCTCGGTGCGTGAGCCGATGGTGCCCGGCTGGCCCACCGCGGGCGGGTTGGCCGGGTACTTCAGGAACGGCACCAGGAACACCACGGCGAACGCGCCGGTGGTGAGCAGCAACGCCGTCACGCGGGGACGCAGGGCGCCGAGCCGGCCCTGGGCGAACGCGAAGGCGAGCGAGAGCAGGCCGCCGATCGCGACGCCGTAGACGAGGACACCGGTGAGCAGCCCGACGGTGCTCTGGATGTCCCGGGGGACGAGCTCCTCTTCGGGTTCCTCGGCGGGCGCGGGCGCCGCGCCGGCGTCGTGGGAATGTGCGTGGCCGCCGGACTCTTCGAGCCCGATGGCGGTGTTCACCGACGGCTCACCGAAGGCGTAGGCGAACCCGAACGCGAGCACACCGGCGATCAGGCCCGCGAGCATGCCGCGGACCAGCAAGGTCTTCATCATGGGAGTACGTGCCGCCGATCAGTGGCAGGGGAAGGCCAGCAGGTGCCGGCCGTCGTGCACGAACTCGTGGACGTACATGTTCGCGAAGACCGAGGTCGCGCCCTGTTCGGCGCTCACGAAGTACAGCGCGATCAGGGCGAGGAGCACCACGAACACCGCCCACGGCACGATCTCCCGGACGGGGATGCGGATCGGGAGCGGAACGGCGGTGGTAGCCGTCTGCGACATGGGCGGGGCCTCCTCGGGCTTTCGCGGCCTCATCGGGGTCTCCACGAGGGGATCCGGGTCTGGCTTCCCCCTTGCGGGGGTCACAGTGGCGCGACCGCGCGGACTTGCACCGCGTTCCGGAATCTCCTCGTCTGGGCCGGTTGAGCGTAGGTCCGCCGTTCGGGGCGCGTCAATGTGACAATGCCGCGGTGACTCGAATGGTGGCGGCCCTCGATGTGGGCGGTACGACGATCAAGGCGGCGCTGCTCGACGAGCAGCTGCAGCCGAAGGCGGCGCTGCGGGCGGAGACGGCGCGCAGCGCGGACGGGACGGCGCTGGCCGCGCAGGTCGCGGACATCGTGGCGGCGCTGTCGGAGCAGGCGGGCACCGGGATGCCCGCCGCCGTCGGCGTGGTGGTGCCCGGGATCGTGGACGAGGAGACCCGCGTCTGCCACTTCTCGGCCAACCTCGACTGGCGCGAGGTCCCCTTCGGCGAGCTGCTCGAGGGACGGCTGGGGCTGCCGGTGGCGTTCGGGCACGACGTCACCGCGGGTGGCATCGCCGAGTTCCGTGTCGGCGCCGGGCAGGGCGCGACCAACGCGGCGTTCATCCCGGTCGGCACCGGCATCGCGGCCGCGCTGTTGCTCGACGGCCGGATCCACCGCGCCCACGGGCAGGCCGGTGAGGTCGGGCACATCGACGTCGGCCACCCGGGCAAGTGCGGCTGCGGCGCGATCGGCTGCCTGGAAGCGATCTCGTCGGCGGCCGCGATCGCCCGCCGCTACACCGAGCGCACCGGCCGCGCGGCCGACGGCGCCCGCGAGGTCGTGGACCTGGCCCGCCGCGGCGACGAGGTCGCGGTGGCGGTGGTCCAGGACGCCCTCGACGGCCTCGGCCACGGCATCCGCACCCTGCTGACCCTGCTCGGCCCGGAGGTCGTCATCCTCGGCGGCGGCCTGTTCACGGCGGCCGACTACGTGCTCGAGCCGGTGCGCGAGTGGCTGGCGGCACACCTGACGTTCCAGCGGATGCCGGAGCTGCGCATCGCGAAGCTCGGCGACGAGGCCGGTCGGCTCGGCGCCGGGTTGCTGGCCTTCGACCTCCTCGATTGAGCTTCGTGAAGGCCACCGTGAGGACCTCGCGGTGGCCTTCACGAAGCGTCAGAGAGCTCGCAGGAAGGCCAACGACGGCATGAAGAAGTACTCGCCGCCGCGCACGGTCACCGACTGCGGCACCGGCTCGGCCGTGCGCTGCGCCGAACCGCCCCATTCGACGGTGTAGTCCGACGTGCCGCGCTCGCCCTGGCCGATCACCGGGTCGAGGCCCGGCGTGACACCCTCGACGAACGGGAAGCCCGGGTTGTTCGCCCACGCCGCCTGAGTGAACTCGAACTGGTTGCCCAGCACCGAGTTGAACGCCATGAACAGCAGCCCGACCCCGCCACTGGGCCGCGCCGACGGCGGCACGTCGGCGTTCGGGTCGTCCGGGCGTTCGCCGTAGGTGACACCGCGGCGGGCCATCAGGTGCAGGCGCTCCTCGGGCAGCTGCTCGCGGCCGCCGGAGCCGCGCGGGTTCGTCTTGCGGATGTGCGCCTGGTACGGGCACTTCAGCGCGCCGAGGTCGCTGTCGTAGGTGAAGTTGTTCGACACCGGGCTTTCCGCGCCGTCCTCGCGTTGCGTCGTCAGCGGCGTGCCGTCCTCGAACCGGCCGATGATCATCGCCCCGGCGCGCTCCCGGTCGTCGCCGGTCAGGCCGAGTGTGTCGGCCAGATCCGCTTCCGCCTGCTTGAACCGCCGCACGTTCTGTTCGAGCTTCCGGAAAACGAAGTAACTGCCGAAATGGACGCCCGGATCCGGCGCCGCGGTGTCCGGCACCAGCACCTGGGAAAGGGGCGCCGACGGGTTCCACACGTTGATGCCGTCGGTGTTGTTCTTTTCCGCGTCGACGTCTTCGGCGAGGAACAACGGCTGGCTGCGGCCGTCGACGTACCCGAAGTGCTCGATTCCCTCACCCCGCGCGTTGACCCGGCCGAGGCCGGTTTCCTCGGCCAGCACCGTGACGGAGTCCGGCAGCAACCCGAGGATTTCGTTGCGCCGCGCGGTCATCGCCTTGTCGGTGGCGTCCCCGACCAGCACGACGGCGTGGATTTCGGTGCGGTAGCCGGGATCGAACGTCGAGCGCGGCGGGTCCCCGAGCCGCTGCCGCGTCACCGGGTTCGCCATCCCGCGCAGGAACGCCTCGTCCTGCGGGAAGTTCTCGACCCCGAGGGCGCGGTAGCCGGCCGCGGTGAGCCCGGCCCCGACGTACGGCGTGCCCGCGGCGCCACCGGTCTTGAACACGCCGACCTCGGCGAGGTGGTCCTGGGCGGACTTCATCTTCCCGGTGAGCGAGACGAGGAAGGCCCGCGCCTCGGCGGCGTCCCCGAAAGCGAGGAACAGCGCGGAAAGGTGGTCGCGGACGTGGGCCTTGAGGATGTTCGGCTGCAGCTCGCCGAGCATCGTCGCGGCGTCACCGGTCGCGGTGGTCCAGTTCAGCGTGGTGGACAGATCAACACTCATTTTCGGGTCCCCTCCCGTGTAAAACCCGCCTTGCGGCGCCCCTGGTCCCAGAATGCAGGCGCGCGAGGAGCGCGTGCCACCCTGCCGGCCGATTCACACGAAAGATTAAGTTGAATGCTGAATTGCCCCGGAAACGGAACGGGCCCCGCCCGGCAGTCGCCGGACGGGGCCCACGCCCCCGCGTCTAACGGATCAGAACCACCACTGGGACTTGCCACCCGCGATGAAGTCCCACAGCTGCAGCCGCGTGCCGTTGCCGCCCACCGAACCCTCGGCGGTCAGGTGCCGCGGGCTGGCCGGGGTCTGGATCCGCAGGTAGCCCTCGGGGATCTCGGTGAGGGTCCACCACTGGTTCTTGCCGCCGGCCAGGAAGTCCCACAGCTGGACCTTGGTGCCGTTCTTGCCGATCGAGTTCAGGTCGGCGTCGAGGTACCGGCCGCTCTGGTAGTTCTGGAACCGGAAGTAGCCCTCCGGGTTCTGGGTGAGCCAGAACGCCTGGTTCGGCGCGGTGTCGTTGCAGTCCCACAGCTGCATCTTCGTGCCGTTGGCGTTGATCGTGTTCAGGTCGGCGTCCCAGCAACGGCCGAAGGCGGCCGACTCCAGGATGTAGGGACCCGGGTCGATCGGGTCGGCGGCGGCGGTCCGGTTGGTGGAGCGCTGCTTCGCCTGCCCGGCGACCTTCGACGGGCGCAGCTTGAGCTCGCCGATCGACGTGATCTTCACATCCCCCTTGCCGTCGGCCGGCGCCGCACCGGCCTGCGGCACGGCGACCAGGCCCAGCAGGCCCGCCGCCGCGGCGACCGTCACCATCAGTCGCTTCATCTTCGTCATCGTTCCCCTTTTCGGCATCAACGGTGTACCTGAAGACGAAGGAAAAGGGCAGGCCGCAGCCGGCCCCGGGCCCGGACGGACCCGGCGCTCGGTCGTGCCGGCGAATCCCCCTCGTCGAGACCGCGAACCCCCGAAAGCGGTCTCTGAAGCCATCATTCAGTGCCGGTCCGTCCCCGTCGAGAAGATTTCCCGGAGGGGCAAAAACGCACGTCAGACGTGTAACGGAACGTGATCTCGGGCCGATGGAGGGGCAGGAGACCCGGGGGGCCCGCGTGCGCATCGAGCTGACGTTGCAGGACCTCGTCCGCGTCGGGCTCGCGGCCGCCGCCGACCCGATGGCGGAGCTCGCCGCGAGCCTGCAGGTCCTGCAGCGCCGCGACGGCGGGCGGAACGCGGCTTCGTCGGCGTTCAACCGCTGGCGGTACCGCGTGTGGCAGGGCCTGCCGGAGTCGGCGTCGGTGCTGATGTGGCTCTGCCGCCCGGACGCGCCGGTCCCGGAGTTCCTGCTGCCCGCCGCGGGGCGCTACGACCTGGAGTCCGGGCTCGCGGCGGTGCTGAAGACGGAACCGGTGAGCCTCAAGACCGCGCTGCGCACCGCGCCGGCCGACCGCGACCTGCCGGCGTGGGCGGCCGCGCTCGCCGACGGCGACCCCGCGGGCCTCCCGCGACTGGTCCAGGCCATGCAGGACTACCACGACCTCGCGCTCGCCCCGGGCTGGGACGTGGTGTGCGCCCAGGTGGACGCCGACCTCGGCATGCGCACGCAACTGCTGCTCCACGGCGGCGTCGACGCGCTCCTGACCGGCCTGCGCCCGAAGGTCCGCTGGGCGGCGCCGGTCCTGGAGACCGACGACCGGGTGGCCGAGACGCTGCCTTCGGAGGGCACGGGCCTGCTGCTGGTGCCGGCGTACTTCTCGGTGTGCCCGGCCCTGATCCCCGCCGCGCCGGGCGGGACGCCGCGGTTGCACTACCCGTGCGTTCGCCAGGCCGCGCACTCGGCGGGGATCGACCGCGCGACCCGGAAGTCACCGGGCAACGCGCTGGCGGACCTCCTGGGCCCGACCCGCGCGGCGGCGCTGACGATCCTGGCGGTGGGGTGTTCGACGTCCGAGCTGGCGGCCCGGCTGGGGGTGACGCCGTCGGCGGTCAGCAAGCACACGACGGTGCTGCGGCGCGCGGGGCTGATCATCACGCACCGGGAGCGGAACACGGTGCTGCACTCGCTGACGCCGCTGGGAAGCGCTCTCCTGGACACCTGAGGTGGAGCAGCGGGGGGGGGGGGGGGGGGGGGGGGGGGGGGGGGGGGGGGGGGGGGGTGGGGGGGGGGAGGGGGGGGGGGGTGGGGGGGGGAGGGGAGAG
>NZ_JBVJON010000014.1:0-143639 GCF_055583145.1 Amycolatopsis sp. NPDC104819 | reverse complement strand
TGGAGCTCGCGACCACGCCGGAGCAGCTCACGGAGCTGAAGCGGCGGCACGGCTGGGCGACGTCGTGGGGGGGGGGGGGGGGGTTTTTCCCCCCCCCCCCCCCCCCCCCCCCCCCCCCCCCCCCCCCCCCCCCCCGCACCCCCCCCCCCCCCCCCCCCCCCCCCCCCCCCCCCCCCCCCCCCCGCGCCGGGTCTTACGCGATCGGCCGGTCCGTCGGCGCGATCGGCCGGGGCAGGAAGTCGCGCCCGGTCAGGTACGCGTCGACGCCGGCCGCGGCGCTGCGGCCCTCCGCGATCGCCCAGACGATCAGGGACTGGCCGCGGCCCATGTCACCGGCCACGAACACGTTGTCCAGGCTCGTCTTGAACGCCTTGTCGCGCGCGACGTTGCCGCGCGGGTCCAGCTCGACGCCGAGGTCTTCGACCAGGCCCTTCTTCTGCGGCCCGAGGAAGCCCATCGCCAGCAGGACGAGCTGTGCGGGCAGCTCGCGTTCCGAACCGGGCACCGGGACGAACTTGCCGCCCTCGTTGCGCACCTCGACCAGCTTCAGCGCCCGCACGCGACCATCGGAGTCGCCCACGAACTCCTGCGTGTTCACCGCGTACATCCGCTCGCCGCCCTCTTCGTGCGCCGAAGACACCCGGTAGATCATCGGGTAGGTCGGCCACGGGTGGGCGTCCGAACGGGCCTGGGGCGGCTTCGGCATGATCTCCAGCTGCGTCACCGAACGCGCGCCCTGGCGGTGGGACGTCCCGACGCAGTCCGCGCCGGTGTCGCCGCCGCCGATCACGACGACGTCGAGCCCGGCGGCGTCGAACGGCGACGCGTCGAGGTCACCCGACGCGACCCGGTTCGCCGGCGGCAGGAACTCCATCGCCTGGTGGATGCCGTCCAGCTCGCGGCCGGGGATCGGCAGGTCGCGCCAGTCGGTCGCGCCGCCGGCCAGCACCACGGCGTCGTACGACGACCGCAGCTCGTCGGCCGAGAGGTCCACGCCGACGTTCACCGAGGTCCGGAACTCCGTGCCCTCCGCGCGCATCTGGTCGAGACGCCGGTCGAGCCGCTGCTTCTCCATCTTGAACTCGGGGATGCCGAAGCGCAGCAGCCCGCCGATCTTGTCGGCCCGCTCGAGGACCACGACGCTGTGGCCCGCGCGCGTGAGCTGCTGCGCCGCGGCGAGTCCCGACGGGCCGGAGCCCACGACCGCGACCTTCTTGCCCGTCTTCGCGGTGGGCGGCTGCGGCGTGATCCAACCCTCTTCGAAGGCGCGGTCGACGATGGAGATCTCGACCCGCTTGATCGTCACCGGGTCGTCGTTGATCCCGAGCACACACGCGGTTTCGCACGGCGCCGGGCACAGCGTGCCGGTGAACTCCGGGAAGTTGTTGGTCGCGTGCAGCCGGTCGATGGCCTGCTGCCAGTCTTCCCGCCACACCAGCGTGTTCCACTCCGGGATGAGGTTCCCGAGCGGGCAGCCCTGGTGGCAGAACGGGATGCCGCAGTCCATGCAGCGGCCGGCCTGCTTCTCCAGCTTCGTGGTCGCGAAGTCCTCGTAGACCTCACGCCAGTCCATCAGCCGGAGGTCGACCGGACGGCGCTTCGGCTCTTCGCGGGTGGTGGTCAGAAAGCCCTTGGGGTCAGCCATGTGCGGCCTCCATGATCGCCTCGTTCACGTCGCGCCCGTCGCGTTCGGCCTGGACCTGGGCGGCGAGCACACGCTTGTAGTCCTTCGGCATGACCTTCCCGAAGCGGTCGACTCCCGCGTCCCAGTCGGCCAGCAGTTCCCGCGCGACGGCGGATTCCGTTTCGTCGTAGTGCTTTTCGAGCGTCTCGCGGAGGAAGTCCGCGTCCTCGGAGTCGAGCGGGTCGATGTCGACCATTTCCGGGTTGACGCGGTGCGCGGGCAGGTCGAGCACGTAGGCGATGCCGCCGGACATGCCGGCCGCGAAGTTGCGCCCGACCGGCCCGAGCACGACCATCCGGCCGCCGGTCATGTACTCGCCGCCGTGGTCGCCGACGCCTTCGACGACGGCCAGCGCGCCCGAGTTGCGCACGCAGAACCGCTCGCCGACCTTGCCGCGGATGAAGATCTCGCCGCTGGTCGCGCCGTAGGCGATCACGTTGCCGGCGATGATGTGGTCCTCGGCGGCGATCCGCGCGTCCTTCGACGGGCGCACGATCAGCCGGCCGCCGGAGAGGCCCTTGCCGACGTAGTCGTTGCCGTCGCCGTAGAGCCGCAGCGTGATGCCCTTCGGGAGGAACGCGCCGAACGACTGGCCCGCGGTCCCGGTGAAGGTGACGTCGATGGTGTCGTCGGGCAGGCCTTCGCCGCCCCACTTCTTCGTCAGCTCGGACCCGAGCATCGTCCCGACGGTCCGGTTCACGTTGCGGACGGGCAGTTCCAGCCGCACCTTGTCACCGGAGTTCAACGCACCCTCGGCCAGCTGGATCAAGGTGTTGTCGAGTGCCTTTTCGAGTCCGTGGTCCTGCTGCGTCTGCTGCAGCCGCAGGCCGGCCGGGGCCATGTCGGGCACGTGGAAGATCGGCGACAGGTCGAGCCCGGCCGCCTTCCAGTGGTCGACGGCCTTGCGCTTGTCGAGGAACTCGGCGTGGCCGACGGCCTCGGCGATCGACCGGAAACCCAGCTCCGCCAGGTACTCGCGCACTTCCTGGGCGATGAACTCGAAGAAGTTGACGACGTATTCGGCCTTGCCGCTGAACTTCTCGCGCAGCTTCGGGTTCTGCGTCGCGACGCCGACGGGACACGTGTCGAGGTGGCAGACGCGCATCATGATGCAGCCGGACACCACCAGCGGCGCGGTCGCGAAGCCGAACTCCTCGGCGCCGAGCAGCGCGGCGACGATCACGTCGCGGCCGGTCTTGAGCTGGCCGTCGGTCTGCACCACGATCCGGTCGCGCAGCCGGTTGGCCAGCAGCGTCTGCTGCGTCTCGGCCAGGCCCAGCTCCCACGGGCCGCCGGCGTGCTTGATGGACGACAGCGGCGACGCGCCCGTCCCGCCGTCGTGGCCCGAGATGAGCACGACGTCCGCGTGCGCCTTGGACACACCCGCGGCGACCGTGCCGACGCCGACCTCGGACACGAGCTTCACGTGGATGCGCGCGCGGGGGTTGGCGTTCTTCAGGTCGTGGATCAGCTGGGCGAGGTCCTCGATCGAGTAGATGTCGTGGTGCGGCGGCGGCGAGATGAGGCCGACGCCCGGTGTCGAGTACCGCGTCTTCGCGATCCACGGGTACACTTTCGCGCCGGGCAGCTGCCCGCCTTCGCCGGGCTTCGCGCCCTGCGCCATCTTGATCTGGATGTCGTCGGCGTTGACGAGGTACTCGCTCGTGACGCCGAAGCGTCCGGACGCGACCTGCTTCACAGCACTGCGCCGCTCCGGGTCGTACAGGCGCTCCGCGTCTTCGCCGCCCTCGCCGGTGTTGGACTTCCCGCCGAGGCGGTTCATCGCGATGGCGAGGGTCTGGTGCATCTCCATGGAGATCGAGCCGTAGGAGATCGCGCCGGTGGCGAACCGCTTGACGATCTCCGAGACCGGTTCGACCTCGTCGATCGGCACCGGTGCGCGCTTGCCGTACTTGAAGTCGAACAGCCCGCGCAGCGTCAGCAGCTTCTCGGCCTGGTCGTCGACGGCCTTCGTGTACTCCTTGAAGACGTCGTACTTCCCGGCCCGCGTCGAGTGCTGCAGCTTGAACACCGTCTGCGGGTTGAACAGGTGCGGCTCGCCTTCGCGGCGCCACTGGTAGTCCGCGCCGGTCTCGAGCTCGCGGTGCGTGGCGCGGACGCCGTCGGCCGGGAACGCGTACTTGTGCCGCTTCGCGACTTCGTCGGCCAGGGTCTCGAAGCCGACTCCGCCGAGGCGGGACGTCGTGCCGGTGAAGCAGTTCTCGACGACGTCCTCGCCGAGCCCGACGGCCTCGAAGATCTGCGCGCCAGTGTAGGACGCGACGGTCGAGACGCCCATCTTGGACATGGTCTTCCGGACGCCCTTGCCGAGCGCCTTGATCAGGTTGTGCGTCGCTTCCTTCGGCGTGACACCCGGGATCAGGCCCTGGTGGGCCATCTCCTCGACGGTCGCCATCGCCAGGTACGGGTTCACCGCGGCGACGCCGTAACCGATGAGCAGCGCGATGTGGTGCACCTCGCGCGCGTCGCCGGCCTCGACGATCAGGCCGACCTGCGTGCGCGTCTTCTCGCGGACGAGGTGGTGGTGCACCGCGCCGGTCAGGAGCAGCGAGGGGATCGGCGCGTGGTCTTCGTCGACCCCGCGGTCGGACAGCACGATCAGCCGCGCGCCGTCCTCGATGGCCTCCGACACCTCGGCGCGGATCTCGTCGAGCCGCTGGACCAGCGCGTCGCCGCCGCCGTGGACGTTGTACCGGCCGAGCACGGTGACGGCCTGGAACTCCGGCAGGTCACCGTCGTCGTTGACGTGCACCAGCTTGGCTAGCTGGTCGTTGTCGAGCACCGGGAACGGCAGGGTGATCCGGCGGCAGGACGCCGCGTTGCCGACGAGCAGGTTCGGCTCGGCGCCGATCTGCGTGCCGAGCGCCGTGACCAGCTCCTCGCGGATCGCGTCCAGCGGCGGGTTCGTGACCTGCGCGAACAGCTGGATGAAGTAGTCGAAGAGCAGCCGCGGGCGGCTCGAGAGCGTCGCGAGCGGCGAGTCGTTGCCCATCGAGCCGATCGGCTCCGCGCCGGTGCGGGCCATCGGCTCGAGGATGGCTTCGAGCTCTTCCTCGGTGTAGCCGAACGCCTGCTGGCGGCGCACGAGCGCGGCGTGCAGCGGCACCTCGCGGTCGCGCTCCGGCAGGTCCTCCAGGTGCACCAGGCCCGCCTCGACCCACTCGTCGTACGGGTGCTCGGTGGCCAGCTCGGTCTTGATCTCCTCGTCCTCGACGATCCGGCCTTCGGCGGTGTCCACGAGGAACATCCGGCCGGGCTCGAGACGTCCCTTGCGGACGATCGTCGCCGGGTCGATGTCGAGCACGCCGACCTCGGAGGCCAGCACGACGAGGCCGTCGTCGGTCACCCAGTAGCGGCCGGGGCGCAGGCCGTTGCGGTCGAGCACCGCGCCGATCTGGCTGCCGTCGGTGAAGGCGACCAGCGCCGGGCCGTCCCACGGCTCCATCAGCGTCGAGTGGAACTCGTAGAACGCGCGCCGCGCCGGGTCCATCTCCTGGTGGTTCTCCCAGGCCTCCGGGATCATCATCAGGACGGCGTGGGGCAGCGGCCGGCCGCCGAGGTGGAGCAGCTCCAGGACCTCGTCGAAGGACGCCGAGTCGCTGGCGCCGCGGGTGATCACCGGGTAGATCCGCTTGAGGTCACCCGGGACCAGGTCGGTCTCGAGCAGCGCCTCGCGGGCGTCCATCCAGTTGCGGTTGCCGCGCAGGGTGTTGATCTCGCCGTTGTGCGCGACGTACCGGTACGGGTGCGCCAGCGGCCACGACGGGAAGGTGTTGGTGGAGAAGCGGGAGTGCACCAGGCCGATGGCGCTGGTGACGCGCTCGTCGGTCAGGTCGGCGAAGAACCGCTCGACCTGGGGCTCGGTGAGCATTCCCTTGTAGACGATCGTGCGCGAGGACAGCGACGGGAAGTACACGTCGTCGTCGACGAGCTCGTGCTCCGCGCGCTTGCGGACGCAGAAGGCGCTGCGCTCGATGTGCAGCGGGTCCGAATGCTCCGGCTTCGGGCGGCGCGCGGCGAGGAACAGCTGCGTGAAGTGTGGCATGGTCTCGGCCGCGGTCGGGCCGCAGTGCTCGGTGTGCACCGGCAGCTCGCGCCAGCCGAGCACCCGCATGTCCTCTTCGGCGGCGATGCGCTCGATGGTCGTCATCGCGCGGCCGCGGCGCTTTTCGTCCTGCGGCAGGAAAGCGGTGCCGACGGCGTAGGTGCCCGGCTCGGGCAGCTCGAAGTCCACGACCTCGCGGTAGAACTCGTCGGGGATCTGGATCAGCAGCCCGGCGCCGTCGCCGGTGTCCGGTTCGGCGCCCCGCGCCCCGCGATGTTCCAGGTTGCGCAACGCGACCAGGGCTTTCGCGACGATCGCGTGGTCTCGCCGGCCGGTCAGATCGGCGACGAAGGCGACCCCGCAGGCGTCGTGTTCGTACTCGCTGCGGTAAAGGCCCTGGGCCTCGGCGTTGCTGAGCTGCTCCCCGGACGGGGGCAGGGAACTGGCACGGTGGGTCACGGCTGGCCGCCTCCCAAGGCGTTGGCGCGACCGGTACTCACTCCATCAGGTGGTTCGAGCTGAACCGGTTAACGAAGTGGTCCGGTACCGCGATGGTCAGTCGAGAACAGTTGCTGTTGTCGGCGTTGTCAGAGTGCAAGATGCCGCGAAGCGTCGGCCGGGCTTCGATGCTCGGAAACCGGACGCGGGTCATCTGGGAGGCCGCACAACGCTGGGCAGCCGAACGTGTCGGTCCTGCTGTGCGCGCACAGGCCGGCCACTGTGGTGGGGGTCAGCCGGAACGCGCGGTGTTACTCCCGGGTTCGCCGGGTCTTATGACGATAGTGTGAATTCGCTGTTATCGACATACGTCGTTGTCCCCGGGTGGGAAATGCCACGCTTACGTTGACGGCACCCAGGGTAGTCCCATATGCCGGGCGGTCCCTCCCACGTGTCGACCGGTTATGGTCCTGACCTGCGGAAACGTCCGTCCAAAGTGGTCTGGGGCACGTGTTGTGAGGTCCGCAAGGGGTGAGAAGCTGGGTGCATGGCGGACCCGTCCGATGACTGATCGTTATCTCTCCGTGGCTCGATCCGGGGTCCACGAGGTCGAGATCAAGCGCTCCCGGTTCCGCTGCGCGCTCGCCCCGGCGACGTCGGAAGCGGCCGCGCGCAAGTTCATCGCCGCCCGCCGGCGGGCGGAACCGGGCGCCCGGCACCACTGTCACGCGTTCGTGCTCGGCCCGGACGGGCGAACCCGGCGGTCCAGTGACGACGGTGAGCCGGCCGGCACGGCGGGCGTCCCGATGCTGGAAGTCCTCCACCGCCGTTCCTTGACGGACACGGTCGCGGTCGTGTCGCGGTACTTCGGGGGAGTGCTGCTGGGGGCGGGCGGGCTCATCCGCGCGTACGGCCAGTCCGTTTCGGACGCACTGGAAGTGGTTGGTGTACTAGAACACAGGCGTCTCAGTCTGGTGGAAGTGGCGGTGAGCTACGACCGCGCGGGCCGGCTGGAGAACGACTTGCGCGCGTCGCCGTATCTCGTGCACAGGACGCGCTTCGACGAGCTGGCCCGCTTCGAGATCGGCCTGGCGCCGGGCGAGGCCCCGGCTTTCGGGAGCTGGCTGGCGGACCTGACCAACGGCGAAGCCGCCACAACGGAACTCGGCGAAACCTGGGTGGCCTCCCGCCCCTGACTTCGTGTCGACCCCTCAATCACGCGTGTCGACTCCCCAGTCACGCGTGTCGACCCCTCCCGCACACGCACCATGTGCCTGAACGGACGACACGCGTGACTGGAGGGACGACACGAAGTCCCGGCTCGGCAAACCTGGGGCCAGAGCCCGGGATCCGGCTGGGGTCACGGGGGTTGCGGGTCTGGGCACGTGAGATACGGGGTGGGGTGGGTGGTCCACGGGGGTCGAGTGGTCCGGTCGTGGATCGCTTGGCGCACAACGGACTTTTGGTGCTATCGCGACCGGCCCCCGCCGTGGCACCATGTCGTGCCACCGAGTTCCGGTACCACCTCGATCGCCACGACGTTGTCGGCGCACTGTGCGTGCTGACAACGTTGTCACTCGTCCGACAACGTTGTCGCGCGGCGGAAGAAGCGTGCGACAGGGAGGAAGGTTCCATGTCCAGGCTGAAGAGACGCGCGGTGCTGCTCGCCGCGGTTCTCGTCGGGGCGGGGCTCGCCGCGCTGCCCGTCACCCCCGCCGGCGCGGCGACGCTCGCCCTCACGCAGTACGTGAATCCCTTCATCGGCACGGACAACAGCAACTCGCCGAACCCCGTGCCCGGCGGCGCCGGCGGCAGCACCTACCCGGGCGCCGCCGTGCCGTTCGGCATGGTGCAGTTCAGCCCGGACACCCCGACCGGGTCGCCGTCCGGGTACCGCTACAGCGACACCAGCATCGAAGAGTTCAGCCTCACCCACTTCAACGGCGCAGGCTGCCCCAACAACGAAGACCTCGGCCTGCTGCCGATCACCGGCGCGATCGGGACGTCGCCGGGCACCGGCTGGACCGGGTACGCCGGCCGCTACACGAAGGCCAACGAGTCGGCCGCGCCCGGGTACTACAAGAACAAGCTCGACAACTACAAC
Organism: Amycolatopsis sp. NPDC104819; assembly: GCF_055583145.1. NCBI lineage: Bacteria > Bacillati > Actinomycetota > Actinomycetes > Pseudonocardiales > Pseudonocardiaceae > Amycolatopsis > Amycolatopsis sp. NPDC104819. The sequence goes on along the minus strand of NZ_JBVJON010000014.1, from coordinate 135,347 downwards.
ACCACCGTCGAACTGTCCGCCACCCAGCGGTCCGGGTCGATGAAGCTGACCTACCCGAACACGACGTCCGCGCGGCTGCTCGTCAACCCCGGCCGCAGCGCGACCGGCAACCGCAACGGATCGGTCAGCATCAGCGGCAGCCAGCTCACCGGTTCGGCGACCGGCGGCGGGTTCTGCGGTTCGTCGAAGACCTACCAGATCTTCTACGTCATCCAGTTCGACCGCGCGCCCAGCGGGTTCGGCACCTGGCTCGGCGGCACGGTCAACGCCGGGTCCGCGAGCACCAACGGGACGAACGCCGGCGGCTACGTCACCTTCGACACTTCGAGCAACACCACGGTGCAGGCGAAGATCGGCATCTCGTTCGTCAGCCTGGCCAACGCGCAGGCGAACCTCGCCGCCGAGCAACCCGGCTTCGACTTCGCCGGGACGCGCGCCGCGGCCGACACGAGCTGGAACACCATCCTCAACCGCGTCCAGGTGGGCAGCGGGACGGCTTCGGACCTCCAGAAGTTCTACACCGCGCTCTACCACGTCTTCCAGAACCCGAACATCGCCAGCGACACGAACGGCCAGTACCGCGGGTTCGACCAGGCGATCCACACCGCGTCGCACACGGTCTACCAGAACTACTCCGGCTGGGACATCTACCGCTCGTGGGCCGCGCTGATCGGGCTCGTCGCGCCCAACGAAGCCAGTGACATCGCGAAGTCGATGGTGCTGGACGGCCAGCAGGGCGGGCTGCTGCCCAAGTGGTCGCACAACAACAACGAGCACTTCGTGATGACCGGTGACCCCGGCCCGATCGTCGTCGGCAGCATGTACGCCTTCGGCGTCCGCGGCTTCGACACCGCGGCCGCGCTCACCTTGATGGACAAGAGCTCCAACGGCGGCACCGCGCAGGGCCAGGCGATCCGCGGCCGTCAGTCCGGGTACACCAGCCGGCACTACATCACCGAAGACCCGTCGGACTCGCTCGAGTACTCGGCGTCGGACTTCGCGGTGGCGCAGTTCGCGAAGTCCGTTGGTGACACGGCGAAGTACAACACCTACATGCAGCGGGCCCAGTGGTGGCAGAACGTGTTCGGCACCGACTCCGGGTACATCCAGCCGCGCGGCAGCACCGGCACCTGGGCCTGGCCGGTCGTGCCGTCGAGCAACAGCGGGTACACCGAAGGCAACCCGTCGCAGTACACGTGGATGGTGCCCTACAACTACCAGGGCCTGATCAACCTGATGGGCGGGCGCAAGACCGCCGTCCAGCGGCTCGACCACCACTTCACCCAGCTCAACGGCGGCCTCACCCAGCCGTACTTCTACATCGGCAACGAGCCCGAGCACGGCGTGCCGTGGGCGTACAACTACGCCGCCTACCCGCAGGGCACCAGCTCCGCGGTGCGGCGCGTGATGAACGAGTCGTTCACCACCGGCGCGGGCGGCCTGCCCGGCAACGACGACCTCGGCGCGACGTCGGCGTGGTACGTCTTCGCCGCGCTGGGCATGTACCCGGCGACGCCGGGCGCGGACGTCCTGGCGCTGCACGGCCCGCTGTTCTCGTCGGTCTCGATCATCCGCCCGAGCGGCACGATCCAGATCACCGGCACCGGCGCGGGGCAGGGATCGCAGTACGTGCAGAGCCTCAGCGTCAACGGGACTTCGACGACCAAGTCGTGGATCCGCTACGGCGACATCGCGGGCGCGTCGACGCTGAACTACACGATGGGCTCGTCGCCGAGCGCGTGGGGCACGAACGTGGCGGACGTCCCGCCGTCGTACAACGACGGGTTCACCCCGCCGCCCGCCGCGCCGGAGCTCGGCACGAACCTGGCGCAGGGCAAGGCGGCCACCGGCTCGGCGGCGTGCAACTCCGCCGAGGGCGCGGCCAACGCCGTGGACGGCAGCCTGGCGAACAACAGCAAGTTCTGCAGCACCGCCGCTACGAAGTTCCTGCAGGTCGACCTCGGGTCGGCGCAGAACGTGTCGTCGTTCGTGGTCAAGCACGCCGGCCTCGGCGGCGAGACCACGGGCTGGAACACCGGCGCCTTCACGATTCAGACGTCGACCGACGGCTCGAACTGGACGACGGTCGCTTCCGTGAGCGGTTCCCGGGCCAGCCGCACGTACCACCCGATCACCACCCGGTCGGCCCGGTACGTGAAGCTGAACCTGACGACCCCGGCCAACGACGGCAACGGCGCGGCCCGGATCTACGAGTTCGAGGTCTACCGCTGAGTGAGCGGCCTGCCGCGGCTCTCGTGAGTGTTTCGGGCGGTTAGAACCGCCCTAAACACTCACGACCGGGCCAGCCATTCGTCGCGGGTGATGGCGTACTCGACCTCGCCGTGCTCGCTGCCCGGCGCGCGTTCGTGCTCCGGGAACTCCTCGAAGTACGTGCGGACGAACCGCATCCCCAGTTTCTCCATCACGCGCCACGAGCGCCGGTTCACCGTCATGGTGAACGCCGTGACGCGCTTGACCCCCAGCTCGGTGAAGCCCTTCGTGAGCAGTGCCACGGACCCTTCGGTGCCGTAGCCCTTGCCCCAGGCCTTCCGGTGCAGCCGGTACCCCAGCTCGGGCTCGTCGACCGGATCGCCGGGCCGCGGCCGGAAGTGGAACCATCCCAGGAAATCGCCAGTGCTCTTCTCGACCACGGCCCAGAAGCCGTAACCGGGGAAACGCTCGTAGTAACCGAGGAACGCGGGGAGATCCAGCGTGGCGATCTCGGCGCGGTCCGCGGGCCGGCCCCCATTGAGGTACTTCATCACGGCCGGGTCGTCGTAAAGCTCGAAGAGCGCGTCGACGTCGTTCTCGGTGAACCGGCGGAAGATCAGCCGCTCGGTTTCGAGGAATACCTGCATCGGGTGATGCTGACAGTGACCCCAGTGTGTGGCAACACGATTACGCGGCGAGCGCGTAGACCTCGCCCAGTGCCTGCGACCCGGCTTCGGTGAGCAGCGCGGGCACGAGCTGGCCGCGCTTGCCGTCGCGGGCCGGCGCGATCAGGCCGAGCCGCGCGAGCCGGTGCGCGGTGGACTGGTCGCAGCAGCTCAGGCCGTCGATGAAGAGGTCGGGCTCGCAGCTGCAGCTGATCTCGGCGTGGCCCCCGGCCACGGCTCTCAATGTGGCCCGCTCACGATGGTTCAGTTCGGTGATCATGGCGGCGCCTCCTTCCCGTCCCGCTCATTAGACCTCCGGACACCGACATTTTCCCCCTCTCAGCGTGCGAACCCGGGTATTTCAGGGGTGCACGTAGGGGTGCGTGTCGGGTTTTCCGGGTGATTCCCGGATACCCCTAGCGCAGCGGCTCAAGTGTGGTCTTGCGCACGTGGCGGAAAACGATCGACGTGCGGAAGCCGACGATCTCCCGGCGCAACGCGAGCCGGTCGGTGAGGAATGCGTGCAGGCCATCGATGTCGCGCGTGGTCACTTCGATCAGGAAATCGTCACTGCCCGCGGTCACGTACACGGAGAGTACTTCCGGCAGTTCGGCGATCGACCGCTGGAAGGAGTCGATCACCGCCCGGCTCAACGGCCGCACCTGCGCGGTGACGAGCGCCCGGACGCCGCGGTTGAGGCTCGCCAGGTCGATGTCGGCGTGGTAACCGCGGATGACGCCGCGTTCCCGCAGCAGCCGGATCCGCTCCAGGCAGGTCGACGGCGCGATGCCGACCTTCCGGGCGATGTCCCGGTTGGTCTGGCGGGCGTCCTCCTGCAGGTGGCGCACGATCGCCGAATCAAGTTCGTCCAGCACGGGGACCTCCGGTTCGGCGCCGAATTTAGTTCGGCGATAAGTCGACAACGCCGTTCATCACTCTAGCTTCGGTCGGTATGACCGCACATGAACAGCTTGTCGCCCGGCGTGGCCGTCGTTCCGGCGTCACCACGATGGTCGCGATCCACTCGAGCGCCCTCGGCCCGGCCGTCGGCGGCTGCCGTTTCAAGCCCTACGCGACGACCAACCAGGCGGTCGACGACGTCCTCCGCCTGTCGGCCGCCATGACGGCGAAGTGCGCCGTCGCGGGACTCGGCTTCGGGGGCGCCAAGAGCGTCATCGCGCCGGAGCCGGGGCGTGTGCTCTCGCCGGCGGACCGGCGGGACGTCCTGCTGGACCACGCGGACCTCGTCGCCGAGTTCGGCGGGCGTTACCTGGCCGGCCCGGACGTCGGCACCGGCCCGGCGGACATGCTCGTCCTGCGCGAGGTCTCGCCGTACGCGTTCTGCACCCCCGAGTCCGCGGGCGGCACCGGCTCCTCCAGCGGCCCGACCGCGGTCGGGGTGCTCGCCGCCCTGAGGGCCGCCGCGACCGCCGTGTTCGGCTCACCGGACCTGGCCGGCCGGCGGGTGGTCGTGAGCGGTTACGGCTCGGTCGGGGCCCACCTGGCGGCGAGCCTGCACGACGCGGGCGCCGAAGTCGTCGTCTCGGACATCGACCCGGCGAAGCGCGCGGAAGCCGAGGATCAGGACCTGACCTGGGCCGAGCCGGAGAAAGCGCTCACCCTGACGGCCGACGTCGTGGTCCCGGCCGCCGTCGGCGGGGTCCTGAGCCCCGAGAGCGTGGCCCGGCTCGACACCCCGCTGGTGGTCGGCCCGGCCAACAACCAGCTCACCGACGACGCCGTCGCGGACGACCTGGCCGCCCGCGGTGTCCTGTGGGTCCCGGACTACGTCGCGAGCGCCGGCGGGATCCTGTACACGCTCTCGCGCGAAGCGGAGGGCCTGGACCACGAGGCCGCGCTCGGCCGCGTCGAGACGATCGAGAAGACCGTCACGGACCTCCTGCGAGCCGCGAAGGCCGGCACGACCACCCCGCTACGGGAGGCGGCCGTGCTGGCCGAGCGGCGGCTCACTTCTGGTGCGGCGCCACGTACTCCGGAGCCTCGAACGACGGCTTGACGTACCGGACGCCGCCCTCGGGCTCAGCCGACGGCGGCTTCCCGCAGCGCGGCCAGGACCTCCGGCGACGTCGTGTGCTCGCCCAGGCGCACGGGCTTGCGGTCACCGTGGAAGTCACTGGACCCCGTCGCGAGCAGCCCCAGGTCGGCGGCGAGCAGCCGCAGGCGTCCACGGACCTCCGGCGGCTGCTCGGGGTGGTCCACTTCGATCCCCGCCAGCCCGGCCGAAGCGAGCGTGGCCAGCTGGGCGTCCGAGACCGACGCGCGGCGTTTCACCGAGCGCGGGTGGGCCAGCACCGCCACACCCCCGGCCGCGCGGACCAGCCCGATCGCGTCCGCCGTGGCCAGCACGTGCTTCGGCACGTCGGCGCGGCCGCCGTCGGCGATCCACTCCGGGGTGAACGCGTCGGTGATGCCGGCCGCGGCCAGCGCCGCCGCGATGTGCGGACGCCCGAGCGGCGCTCCCGCGGCGATCGTCTCGACCTGCGCCAGCGTGATCGGCGCGCCCAGCTCGCGGCAGCGTTCGACCATCCGCACCGCGCGGCGGGCGCGGTCGGTGCGGATCAGCTCCAGCTCGGCTGCCAGGCCCTCGTTCCCGGGGTCGACGAAGAGGCCGAGCAGGTGCACCTCGGCGTCGTCGAGCCGGCACGAGATCTCGACACCGGGGACGATCTCGACGTCGGCCGCGCTTTTTGCCGCCTCGGACAGACCCGCGACGGTGTCGTGGTCGGTGAGCGCGAACACGCTCAACCCGGCCTCGGCGGCCAAGCGCGGCAGGTCGGCGGGCGGCGTCGTGCCGTCCGACGCGGTGCTGTGGGTGTGCAGGTCGATCGTCACACAGCGGATAGTCGCACCGATCGACTTGAATGGGGGTGTGGAGATCCTCACCGACGCCGCCACGCTCGCCCTGTACACGACCGACGCGTCCAACTACCGCCACGTGCCCCGGGGTGTGGTGTTGCCGGAGTCCGTCGACGACGTCGTCGCCGCGGTCGCCGAGGCGCGCGCCCGGGACCTGCCGGTGATCGCCCGCGGCGGCGGCACGAGCGTCGCCGGGAACGCGTGCGGGCCGGGCCTGGTCATCGACACCTCGCGCCACGTCGGCGGAGTGCTCTCGCTGGACCCGGAAACCCGGCTCGCGCGGGTGCTGCCCGGCACGGTGCTCGACGACCTGCAGGCGCTCGCGGCGCCGCACGGACTGCGGTTCGGCCCGGACCCTTCGACGCACAGCCGCTGCACGCTCGGCGGCATGATCGGCAACAACGCGTGCGGCTCGCATTCGGTCGCGTGGGGCCGCACGGTCGACGTCGTCCGGTCGCTGGACGTGCTGCTCTACGACGGCACGCGGCTGCGGGTCGGCCGCGACGAGCCCACCGAGGGCCGGATCTTCGACGAGCTGCGTGCGCTGGTGCGCGACAACTTGGCGTTGCTGCGCAAGGAACTCTCGACGTGGCCACGCCGGGTGTCCGGCTACGGCCTGGAACACCTGTTGCCGGAGAACGGTTTTGACGTCGCGAAGGCGCTCGTCGGGTCCGAAGGCACCTGCGTCACGATCCTCGAAGCGACGGTCGAGCTGGCCGAGCTGCCCGCTCGCCGCGTGCTGGCGGTGCTGGGGTTCCCGTCCGACATCGCCGCGGCCGACGCCGTGCCGCGGATCCTGCCGTGGTCACCGCTGACCGTCGAAGGCGTCGACGCCGAACTCGTCGCGATGCTGCCCGGCCGCGCGGGTGACCTGCCGCCGGGCGGGGCCTGGCTGTTCGTCGAGCTGGCCGGCGACGACCCGGCTTCGCGGGCCCGCGCGCTGGCGGCGTCGCTGGAGCTGACCGGGTTCACGATCGTCGACGACCCGGCCGCGCAACGCGGGCTGTGGCGCATCCGCGAGGAGGGCGCGGGGCTGGCGACCCGGCTCGCGGACGGTTCGGAGGCCTGGCCGGGCTGGGAGGACGCGGCCGTCCCGCCCGAGCGGCTCGGCGCGTACCTGCGCGAGTTCAAGGAGCTGATGCGGGCGCACGGGCGGCGCAGTGTCGTCTACGGCCACTACGGCGAAGGCTGCCTGCACCTGCGGCTGGACTTCGACCTGCTGTCGGCCTCCGGCGTCGCGGACTTCCGGCGGTTCCTGGAGGAGGCCGCGGACCTCGTCGCGGCGCACGGCGGTTCGCTGTCCGGCGAGCACGGCGACGGCCAGGCGCGCTCCGAGCTGCTGTCCCGGATGTACAGCCCGGAGATGATGGACCTCTTCGCCCGGTTCAAGGCGATCTTCGACCCGGCCGGGCGGATGAACCCGGGCATCCTGGTCGCGCCACGGCCGGTCGACGCGGACTTGCGCGTCCGGGCCACGTCGAAGTCCTTTGAGGACAGTGTCTTCCTCGGCTACCCGGAGGACCGCGGAAGTTTCGGGCAGGCGATGCGGCGCTGCGTCGGCGTGGGCAAGTGCCGCAACACCAGCGGCGGCGGCGTGATGTGCCCGAGCTACCGGGCGACGCGCGAGGAAAAGCATTCGACACGCGGGCGGGCGCACCTGCTCGCCGAGATGATCAACGGCGAGGTCGTCACGGACGGCTGGCGATCGTCCGAAGTGCACGAAGCCCTGGACTTGTGCCTGTCCTGCAAGGGATGCCTGTCCGACTGCCCGGTCGACGTCGACATGGCGACGTACAAGGCGGAGTTCCTGCAGCAGCACTACCGGCGGCGGCTGCGCCCGGCGTCGCACTATTCGATGGGCTGGCTGCCGTTGTGGCTGCGGCTCAGTGCCCGGGCGCCGCGGCTGGCCAACGCCGTGGGGCGGTCGAAGCTGGCGGGCCTGGTGAAACGGCTCGGCGGGATCGCGTCGGAGCGCGCGCTGCCGTCGTTCGCTCCTTCGCCGTTCACGTCGGCACGGGCGGATCTGCGGCGCCGGGCGTCGGGGGAGCGTCGTGTGGTGCTGTGGCCGGACTCGTTCAACAACTACCTGACCCCCTCGGTGCTGGAGGCGGCCCACGAGGTCCTGACCGCGGCGGGCTACGATGTTGTCCTGCCGGACCGGGGAGTCTGTTGTGGACTGACATGGGTGTCGACGGGCCAGCTCGGGGTCGCGCGCCGGGTGCTCACCCGGACCCTGGACGTGCTCGCGCCTTATCTCGACGAGGGTTACGAAGTGGCGGGCCTGGAACCAAGCTGCACGGCGTTGTTCCGCGGCGACCTGCCCGCGCTGCTGCCGGGCGACGCGCGGGCGGAGCTGCTGGCGTCCCGGACGTTCACGTTCGCGGAGCTGCTCGAGCGGGCGCCGGTCCCGTTCGCGGCCCTCGACGTCGACACGATCACCCAGGTCCACTGCCACCAGCACGCCGTACTGGGCTTCGGCGCGGACGAGTCGGCCCTGGCCGCGGCGGGGGTCCGCAACACGACCCTCGACTCGGGATGTTGCGGACTCGCCGGCAACTTCGGCTTCGAACGTGGCCACTACGAGGTGTCGAAGGCGGTGGCGGAGGACCGGATGCTGCCGGCGATCCGCGCGGCGGCCCCGGAAACCGTGGTCGTGTCCGACGGGTTCAGCTGCCGGACGCAGATCGCCCAGGAGTCCGGCCGGGAAGCGGTGCACCTGGCCGAACTCCTGAGGCGCGCGCTGCCCTAACCGGAAACGCGGATCGCGGCCGCCGGGCAGGTGAGCTCCGCCTGGCGGACGGCGTCCTGCTCCGCCTCGGCCGGCTCGGCCGCGAGGAGGACGACCGTGCCGTCCTCCTCGTTCTGGTCGAACGTGTCCGGGGCGAGCAGGACACACTGCCCGGACGCGACGCAGCTCGTGGTGTCGACGTCGACCTTCATCACCAGATCACCGGAACCGCGTCGACCCCGCCCGCGACGCGGTTGACCCGCACCGGGATGTCGTTGATGCCCACCGCCAGCCGGAGGCCGGGGAAGCGGCGGAAGAGCTTCGGGAACACCGTGCGCAGCTCGGTGCGGGCCAGGTTGGCGCCGATGCAGACGTGCGCGCCGGTGCCGAAGGCCAGGTGGACGTTCGGGGCGCGGGTGGGGTCGAACTCGTCGGGGTCGGCGAACACCGACGCGTCGCGGTTGGCCGCGTCGCTGGAGACGAGCACCGCGTCACCGCGGGCGATCCGGACGCCCGCGATCTCGACGTCCTCGTGCGCGTACCGCAGCAGGCCGGTGCCGCTGGTGGCCGTCAGCCGCAGGATCTCCTCGACCGTCTGCTGCACCTGGCCGTCGGGGTCGGCCTCGAAGCGGTCGCGGCGGCTGGTGTCGGCGAGCAGGAACAGTGTGCCCATCGCGATCCGGGTGGACGTCGTCTCGTGGCCGGCGAACAGCAGGCCGGCGCCCATCCGCGCGAGGTCGTCGTCGGTGAACGTCGGGTCGTCGGCCTGGACCGCGACCATGTCGGAGATGACGTCGGGCTGCGGGTCCGCGCGCTTGGCGTCGGCCAGCTTCGTCATGTACGCCTTGAACTCCGTCATCGCCGCCTGCGCGTCGGCGCCGCCGTCCATCATCGCGATCCGCTCGGACAGGGCGCGGAAGTGCTCACGGTCGGCGTACGGGACGCCGAGCAGTTCGCAGATCACCAGCACCGGCAAGGGGAACGCGAGGAAGTCGGTCAGGTCGACCGGCTCGCCGGGGTGCGCGTCGTGCGCGGCCTGCAGGTCGTCGAGGCAGCGGTCGGTCAGCTCCGCGATCCGGTCGCCGAGCGCGCGCATGCGGGGCGCGGAGAACGCGGGCGCCAGCATCCGGCGCATCCGCTTGTGTTCGGCTTCTTCGGTCTCGAAGTCGCCGCTCGGGCCGTCCTGGATCGCGGCGCCGGAGATCCGCGACGCCTGCTCGGGCGCGGGGTGCGAGCGGCCGAAGCGCTTGTCGCGGAAGACTTCCTTCGCCTCTTCGTACGACGTCACCAGCCACGCGGGGTCGCCCGCCGGGGTGAGCACGCGGCTGATCGGCGACCGCTGCCGCAGCACTTCGTAGTCCGAGGCGATCTCGAGCGCGTTGGCGCGGCTGAAGGGGAGGCGGGGCGCCTCTTCGGTGGTGGTCATGCGTCGCTCCTCGGTTCGGGGCCGTGGGTCTTCAGGTCGGACAGCCAGCGGTGTTCGGTGTCGAAGGTCCGGCAGACCTGCCGCAGCACCGCGCGGCTCCACGGGTCGGCCTGCTCGGCGGCGAGCCGCGTCAGCCGGTCGCGCTCGGCGGTGAGCGCGCGCTCGCGGACGTCGAGCACGCGGGCCCGTTCGTCTTCGCGCAGCCAGCCGAAGTTCCCCACGCGGGAGAGGAACTCCGTGTCGTTGAGCGCCAGGTCGGCCGGGAAGTCCGCGAGCATGTCGTGCAGCAGCTCGCGGCCGACGTCGGTGATCGTGTAGACGTGCCGCGGCGGTTTGGCCTCCTGCTCCTCCGCGCTGCGGCTCACCGCGCCCGCGTCGACGAAACGCCGCAGCGTCGGGTACAGCGAGTTGTTCGACAGGGTGCGGCCGGTTGACGCTTCGACGGCTTTGCGCAGCTCATAGCCGTGCAGCGGCTCGCGGGCCAGCCGCGACAGCAGGAGGATTTCGATCCACACCTAGGTCACCGTAACCTAGGTTCTCGTGACCCGGCAATGGCTGACCGTGACATCCGGACGGAAACTTTCCGTTACTGTGGTGACTCTGGGTGAGTGATCTGCTCCTCGACGTGAGCGTCGATCACGGTTAGCGTTGGTAAGCGAACTGATTTACGACGTCGAATCCGGGGGTTCCCGCATGACTGTCACCCACACCGAAGCGCTCTCGTACCCCTTCAACGAAGAGGCGGGTCTCGACCTCAACGAGGCCTACGCGGCCGCTCGTGCAGCCGAGGGCATGGTCCGGGTGAAGATGACCTACGGCGAGCCGGCGTGGCTGGCCACCCGCTACGCCGACGCCCGGCTGGTGCTGGGCGACCGCCGGTTTTCGCGGGCGATGGAGAAGGAGAAGGACGCGCCGCGCCGCTCGCCCGTGCAGCGCGACGGCGGCATCCTGCAGATGGATCCGCCCGACCACACGCGGCTGCGGACGCTGGTCGCGAAGGCGTTCACGATGCGGCGCGTGGAGCTGCTGCGGCCGCGCGTCGCCACGCTGGCCGGCGAGCTGATCGCGGACATGAAGGCCGCGGGCCCGCCCGCCGACCTCGTCGACCTCTACGCGTTGCCCATCCCGGTCGCGGTGATCTGCGAGCTGCTCGGCGTCCCGGTCGCCGACCGGCCGAAGTTCCGCGTCTGGAGCGACGCGGCGCTGTCCACCAGCGGGCTGACCCCCGAGGAGTTCGAGCGCAACCGCGAAGAGCTGCGCGACTACATGCGCGGGCTGATCGCCGAGCACCGCGCGGCGCCCCAGGACGACCTGATGACGGCGTTGATCGAGGCCCGCGACACCCGTGACCGGCTGACCGAGCTGGAGCTGGTCGACCTGTGCGTCGGCATCCTGGTGGCCGGGCACGAGACGACGGCGAGCCAGATCCCCAACTTCGTCTACGCGCTGCTGGACCAGCCCGGGCAGTGGGAGCGGCTGCGCGCCGACCCGGAGCTGATCCCGGCGGCGGTCGAGGAGCTGCTGCGGTTCGTGCCGCTGGGCGCGGGAGCCGGCTTCGCCCGGTACGCCACCGAAGACGTCGAGGTCGGCGGGGTGGTGGTGCGCGCGGGCGAGCCGGTGCTGGTGGCGGTCGGCGCGGCCAACCGCGACCGGCTCCAGTTCGACGACGCGGACCAGCTGCGCTTCGACCGCGAGGAAAACCACCACCTCGGCTTCGGCCACGGCGTCCACCACTGCCTCGGCGCGCCGCTGGCCCGGCTGGAGCTGCAGGAGGCGCTGCGCGCGTTGGTCACCGAGCTGCCGGGGCTGCACCTGGCCGGCGATATCGTGTGGAAGACGCAGATGCTCGTCCGCGGACCGCGGTCGATGCCCATCGGCTGGTGACTCGGAAGGTGACCATGAGCTGGCACGTGGAGATCGACGAACACACCTGCATCGGCTCGGGGATGTGCGCGGCGCTGATGCCCGAGGTGTTCACGCTGGAGGGCGCGGTGGCCCAGACGGTGGTCTCGGAGGTGGACGGCGACGAGACGGTGTTGGACGCGGCGGACTCGTGCCCGGCGATGGCGATCACCGTGACTGATGGGGGCCGGGAGATCGGGCCGCGGCCTTAAGGAGGATGCGGCCGGCTCATGAAGATCGAGCTCTGCGACCAGGTCAGAGACGTTCGACGCGGTCGGCCTGCGGCCCCCGGTCGCTCTGACGCACCGCGTACCGGACCCGGTCACCCTTCTGCAGCGGCTCCGACCCCATGATCACGGACGCGTGGGCGAAGAGATCGTCGCCGCCTGCGTCCGGGGTGATGAAGCCGAAGCCGCGGTCGCCGTCGTAGCGTGCGACGACGCCCTCGCCGCCTCGTACGGGCACGTCCCGCGCCGCCGGCCCTGCGGCCGCGGCAGGTGCCGGCCGCTGGGGCGCCGTCTGGGGCTCGGCGCCCCGGACCAGGTGCACGTCGCGGGCCTGCGGGCCCTTGTCCCCACTGGCCACCTCGTAGGCGACGCGGTCGCCCTCCGCGAGCCACGTCAGCCCCTCGGCCAGGGCCCGGGCGTGCACGAAGACGTCCCCGGCGCCGGAGTCGGGGTTGATGAAGCCGAAGCCCTTGTCCTCGTCGTACCAGGCCACCGTGCCGTCGGCACCGTCCGCGATACCGGCCGCGGCGGGTGAGCCGGCCCCTGCTCCCAGCGGGATCACGTGCCCGGCCTGCGGGCCGCGCTCGCCTTCGACGACCAGGAAGGCCACCCGCTGCCCCTCGGTGACCACGCCGCCGGTCACGATGGCCGAGCTGTGCACGAAGATGTCGGCGCCGCCGCCGTCCGGCGACGCGAAGCCGTACCCCTTGCCCGGCTCGTACCAGTTGATGGTGCCGAGCAGGCCCACGACGCTGCCGGTGGCCGCATCGGCGGTGACGCGAACGCGCAGCGCCTGGGGCCCGCGGTCGTTCTCGCCGACCTCGAACACGACGGCCTGACCCTCGCGGAGCAGTTTCGCGCCGCCGTCCCCGACGATCTCGGAGGCGTGCACGAACACGTCCGGCGAGCCGTCCTCGGGTGCGAGGAAGCCGAAACCCCGTTCGGCGTCGAACCAACGGACGGTCCCTTGCGGCATCAAAGACTCCAGATCGAGAGGGCGGGCACTGGCCCCCAGTCTCTCTGACGGACCTCCGGTCCGTCGGGCCGGGCCCCGAGCCGGGAGGGGCGGGCCGTTGGTTCACCTGGCGACCCGCCGAGTTTTGAGACCAGGTCTAAGGGGCGAAGCGCCCGTTTTCCGTCACCACTGCGGTGATCAGCGCCGCCGGGGTGATGTCGAACGCCGGGTTGAACGCCCTTGCCTCCGGTGGGGTGATCGGGGTTCCGGCGTACTCAGTCAGCTCGCGGGCGTCGCGTTCTTCGATGACTATGCCCGTGCCGTCCGTGAGCTTGCTGTCCACTGTGGAGGATGGCGCCACCACGATGAACGGGACTTCGTGGTGGCGGGCCGCGATCGCCAGGCCGTACGTGCCGATCTTGTTCGCGACGTCGCCGTTCGCCGCTATCCGGTCGGCGCCGACGAGGACGCCGTCGACCAGGCCGCGGGACATCGCCGCGGCCGCGGCCGAGTCGGGCAGGACCCGGTACGGGACGCCGGCCTGCTCCAGCTCCCACGTCGTGAGCCGGGCGCCCTGCAGCAGCGGGCGTGTCTCGCCGACGAGGACTTCCTCGACCAGCCCGCGCTCGTGCAGGTGCCAGACGACGCCGAGCGCGCTGCCCCAGCCGACCGTCGCCAGGCGGCCCGCGTTGCAGTGGGTGAGCAGCCGCAGCGGGCGGCGGGGGCACTCGGCCAGCACCAGCTCCGCGGCGTGCGCCGACGCCGTCTTGTTCAGCTCCTCGTCTTCGGTGAGCAGCGCCTGCGCTTCGGCGAGGACCGCCGCCGGGCCATTGGGGAGCTTCGCCAGCGCCCGCTCGACACCCCAGGCCAGGTTCACCGCGGTCGGCCGGGCGTGGGCGAGCAGCGCCGCGTCCGCCCGGACGTCACCGCCGAGCCGGGCCGACAGCGCGACCCCCAGCGCTCCCGCGGCGCCCAGCGCGGGCGCGCCGCGCACGGCCAGCCGCTTGATCGCGTCGACCAGCTCGCCGACGGTCCGCAGCTCGAGCAGCCGGAACCCGGCCGGCAGCACCGTCTGGTCGATGATGACGATCGCGCCGTCCGCCCAGTCGATGGTCCTGCGCATGCGCCCTCCCGCGGAATCCGCTTGCCGCCCTCGCGATGATGCGAACGTGACCATTGAACGGCAGAACCCGCCCGGCCTGCACACACCGCCCGGCTACCACCACGTCACCGTGACCGAGGCGCGCCGCACCGTGTACCTCGCCGGCCAGTGCCCGCTCACCGCCGACGGCACGGTGGTCGACGGCGGTCTCCTCGCCCAGACCGACCAGGTCGTCGCCAACGCGGCCGCCGCGCTGGCCTTCGCCGGCGCCGGCCCGGCCGACGTGGTCCGCACGGTCGTCTACGTGGCCACCGACGACCGCGAGACGCTCTCGGCCGTGTGGGACCGGCTCACGGCGTCCGGGATCGGCGCGGCCTTCACCTCGGCGAGCACCCTGCTCGGTGTCGCCCGGCTGGGGTATCCGGGGCAGCTGGTCGAGCTGGACGTGACCGCCGCCCTCGCCTGATCAGAGTCCGGCCATGAGGTCCGTTTCCGTGATCCCCGGGCCCTGGCCGGCCCGGATGAACCACTCGGTGCCGAAGGCGAACCGGAACGCCTCGTCCGACATCGCCAGCATGAACGAGTCCTCGCTGATCTGGCTGGGGTGCGCCCGCATCGCCGCGCGCTTCACCGAGACGTACTTCGCCACGTCGACGGCCGCGGTGATCTCCGCCTCCGGCTTGCCGATCTCGAGGTTCTCCGGCCCGTCCGGCATCTCTTCGGGCGGGATCAGGCCCTGGTCGACGGCGTCCTTGAAGCCCCGCCGCATGAACTCGCGGTTGAAGGTGCCCTGGAAGACGCGCCCGGTGCCGGCCAGCTCGGCGGCGCGCAGGCCGACGCGGTGCACCTGGATGTGGTCGGGGTGGCCGTAGTCGCCGTTGTCGTCGTACACCGTGAGGACGTCGGCCGACTCTTCGCGCAGGATGACCGCGAGCTGCTCGGCGGCCCGCTCGACGTCGGCCTGCCAGAAGCAGTCCGGGTGCTCGTTCGTCTCCTCGCCCATCATCCCGGAGTCGCGGTAGCCGAGAAACTCGACGCGCTTGACTCCGAGGATCTCGGCGGCCGCGTGCGACTCCTGCACGCGCCGCTCCCAGAGCTGCTCGCCCTCGGCGAGGAACCCCTCGGGCACCTCGCCGACCTCGCCCCTGGTGGCGACGACGAGCACGACCCGGTGCCCGTCTTCGACGGCTTTGCGCATGACGCCCGCGGTGCGGAGGCATTCGTCGTCCGGGTGGGCGTGGAAGGTGACCAGTGTTGCCATGCCCGCGACGGTACCGGGTGGGTCCGACAAAAACCGCCCGCGAGTGTGCGGACCTGCCGCTAGCGTCTCCGGTCGTGGCCGACGGTGAGAAGCGGGCGTTGCTGGGGTTCCTCCAGGCCCAGCGCGACAGTGTCCTGGCGATCGTCGACGGGCTCGCCGAGGCGCAGCTGCGAATGACGCCGGTGTCTCCCGGCTGGAGCCCGCTGAGCATGGTGGAACACCTCGGCGACGCCGAACGGTACTGGTTCCAGGAGATCCTCACGGGGACCGCGGACCCGTTGCCCTGGCCGGACTCGACGCGGACCCCGGAAGCGGTCTTCGCGTACTACCGCGCGCAGTGCCGGCGGTCGGACGAGATCTTCCTCGCGACGCCGCTGACGGCGCAGCCGGTGGGGCGCCATCCCGGGCCGCTCGGGACGGAGACCACCGACCTGCGCGGGGTGGTGCTGCACATGATCGAGGAGACGGCCCGGCACGCGGGACACCTGGACGTGGCCCGTGAGCTCCTCGACGGCCGGACCGGGCTCGGCCCGCGCTGACTAGGCCTGCTCCCGCGAACACCACCAGGTCGAGCGGCCCCCGACCGTCCCGTGGGCCATCTCGGCGCCGCACCTCGGACAGTGCTCGCCCGGGCGGCGGTGGCCGATGATCTCGCCCGTGTGCACCCCGCCGTGCTTGATCGCGGCGCGCAACGCCTTGCGCAGGGCCTTGTGGAGGTCCGTCAGCTCGGCTTCGGCCAGCTCGTTCACCGGCCGGGACGGGCTCAGCGCGGCCTGCCACAGCGTCTCGTCGGCCAGCAGGTTCCCGACCCCGGCGAGCACGGACTGGTCCAGCAGCCGCGCCTTCAGCGGCGCGCGCCCCCGGCCGACGCGGGCGCGGAAGTCCGCGCGCGACACCTCGCCGGCGTCCGGGCCCAGCGCGTCGAGGTCCGGGTCGAGGCGGACGCGGCTGAGGCGGCGAGTGTCGAACAGGCGCAGCTGTTCGCCGTCGGCGAAGGTGATCCCGAACCGGAACCACTCGGGTTTCTCTTCGCGGCCGCGGAACCGCTTCGGCCCGGGCGGCCCGCTTTCCCCGCCGAACCGCAGCTGCCCGGCCATCCCCAGGTGCAGGCCGAGGTTCGGCCCCGGCCGCCCGTCGCCGCCCTCGGTTTCGCACCACAGCGTCTTGCCCCGCCGGTGCGCCTCGGTGAGCCGCCCGCCCCGCAATGCCGCGGCCAGGTCGCCGGGCGCGTGGGGCCGGCAGACCCAGTCGTCGTGGTCGTCGACGTCCCGGATCTTCCGGCCGAGGGCGCCGGCGAGGACCTGGCGGGCGAGTTCCACTTCGGGCAGTTCCGGCATGCCGACCAGTCTGCCGACTCCCGGCCCCGGCCGCCTATCGGCTCTCGTGCCGGACCGGCGTGGCACTTTCCCAGGCGAAGCCGTCCGGGTCGGTGAACGGCGCGGCCGCGGTGTGGACGGCGATCCGGTGCGAACCGGAGCCCTCCGGGGCGACCCCGGCGTCCTTGGCCAGGGCCTTGCGCCGGTACAGCGCCAGCTTGACCGGGCCGGGGCCGGACTCGAACTCGACGTACATGCGGCCGAAGCTCTTGCCGACGGTGAAGCCGTGGTCGACGTAGAACTTCTTGGTCGCGGCGACGTCCGCGACGCCCAGCAGCAGCACGATGTCGCCGATCGCCCGGCTGGCCGGGCCGGTGTTCTTCTTCGCCGAGGTCGCGATCTTCCAGATGGTGCCGTCGGGGGCCTGGAGGGTGGCGCCGTAGCCCCACATGGACTTCGCGACGGGCTTGATCGTCGTCGCCCCGGCTTCGAGGGCGCTGCCGACCAGCGCGTCGACGTCGGCCGGCTGCGCGACGGTCAGGGAGAGGGTGAAGCCGCGGAACCCGTCGGACGGGGTTTCCGAGGTGCGGAAGCGCAGCTGGCCTTCGAGCCCGAAGGCGGTGGCGTAGAAGCGTTCGGCGGCGGCGGTGTCGGCCACCTCGAGGGTGATGCTGGTGATTGAGGTCATGGCGGTAACGCTAGGCGTGGCGCGCTGACCAGCGCTTCTCGATTCCTGATCGGTCCGCGGGCAAATCGTTGGACGCCGTCGGGCGCGCGCTGATAGCGTTCCGCCCGACCGTGGACCGGCCCGAGGAGGTGAGACCCGTGAACGTTGCATCGAAGTGGGTGCTCCCCCTCGGCGTCACGGTCGGGCGACTTACGTAGCGGTTGCCGGGAGCGCCTCGAGAAGGCACTCCCGAAAGGCAGCAACCATGCATTTCACCGCTGAAAGATCGTCAGCCGGTGTCCTCGAACGCGACTTCACGGTGGGCGACGCGCCCGCCGTGCTCTGGTCGCCCGAGGGCGCCACCGAGCCCGAGATCGCCGGTCCGGTCGGCTACTTCGGCCTGAACACGGGCGCCGCGATCGGCGACCCGCGGACCCTCGTCGAGACGGCGAAGCGGGACGACCAGCACATCCCGCGCGAGTCGGGGCCGGCGTTGTCCGACGCCTTCGCCTCGGTGGAAAAGGCGTTGCACGCCAACGCGGGCCGGTTCTTCGCCCGGCACCTCGGCGGCCGCCGATGAACCTCCTCGAAAGCCGCCGGTTCCCGTCCGGCCTGGTGATCACGCGGGTCGGGGAACGGCACTGGCACGCCCTGGAGGACGACCGGGTGATCGGGCGCGGCGAGGCGACCCGCCGTCCCGACGGCCGGATCTTCCTCAGCATCGACGCGTGGCAGGACGAAGTCTTCGACGTGCTGGCGTCGATGATGCCGCCGGACCTGCCGCGGCCGCTGTACACCGTGGTCGACGAAGCCGACGCGCAGCTGACGTCCCTTTGGGAGCGGGCCGGGTTCACGATCCGGCGCCGCGAATGGGAGTACGTCGTGCCCACCGGTGTTTTTCCCGGTTCGCCGGACGTGACGATCGGGCCCGCGCGGGAAGCTCCGCTGCGTGAGCTGGACCGGGAGATCCGCGCCGAAGTCGCCGCGACGGTCGGCTGGCAGGAGATGCCGGCCGAAGTCGTGCTGCGGCCGGAGTTCGACCCTTCGCGGTACACGGTCGCCACGGAATCCGGCCGGTACGTCGGCCTGGTCCGGGTCGTGCCGGTGCGGCAGCCGCGGATCGGCCTGATCGCGGTTCGCCGGGACTGGCAGCGTCGCGGGATCGCCCGCGCGTTGCTGGCCGACGTGCTGGGTTCGCTGCACGGCCGTGGCATCACGGCGGCGTCGGCCGAAGTGACCGAAGCCAACTCGGCGGCTGTCGCGCTGTTCGAAGGCTTTGGCGCCCACCGGGCCGGCAGCAACCTCGAGCTGGTGATGCGCTGATGGCCAAGACCGCCGGCAGCATCGAGGTGGAGGGCACCGTGCTGGAGTGCCTGCGCAACGCCACTTTCCGCGTGGAGCTGGAGAACGGGCACAAGGTGCTTGCGCACATCAGCGGCAAGATCCGGAAGAACTACATCAAGATCCTGCCGTTCGACCGGGTGCTGGTGGAGCTGAGCCCGTACGACCTGAGCCGGGGGCGGATCCTGTTCCGGTACCGGAACTAGGCGCGCGGGAGGCCGTCGCCGAATTCCGGCGACGGCCTCGGGCCGCGCATGACAGGCTGCGGTGGTGACCCACCCTTACGACCTGACCTGGCGTGCCGTCGACCCGCGGCGGCACCCGTTCGACGCCTCGACCGCGCTCGACGTGATCCGCTCGCTCGCCCCGGCCGCCCGGGTGCCCACCCGGCCCGGCGGCCCGGCGGCCGACCCCGAGGTGATCGCCTGGTCCGGCCGCGACAGCGCCGCGTGGACCGACGAGCTGACCCAGGCCCTGACCGACCGCTTCGGCGCCTGGGCCGGCGGCTGGCGCTGGGCGCGCGACGAGGGCGACGTCGGCGGCGGCCCGGTGGCGAGCTGGTGCTGTCCCCGGGACTCGATCACGACCCCGGAGGCGACGCTGGAGCGCGTCGCCGAGGCCCTGTGCGAGTGGCGGGGCTGGCTGGAGCACCTGACCGGGCAGTTCGACCGGTACCCCGTCGACGGGGAGCGGGCCTGGGAGCGCGCGACCACGGCGCTGGTGACCGCCGTCGTCGAGCGGACCGGGGCGGGCGACGCCTGGTACGTCCACGCGAAGCAGGTGCTCACCTGGTACCTGACCCGCTGGGACGTCCCCGCCGCCGAAGACCTGGTCGAGCGCGCGGTTTCCGGCGAGTTCGAGAGCTGGACCGCGCCGGAGAGCGGCGTCCTGGACGACGTCGCGCTCCGGCTCGCGGAGTCGTTGCGGTCCTGATGGCTCCCGACCACCTTCGGGTGTGGCTCGCGCTGCGTGAATCCGTTCCGTGGCAAGGGGTTCGTGAGGTCGCGCCCGTGGGTGTCGTTGCGCGGCGCGACGGGCCGGTGCACGACATCGGCACCCGGGACCGCCTCCGCGACCCGGCCCGGGCCGAACGTCTGCTGGCGGCGCTCGCCCGGGCTCGTGCGGACGCCGAGTCCGGGGTGGAGCTGAGCTTCGAGGTGCTCGGCGCGTGGCAGCGGCTGGTCCTGGGGGTCGCTGAGGCGCCGTTCCGGTCCCGACCGGCGTTCGCGAAGGCCGGGCGCGAGCGGTACGGCGTGAGCCCGGGCCTGCGTGGTGAGTTCGACCGCTGTCTGGCGCAGGCCCACGCCGCCGACCTGGGGCTGCCCGCTCGCGCCGCGCGGGTCTACCTCGACGTCTGCTTCTTCCACCCGTTCGAGGACGGGAACGCCCGGGCGGCCTTCCTGGCGCTCACGTTCCTGCTGGCCGGGGTGGGGATCACGCTCGACCAGGTGGGTCCGATCCGCGCGCTCGCCCGGCGCGCCGACGAGCCGGCGGACGCGGTGGCGCTGGCGGAGCTGGTGGCCGTCCTCATCACGAACACGGCGCGCCGATCGGGCGTCAGTACTCGTTCTTGATGACGAAGTAGGAGCCGCGGATGGTGCCGGCCAGCTTCGACTTCTGACGGGCGAACTTGAAGGCGGCGAGCTCCTCGGGGACGTCCATGCCGTCGGAGAGCTTGAACCCGACCGCTCGCTTTCCCGCGTCCTCGAGCGTGTACATGACGTTGATCGACAGGCCGCTCCGGTAGAAGACGTAGGCGATCCGGATGTTCTCGACCTGGAACCCGGTGGCTTCGAGCGGGGGAGACGAGATGACGATGTCGCGCTCCTCCTTGAGGATCCGGTGCACCCAGTCGACGGTCGTGGCGGCGTCGGCGGCGGGCTCGACGGTGAAGACGTGGTCGTACTTGTTCTTGAAGTACCGAGCCTCGTTCGCCCGCAGCCCGGCAAGCGCATCGGCAACCGGCGACGACTCGAGGCCGTCGGTCGACACGGTGACGAAGTCCACGGTGCGGGGCATGGTTCCTCCGGGGTCCGACTCGGCGTCTGCGCTGGTGGCGACTGTAGACGACGATGAGCGGGTTTCGACGGCGCGGATGCGGCGACCGCCGGCCGGCGGCCGGCCTGCCGAACCCGGCTTCGGGCTGAAGCCCTCAGCCGGGCGGCGGGGTCACCGGGTCAGGAACTCGTCCGGGCGCAGGGCGTGGTCGACGATCCGGACGTCGCCGATCCAGCCGTGGAACACGTTGTCCAGCGCGCCGCCGTACTCGTGGCCGCCGAGGAGCCACGTCAGACCCAGGGACGCGATGCCGACGGAGTCGGTGAACGGGTTGTCGGCCACCGGGGAGCTCTCGACGTACACCTTCGTGTGGTGGCCGTCGTTGACGACCGCGAGGTGCCACCACTGGTCTTCGGCCAGGCCGTGGCTCCAGTTGGTCGTCGGGTAGGTCTGGCTGAGCGGGTAGCAGTTGAACTGCACCTCACGACCGTTGTTCGTGGTCATGAGCTGGGCCACCGGCTCCTTCGGGTCGGTGTTCTTCCCGTGCTTGCCCGCGTCGCCGGACGCGCCGCGGCGGACCAGGACCGGCATGTTGCCGTTGGCGCCGCCGTCCCAGTCGCGCGGGATCTTGACGAACGTCTCGATCGTGTAGCCGCGCTTGAACGTCTCGGTGTTCAACGACGCGCGCGAGCCCGTGGTCAGGTACGCGCCGTGCAGCGGGTTCTTGCCGCCGGCGAAGCGGAGGCTGGCGTGGCCCGGCTGGTCGGGGTGGTGGTCGTCGGTCCAGGTCAGGGCGTCCGGGGCGGTCCCCGCGACGGACTGCAGCGTGAGGTCGTTGCCGTGGCCCGACAGGTCGCGCACGCGCTGGCCGGCCGTGACCGCGCTGCCGTTCGCGCCAGCGTTGTCAAAGCGCCAGTACGCGAGCGTGCCCGGCACGAGCACCTTGTTCGCCGGTCGCGCCGGGCGGACCGGCACCGGGATGAAACCGGCGAAGCGCTGCTCGAAGTCGAAGGGCATCGAGAACCGGTCGACAGCCGTGGTGAGCCGCGACTCCAGGACCTCCATGCGGTTGCGCTTCGCGGGGTCCTTCTCGAGGATCCACGGCGAGATCGTCTCGACGTCGATCGTGTTGCGCTCGAGGTCGAAGTGGTAGAGCCGCAGCATGCCGCCGCCGCTCATGTACCGGTTCTGGTAGTTCGTGATGTGCAGGTGCACGTCGTGGCCGGCGGTGTTCTTCTTCGTCGTGCGGCCCGAGGGCCAGTAGTGGCCGTTGAGCGTGAGGAAGATCTGGTCGTTGTCCTTGATCAGCGAGTCCCACACGATGTGGCCGTACCCGGAGAGCTCGGCATTGTTCTCGGCGTCACCCGACTCGTACGGGTAGACCTCGTCGCCGTAGGTCGGCGCGACGATCTCGTGGCAGGTGAGGATCACCGGCAGCTGCGGGTGCGTCCGGATGACATCGTTGGCAAACGCGAAACCCGCGGCCGACGTGCGCCAGTCCATGGCCAGCAGCAGCCACTCGCGCCCGCCGCCGCGGAAGACGTGCGCGGTGTTGTAACCGCTCGCGTCGGAGCCGAGGAACGACTTCTGCCGGCGGAACCGCTGCGGGCCCATCGTCTGCAGGTACGGCGTGGTGCCGCGGGTGTCGTCCCCGGACACGTCGTGGTTGCCCGCGAGCACGCTGTAGGCGATGCCGCCCGCGTCGGCGATCTTGAACGTCTTGTCGACGGCCTGGAACGACGTGACGTCGGCGTCCTGCGTCAGGTCGCCGAGGTGGGCGAGGAAGACGATGTTGCGGTCCGGCTTCCCGCTGTTCTCGATGACGTACCGCAGCGACGCTTCCTGCGGCTCCGGGTTGATGCTGTTCTGGCTGCCCCAGTAGAGGTACTGGGTGTCCGGCATCACGGCGACGGTGAACTGGCGGCTCTCGCCGTCGGGGCGCCACCGGCCCCGGTCGGCGCTGGTCGCGGTGCCGGCCTCGGCCGGCGCGGCGCCGAGCGCGCTCAGCGCCGTCGCGCCGACACCGGCCAGCCCCGCGTTCCGCAGGAAGGATCGTCGGTTCGGGCCGGCCTGGTTTTCGCGCATGATCTGCCTCATTCGGTTTTCAAGGGAGTCTCCGGCGACCGGACGGTATGCCCGCCTGCTTGAGCCGGCGCGAACAGCAGGTGGCCTGCTCACGTCGGCTCCCTTACGGACGGCATGATCCCGGCATGGATCGTGAGCACGACCGGTGGACCGCGGCCGAGCCCGGCCGCGGGTACCTCCGCGCCCGCCTGCAGCTCCTGGCCGCGGAGCAGGGTGGCCGTCGCACTCCGATCCACTCCGGTTACCGCGCGCACTGGGTGTTCCCGCCGGACCTCCACCCGGAAAGCCACGACGCGCCGTTGACGCTGGAGTCGGTGAATACACTCGCGCCCGGGGAGGCGGCGCTGGTGCGGCTCCACCCGCTCGTGCCCGAGCGGTGGCCGCCGGTCGGGCCCGGGTGGCGGCTGTCGATGGCCGAGGGGCCCCGGATCGTCGGTTTTGCCGAGATCGTCGAGACGGTGCCGCCGACCGGGCACCGGCACCTTTGAGGGGGACTTCGGTGTCGAGATTCGTCAGACCCGTGCTGTGGACTTTCGGGGCGCTCGCCGCCGGTGGGCTCGTGTTCTGGACGCCGTCGGCGCTCAACATCCCGTACCGGACCACCGCCGCGCCGAAGACTGCTCCGCGTGGGTCGTCGATGTCCGGCCGGGCCCGGACGACCACAGCGCGATGCTGCACGTCGACCTGCCGTCCTGCGCCGTCGGGCCGCACACCGAGGTCACCGAGGCCGCCGACCGGATCGACGCCGCCGTCCGGTTTCAGGTCCCGGGCGGCCCGGACTGCGGGCAGGTCCCGGCCGACGTCCCGATGAAAACGGCGGAGCCGATCGGGAAGCGGCTGGTGGTCGTCAACGCCGGGGACGGCTGGCGGCTCCTGCCCGGTGGCTGGAAGCAGTGCGACAAGATCCTCGGGTGCGAGCCGCCCGCCGACCACTGCGACAAGGCGTGGGTCGCGCAGGCGGAGTTCAGCGCGGAGGCCGAGTACCCGGGCACCACCCGGGCGTGCGACCAGAACTGGCTGATCCACGACCTGCAGCGCCACACCGGCCCCGCGAACCGCGTCGCCTACCGCTGGGCGGGCAACGGCTGGGCGGGCTTCGCCTCGGCGAAGGGCGGCGGCTGCGGCGAAATCCTGGCCGTCGAGCCGGCCTTCCCCACCGCGCTCTGCCAGAACCTCACTCCGGCTTGAGGCCCCCCGGCGTCGGCAGGGTGCGGCCCAGGAAGTCCGTCGTCAACGTCCAGGCCCGCGCCGCCGCTTCGGGGTGGTGGAACATCGGGGCGACGTTGTTGTGGAACGCGTGTCCCGCCTCTTCCTGGACGTGGATCTCCGCGCCCGGGTGGGCGGCCACCGCGGCCTCGACCACCGCGACGTCCGAGCGGGGGATGTACGGGTCCTGCCCGCCGAAGTGGAACTGGATCGGGCACGTGATCTTCGCCAGGTCCGCGATCTGCGCCGGCACCGTCGAGCCGTAGAACGACACCGCGACGTCCGGGTCGCCCGCGGCCGCCGCCGCGAACGCCAGTGAGCCGCCCAGGCAGAAGCCCAACACTCCCACCCCGCCGGTCACCGAAGGGTGCGATCGGAGGTGCGCCACCGCGGTCAGGACGTCCGCGAGCCCCCGTGCCGGGTCGAACTCGCCGGCCACCGCCATCGACGCCCTCACGCCCGCTTCGTCGTGAGTGGACGACCAGCCCGGCGCCGTCCGCCAGAACAGCTCGGGCACCGTCACGACGTACCCGGCGGCGGCCAGCTCCGCCGCCACCGAGCGCAGGTAGCCGTCCAGGCCGAAGATCTCCTGGACCAGCACCAGGCCGGGCCCGCGCCCGGCCGCGGGCAGCCACTCCGGCAGGGGAAGACCGCTCATGCCATGACCCTTTCCAGGATGCCGGCGACCAGCGCGGCCTGGCGGCCGTCCGGGTCGAGATCGGGGTCGAACACCGTCAGCTCGAAGCCCGCCGCGCCCGGGAGGGCGAGCAGGCCGCGCAGCAGCGTGACCAAAGTGGACGGATCCAGCCCGCCGGGGTCCGGGCTGTCCACGGCGGACACGAACTCGGGGTCGAGGACGTCGATGTCCACGTGGACCCAGAAGCCGTCCAGGCCCGAGAACGTCGCCGACGCCATGGCCAGCGCGGCCGGCACCGACAGGTTTTCCGAGGTGGCGTAGGAGATCCCGGCCGCGCGCAGCTCGGCCGACTCCGCCTCGCGGACGCCCAGCACCACGACGTCGCTGTCGCGCACGTACGGGCGCAGGCCGTCGATGTCGGCGAGGTCGTCGGCGCCGCGGCCGGTCATGATCGCCAGGTCCTCGCCCGCCGCCGCGCCGACGTGGTCCGCGACGCCGAGGTGGCGGAAGTCGTCGTGGCCGTCGAGGTAGGCGATGCCGAAGCGGCCTTCGCGGCGCAGCGCCAGCATCGCGCCCAGCGAGATCGAACAGTCGCCGCCCAGCACCACCGGGAAGCCGCCGGATGCCCGGACCGCCGCCACCCGCGTCGCCAGCGCCCGGGTGTAGGACGCGATCGCCGCCGAGTTGCGGACGCCGTCCCCCGGCTGCCAGGTGCCCACGTACCGCCCCGGCGTCACGACTCCGCCGTCGGACGCGCCCAGGCGGTCGAGGATGCCGAGGTCGCGCAGCACCCCGGGAGTCTTGTAACAGCCGGGCGCCGCGCCTTCGGCGGGCGGGCGCAGGCCCAGGTTGGACGGAGCGTCGATCAGCACCAGGTTCCCCACCCGATCACCGTACTGGCTCCGCGGGCGCGCGCGTCCTAAGTTGGGAGACCGACCAAGGAGGCGCGATGGCTGAGCAGACCAAGTACGTCCTGGACGAGGCCGATCTCCCCACCCGGTGGTACAACGTCGTCCCCGACCTTCCGGAGCCGCCACCGCCGCCGCTGCACCCGGGCACCCGCGAGCCCGTCGGGCCGGCGGACCTGGCGCCGCTGTTCCCGCAGGCGCTCATCGAGCAGGAGGTGACCGGGGAGCGCTATGTCGACATTCCGGAGGAGGTCCGGGAGGTCTACAAGCTGTGGCGCCCGTCGCCGCTGTTCCGCGCGCGCCGGCTCGAGAAGGCGCTGGGCACGCCGGCGCGGATCTACTACAAGTACGAGGGTGTCAGCCCGGTCGGCTCCCACAAGCCGAACACCGCCGTGCCGCAGGCGTTCTACAACGCGCAGGAGGGTGTCGCCCGGCTGACCACCGAGACCGGCGCCGGCCAGTGGGGGAGCGCGCTCGCGTTCGCCTGCGCCCAGTTCGGGCTGGAGTGCGAGGTCTGGCAGGTCCGCGCGTCGTACGACCAGAAGCCCTACCGCAAGCTGATGATGGAGGTCTTCGGCGCGACGGTGCACCCGAGCCCGTCCGAGCTGACCGAGTCCGGCAAGGCCATCCTCGCGGAGGACCCCGGCTCGACCGGCAGCCTCGGCATCGCGATCAGCGAGGCCGTCGAGCAGGCGGCGCAGGACCCGGACACGCGGTACGCGCTGGGCAGCGTGCTCAACCACGTGCTGCTGCACCAGACGATCATCGGCGAAGAGGCGCTGAAGCAGTTCGAGCTGGCCGGCGACACCCCGGACGTCCTGGTCGGCTGCACCGGCGGCGGCTCGAACTTCGGCGGGCTCGCGTTCCCGTTCCTGCGCGAGAAGCTCGCCGGGAAGATGGACCCGGTGATCCGCGCGGTCGAGCCGGCCGCGTGCCCGTCGCTGACGCGCGGGAAGTACGCCTACGACTTCGGCGACACGGCGGGGCTCACGCCGTTGCTGAAGATGCACACGCTCGGCCACGAGTTCATCCCGGACCCGATTCACGCGGGCGGCCTGCGCTACCACGGGATGTCCCCGCTGATCTCGCACATCTACGAGCTCGGCCTGATCGAGGCGATCGCCGTCGGCCAGCAGGAGTGCTTCGCGGCGGGCGTCCGGTTCGCCCGGTCCGAGGGCATCATCCCGGCACCCGAGCCGACCCACGCGCTCGCGGCGTGCATCCAGGAAGCGTTGCGGTGCAAGGAAACCGGTGAGGAGAAGGTGATCCTCACGGCGTTGTGCGGGCACGCGCACCTGGACCTGCCGGCGTATGGTGCTTATCTCGCCGGGGACATGGTGGACAACGAGCTGTCCGAGGCCACGCTCGAAGAGTCGCTGGCGACGCTGCCCTGACCCGAGCGCCCCAAGGCGGCCTTGGTTGCGTCTAACGCACCGAAGGCCGCCTTGGGTGCGTTAGACGCACCGAAGGCCGCATTGGGGCGCTGAGATCAGCGGGCGTCGGGGATTTCCGGGCGGGTCAGCTCGCTCCGGGCGTCGGCCAGGACGACCCGGTCGCGGCCCGCCGCCTTCGCTTCGAACACCGCGTCGTCCGCGGCCTGCAGCAGAATTGTGTACTCCGTGGCCGTTTCCGGGTACACCGCCGCGCCGATCGACGCGGTCAGGCCGCTGATCACCTCGGGTTTGCCCGGCCGGATCACCGGGACGCGCACCTCGATCCGGGCGATCGACGCCCGGATGCGGTCGGCGATCGACGCGATTTCGGCGCTCGTCGCGCCCGGGAGCAGGACCACGAATTCGTCGCCGCCGAAGCGGCCGACGTAGTCGCCGCTGCGGACCGAGCCCTGGATCGCCGCCGCGATCGCGCGCAGCACCTCGTCGCCGGCCAGGTGGCCGTTGCCGTCGTCGATGGCCTTGAAGTGGTCGATGTCGATCATCAGCACGCCCGCCGTCGACGACAGCTCCGCGGCGCGCGCCAGCTCGTTGTGCGCCAGCTGGACCCAGAACTCCGGCGCCAGCAGCGCCGTCTTGGAGTCCGTGCGCGCGGCGGCCTGGAACTGCGGCAGCAGCAGCCCGACGTGCAGCGCCACCGGCGTCACCATCAGCACCGGCAGCAGCCACGGCCGCACCGTCATCACCAGCGCGATGCCGCACCCGACGCCGACCGCGGCGAGCACGATCAGCACGTCGGACGGGTTGCCGAACGCCTGCCGCGGCGGCTTGCCCGGGTTGCTCAGCACGATCGCCAGGATCACCAGCACGTAGTTGAGCCCGAAGTACACGATTCCGGACACGAGCAGCGCGAGCATCCCGCCGAACCCGTCCAGATAAGGGACGTAAGGCGCGAGCTCGCCACCGGTTCCGGCGGAAAGCACGGCGCCCGCGGCCGTGCAGGCGAGGATGACGGTGGCGCCGGAGAACACTTTCCGGTGAATTACGCCACGTCGTTTGTACACCCGGACCCAGGAATGGACGTAACTGACGACGATGACGAGCGTGGCCAGCGGCGGGGGCAGCAGGAGCAGCCCGGCGAAGATCCAGATCGACTGCAGGTGCATGTGCGGCCGGCCGTCGGCGGCCAGCTCGCGGATGCGCTCGATGCGTTGCGCCGCTTCGAGATGCACGACTTCGCCGGCCAGGATCAGTCCACACCAGAGCGCGGACTGACCGGTGATCGGCACCAGGCCGGCGGTCGCCGCGATCGCGACCAAGGCCAGTGTGTCGACCACCAGGACATAACCGAACAACGGCGTGGGCAGCTTCCATACTGCCCACGTACGGAGACCTGATCGTGGACGTTCTGAGCTGGGCTTTCGCCCTTGGGACCCGGACAATCCCACGAAACGCCCCTCTTCTCAGGACGGAACTTCGCGGAAATCGTCACTGTAATCGAATGAACGCGGTGTGTCACTAGGCTGGTCGGGCTACCGATCGGTCACGCACCGTGCAAGATCCGTACGAACAGGAGAAATCATGTCGCACTTCCTGCCCAACGCCAACATCGTCCCGTCCCGCCGTCGCGCGCAGCGGCCGACCGACTGGACCCGGCAGCTCCCCACCGACTGGACCCGCGCGATCCCGACCGACTGGACCCCGCGGCAGCTGCCGACCGACTGGACCGCGCGCGAACTGCCCACCGACTGGACCGCGCACCAGCTCCCGACCGACTGGGCCGACGCCGACGTCTCGTCACGCCTGCCCGCGTGCCCGACCGACTGGACCGGGCGCCAGGGCCAGCGGCCGACCGACTGGACGCGCTTCTGAACAGCACCCGATGACCCGGCGCCCGGTGACTGCGCCCCCGTGGCGGGGCCGGTCACCGGGGGCGCCGGTTTCACGCCGGTTCGGGTCGCGGTTGCGCGCGCCGCCACAACGTGGCCGCCCCCGCCGCGGCGAGCACTCCGACAGCCCCGGCCGCCGCGACCACCCCGTGCGGGGCCGTGCGTTCCGCCGCGAGCCCGGCCAGCACCACACCCAGGCCCTGCGACACCCTCAGCGCCGTCAGGGCGAAGCCGAACGCCTGCGCTCGCTGGGCGTCCGGGGTCAGCTGCACGAACGTCGTGTTCGCGATGAGGTTGTACGAGCTCGCCACGCCCGACAACGTCAGCAGCACGAGCGTGCCTTCGAGGTCCGGCCGCAGTGCGCAGCCCAGCAGCGCCGCGCACGCCAGCACCGACAGCGGCCCCAGCAGCCGGGCGCGCCGGGGCGGCGGCACCCTCGACAGGGCGGCCATTCCCAGCACGTTGCCCAGCGCGTACGACCCGAGCAGCAGCCCGACGACCACCGCGCCGCCGCCCAGCTCGGCCGCGTACGGGGCCGCGATCGCCTCGCCCGCGATGTAGATCCCGGACACGCAGCCGAGCGCGACCAGCGCGAGCCGTCGCCGGTCGCCGACGACCACCGTCCAGCCCGCCCGGACGTGCCGCCACCAGCGCACGCCGGCCTCGGCCCGCGGTGGCCGGGCTCGCACCCCGGCGGCCAGGAACACCGCCGACAGCGCAAAACTCCCCGCGTCGGCGAGCAGGGCTCCGCCGGTGCCGGTGGCGGCCACCAGCAGCCCGCCGAGCGCGAACCCGGCGACCTGGCCCGCCTGCACGAGGATCATCAGCAGGCCCATCCCGGGCACGAACGCCTCGTCCGGCAGCACCTGCGGCAACAGCGCGGCGCGCGCCGAGTTCCACACCGGGTTGAGCAGCTGGACGCCGACGAGCAGCGCCGCCACGGCGGGCAGCGGCATCCCGGGCACGGCCATCACCGCCACCGCGCCCGCGCGCAGCAGGTCGGCCGTGACCATCACCGTCCGCGGCGGGTGGCGGTCGGCCAGCCCGGCCAGCAGGGGCCCGCCGACGAGGTCGGGCAGGAACGTCAGCGCGTAGGTCAGCGCGGCCCAGCCGGGCGAGTTCGTGCGGTCGTACACCAGGATCGACAGCGCGACCCGCGCCAGCTGGTCCCCGGTGACCGTGACCAGCTGCGCCGAGAACAGCGCCCGGAACTCCGGCACCGCGAGGACGTCGCGGAAGCTGACCGCTCGTGCCGCCATGGCGCCTCCGGTGGCTCGCCGGAGCACTCACTGTACCTGCGCGCACGCGCTGGGTGAACGGCCGTTAGGAGGGGTCGCAGGTGATTTTCGGTTGCGGGTTGTAGTGGACCGTCCGGGTCGAGCGGCCGACTTCACGGCCGGTCGCGACGTCCTTGAGCACGCGGGTGTCGCTCGTGGTGAACCCCGGTGCGCCGTTGGAGGCGTGGCAGTTCTCGGCCGGGCCCGGCTTGGCCTGCGGGTCGCTCGGGTTGGAGCGGCCGCCGGGGATCGACTCGACGGTGTAACGCTTGGTGCCCCACAGCTTCACCGTGATCGACGACGGCGACCAGATCGCCTGGATCGCGATGCCGGTCGGCGAGTCGTTGGTGAACTTGAGGTCGATCACGCTGGAGCCGTTGGGGTTCTGGAACACCGTGGCCTCGCGCGCGGCGGGGTAGCGGCTGATGTAGTAGCTGTGCTCCTTGTGCCCCGCGTCCTTCATGCCCGCGAAGTACGACGCGTTGTACAGCGTGGTCGCGAACTGCGAGATGCCGCCGCCGACCTCGCGCCCCGGGGCGCCGTCCTTGATCACGCCCGCCTCGACGTAGCCCTGCGGCTTGCCGCGCGGGCCGGTGAACCCGTTGAGGCTGAAGGTTTCCCCCGGTTTCACGATCGCGCCGTTGACCTTCTGCGCGACGACCTTGATGTTGGTGCCGGAGTCGGCCGCGAAGCCGCCGGTGGTGAACTCGCCGACGACCTCCTTGACGCCGAGCTGGTTCGCCTGCTCGGTCGTGACCTTCGCCGGGGCGTCCTTGTAGATCGCCGGGACCTCGCGCCCGTCGGTCTTCTTGAGGACGTCGGGCAGTGGCTTGAGGCTGGGGTCCCAGTCGACGGTGCGGCCGTCGGTCGACGGGTCCACCGTGGGCTTGCCGCCTTCGAAGACGATGGTCGCCTCCTTGCCCTCCTTCTCGGTGGACTTCAGCTGCGGTCCGGCGGCTTCGACGATCTTCGTGTTGTCGATCTTCGGGGTCAGCCCGCCGCCGTCGGCGGGCTCGAAGGTGAGCGCGGCGGCGATCGCGTCCGGCTTCACGGTGGCGTCCTTGCCCTCGCCCTTGACCACCAGCGGGCCGGCGACGGCGGGGCGCGCGAACTGCTCCAGCGCGGCCTGGACGCCTTCGGGGGTGGTGCGGACGGGAGTGCCGGTCACCGGCAGCGCCAGCGTTTCGCCGCGCGCCCACTTCTCGACGACGGCGGCCTTCGCGGCCTCGACGTCGAGCTTCTGCCCGGGCTTCGGCAGGACGGCGACCGGGTTCGTGCCCTCGAACTTCACGGTGCCTTCGGCGGGCTCGCGGTCGACCTGGCCGCGGAGGCCGTCGAGCGCGGCGGCGAGCTTCGTGTCGTCGGCGTGGCTGACCACGCCGACCTCGCGGCTGGAGAACAGCGACGACAGGCGCGTGAAGGGGTTCAGGGGCTGCTCGCCGGCCTGGTCGAGGGTCTGCGCCCAGTCGAGCTTCAGCCCGGCGAGCGTCGGCGACAGCGTGCCCTGGACGTCGCCCGCGCTGACCGCCAGCGGGCGCGTGAGCCGCGGCTCGATCTCCCCGCGCAGCTGCTGCTCGGCGGCGTCGCGGTCCATGCCGCCGACGTCGACCCCGGCGACGGTCACCCCGCGCGGCACGCTGCCCTGGCTGACCAGCAGGTCGACGCCGTAGATGACGACCAGCAGGCCGAACACGCCGCCGGCGATCCAGCCGGCCTTGCGCAGGTTCGGCTTCTTGGCGGCCGGCTCGGGTTCGGCGTCGGGGCGGACGACCGGCAGGACGTCCGTCTGCTCACCGTGTGACTCGGGCCAGCGCGGTTCGTACGGCAACTCTCCACCCCTTCAACGCGGCGACGGTTCGCGCCGGTGACGGCCTCAGCGTACGGGGCACCCGGACAAGACGTACGACTCGCCCTAACGGGGGATGAACCGGTCACGGACGGGTACCGGAGGCGACCTCGGCCCATTACGTCCAACGCCATGAATGACTCATTCATGGCGTTGGACGTAATGAATGAGTCATTCACTACGTCTGGGCGCCGGCTGCGGCGACCTCGGAGGTGCCGGGTTCGGGGTTGTGGGCCGCGAAGGGGGTGGAGGGTGAGAGGCCGGTGCGGTGGGTGAGGCTGCCGCTGCGGGTGTCGTGAGTGACTCATTCATGGCGTTGGACGCAGTGAATGAGTCATTCATGGCGTTCGGGCGGTGAACCGGAGGCGACCTCACCCCGCGTCGGGCTCCGGGTTGTGGCCCGCGCGGGCCAGGAAGTCGAAGTCACAGCCTTCGTCCGCCTGCGTGATGTGGTCGCTGTAGAGCGCGCCGTACCCGCGCTCGAACCGCGGGGCCGGGGCCACCCAGGCGGCGCGACGCCGTTCCAGCTCCTCATCGGACACGTCCAGGTGCAACCGTCGCGAGGGGACGTCCAGGGTGATCAGGTCGCCGTCGCGGACCAGTGCCAGCGGCCCGCCCACGTGGGACTCCGGGGCCACGTGCAGCACGCACGCGCCGTAGCTGGTGCCGCTCATCCGGGCGTCCGAAATCCGGACCATGTCGCGGACCCCGGCGGCCAGCAGGTGCGACGGGATCGGCAGCATCCCGTACTCCGGCATGCCCGGGCCGCCGAGCGGGCCCGAACCCCGCAGCACCAGCACCGAACCCGCCGTGATCGACGGGTCGTCGATCCGCTTCTTGAGGTCCGGGTAGTTCTCGAACACCACCGCCGGGCCGGTGTGCGTCAGCAGGTGCGGCTCGGCCGCGATGTGCTTGATCACCGCCCCCGACGGCGCCAGGTTGCCGTGCAGCACCGCGACTCCGCCCTCGGCGGCGACCGGGTTGCCGCGCGGCCGGATGACGTCGTTGTTGTGCACCCGGGCCGCCGCGAGGTCGGCGCCCAAGGTGCGGCCGGTGACGGTCAATCGGTCGACGTGCAGCAGGTCGGTCAGCCGCGACAGCAGTCCGGGCAGGCCGCCCGCGTAGTAGAAGTCCTCCATCAGCCAGTCGCCGCCGGGCCGGATGTTCGCCAGCACCGGGACGCGCCGCGCGATCGTGTCGAAGTCGGCGAGCGACAGCGGGATCCCGCTGCGCCCGGCCATCGCGATCAGGTGGATCACGGCGTTGGTCGAGCCGCCGAGGGCGAGCACGGTCGTGATCGCGTCCGCATACGCCCGCTTGTCCAGGATCTGCGTGATCGTCAGGTCTTCCCAGACCATGCCGACGATCCGGGCGCCGCTCGCCGCGGCCATCCGGTGGTGGGCCGAGTCGACGGCGGGGATCGATGCCGCGCCCGGCAGGGTCATCCCCAGCACTTCCGCGGCCGACGTCATGGTCGACGCCGTCCCCATCGTCATGCAGTGCCCGGGCGACCGGGCGAGGCCGCGCTCCAGTTCGGACATTTCGGCGTCGCCGATCAGGCCGGCGCGCTTGTCGTCCCAGTACTTCCACATGTCGGTGCCGCTGCCGAGGACCTCGTTGCGCCAGTGCCCGCGCAGCATCGGCCCGGCGGGGACGAAGATCGCGGGCAGCCCGGCGCTGGCCGCGCCCATCAGCAACGCCGGCGTCGTCTTGTCGCAGCCGCCCATCAGGACGGCGCCGTCGATCGGGTAGGACCGCAGGATCTCCTCGGTCTCCATGGCGAGGAGATTCCGGTAGAGCATCGGGGTCGGCTTCTGGTACGTCTCCGACAGCGTCGCCACCGGGAACTCCAGCGGGAAGCCGCCGGCCTGCCAGACGCCGCGTTTGACCTGCTCGGCGCGTTCGCGCAGGTGCATGTGGCAGGGGTTGATGTCCGACCACGTGTTGAGGATGCCGACGACCGGTTTGTCGAGGTGCTCTTCCGGGTGGTAGCCGAGCTGACGGCTGCGGGCGCGGTGGCTGAAGTTGCGCAGCTCGTCGCCGCCGAACCACCGGTGGCTGCGGAGCTCCTCGGGTCGTTTCATGTCGCCAGTATGGCATCTGATATATGATCTGGTGGGCCTGGTTGAATGGTCTTCGACACGACCGAGGGAGCGCGCCATGACCGGGACGTTCAGCCTGCCCGCCTCCCGGACCGAAGTGGTCCTGGAAGAGATCCGCCGGGGCATCCTCACCCGCGAGCTGGTGCCCGGCCAGCCGCTGGTCGAAGCGGAGCTGGCCGCCCGGCTGGGCGTCTCCAAGACCCCGGTGCGCGAGGCGCTCAAGGTGCTCTCCAACTCGGGCCTGGTGACGTTCAGCCCGTACAAGGGCGCTTCGGTGTGCGTGGTCGACGCCGAGCTCGCGAAGTCCGTCTACGACGTGCGGATGGTGCTTGAGCCGGAGGCCGTCCGGCGGACGGTCGAGCGGCGCGACCCTGAGCTGCTCGAAGACGCGGCGGAGGCGCTGAAGGAGGCGTCGGCGGCCATCGCCGACAAGGACCAGGCCGCGCTGAGCCTGCTCAACCGCCGGTTTCACCGCGCCCTCTACCGCGGCTGCGGCAACCCGCTGCTGGTGAGCATCCTCGACGACCTCAAGGACCGCGCGGCGCTGATCAGCGTCGTCGGCTGGGAGGCCAACCCCAGCTGGAAGAAGGAGTGGACCGAGCACAAAGCGGTGCTCGCCGCGGCCAAGAAGGGCGACGCCGAGGGTGCCGCAGCGCTGCTGCGCGACCACATCGGCGGGTTCCTGGAGCGGGTGCTCGAGGCCATCGGATGAAGCTGCTCCTGATCTCCGACACCCACCTGCCGGGGCGCGCCCGGGTGCTGCCCGAGCAGGTGTGGGCCGAGGTCGAGGCGGCGGACGTCGTGGTGCACGCCGGCGACTGGGTCGACGTCGCCGTGCTGGACGAGCTCGAGGCCCGCAGCAAGCGGCTGATCGGCGTGTACGGCAACAACGACGGCGCGGACCTGCGCGCCCGGCTGCCGGAGATCGCCCGCGCGGACCTCGGCGGTGTCCGGCTGGCCGTGATCCACGAGACCGGCGGGAAGGACGGCCGCGCGCAGCGGTGTGACGCGCGGTTCCCGGACACCGACGTGCTCGTCTTCGGCCACAGCCACATCCCGTGGGACACGACCACCCCGGCCGGGCTGCGCCTGCTCAACCCGGGCTCGCCCACCGACCGCCGCCGCCAGCCGTTCTGCACCTACCAGACCGCCCGCGTCGACGGCGGCGCGCTGGTGGACGTCGAGCTGCACGAACTGCCCCGGAAGGGGTAGGAAGGTCCCATGGATCCGGCATGGGCGTTGCGGGAGATCGCGTTCCAGCTCGAACGCGCGGGTGAGCCGACCTACCGCGTCCGCGCGTTCCGGAAGGCGGCGGCGACGGTCGAGAAGACCGATGCCGGGCACCTCGCGCAGCTGGCCGCGAACGGCACGCTGACCTCGCTGCCCGGGATCGGCAAGGCGACCGCGGGGGTCATCGAGGACGCGCTGGCCGGGCGCGACCCGGCGTACCGGGAGAAGCTCGTCGAGGCGAAGCTGCCGGACGGCGAACCGCTGCGCTCGGCCCTCAAGGGGGACTGCCACACGCACTCCGACTGGTCGGACGGCGGCAGCCCGATCGGCGAGATGGCCGTCGCGGGCCGCGAGCTGGGCCACGAGTGGATGGTGCTGACCGACCACTCGCCGCGGCTGACCGTCGCGAACGGGCTCTCGCCGGACCGGCTGCGGACGCAGATGCAGATCGTGGCGAAGGCCAACGAGCTGATGGCGCCCTTCCGGCTGCTGCACGGCATCGAGGTCGACATCCTCGACGACGGCGCGCTCGACCAGGAGGAAGAGCTGCTCGCCCAGCTGGACTTCGTGGTCGCCAGCGTGCACTCGAAGCTGCGGATGCCGGCGAAGGAGATGACCCCGCGGCTGCTCGCCGCGGTCCGGAACCCGCACGTCCGCGTCCTGGGGCACTGCACCGGGCGGCTGGTCACCGGCCGCGGCCGGCCCGAGTCGGAGTTCGACGCCGAGGCCGTGTTCACCGCGTGCCGCGAGAACGGCGTCGCCGTGGAGATCAACTCGCGCCCCGAACGGCTCGACCCGCCCATGAAGCTGCTGCGCCTGGCCGCGGAGATCGGCTGCGAGTTCGCGATCGACAGCGACGCGCACGCCCCCGGTCAGCTCGACTGGCAGGGCTACGGCTGCGAGCGCGCGATCAAGGCCGGGATCGGGCCGGAGCGGATCGTCAACACCCGCACGGCCGAGGAGCTGCTCAGCCGCTGATCTTGACCTCGGGGTGCAGCGCCGGGTCGAGCCAGCGCAGCAGCGCGTCGAGGTCCGGGGCCGGCACGGACACACAGCCCGCGGTGGGTTTGCCGTTGCCGACGTGCAGGAAGAACGCGGACCCGGCGCCGGGCACCACGGGTGCGCGGTTGTAGTCGAAGACGACGGCGTGGTCGTAGACCGGGCCCGCCTGACCGAGGTTCTCACCGGCGGCCTCGTCGAACGGGCACGTGCCGGGCGCGCACGAGAAATGCGTGTTGTAGTGCGGGGAGCGCACGTCCGAGACCCACCAGTCCGACGTCGTCACCTGCCGGTAGGGCAGCTTCGTCGTGGCGGGCCGGATGCCGAAGGCCTCGGTCAGCGTCCAGGTGCCGGCCGGGGTGCGGGCCGCCGACTCACTCGCCTGGCCGATGCCGTCCCGGCCGACGAACGCCGCGACCGGGCCGTACGCCTTCACCCAGTGGCCGCCGGTGCGCTGCCACGCCGTGAGGACGGCGGTGGTCGCCCCTGCCGAGTCCGCGACGACGGTGATCCGCTGCGCCGGGGCGGCGTGCTCCGGCGCGGCAGCCGCGGTGCTCAGCACGGCGGCGGTGGCCAGCAGCACGGCCGTGGCCGACGTGGCGCCGAGGAGTCTCCGGGACATGCCCGCGACCCTAGCGGCGCCACGCCGGTGCGTGCCAGGTCAGTTGATGGTGTAGGAGTCCCCGTAGACCTTCCACTTCAGCGGGGTGTGCAGGTCGAAGTTGCCCGCGTTGAGGAACACCAGCTGCTCGGTGTCGACGCGCGAGGTGTCGGAGTGGGCCTCTTCTTCGTTCATGACGACCTTGCGCGCGGCGAAGAACGCCTTGAGGTAGGTCGTCTCGTTGCCGCCCTGGGACGGCGGCTTCGCCTTCTTGATCGCGGCCGCGCGGATGCCGCCGAAGCTGCTGTGGTCGGTGCCGGGGCCGTGCATGACGATCGCGTCGTAGTAGGCGAACTGGCCGAGGTTGCTGAGGCCGTCGGTCTTGCCCTGGGCCACCGCCGGGTTGAAGTACACGCGGTCGCGCTCGTTGTTCTGCGCGGTCTGGAACGCGGTGGTGGCCGCGGCCTGCTTCCACGCGCTTTCGAACGCCGAGCCGAGCCCGCTGTGCGAGTCGGTGCCGTTCACCTTGCGCAGCGCGGGAAGGTACTTCGCGAGCGGGTTGTCCGGCACGGCGTTCGTGTACGCCTCGACGAGGTCGAGCATGTCACCGGTGCCGGAGCAGAACCCGACGATGCCGGCGGTGTACCCGCGGCCGTCGCCGATGTCCTCGATGTACTTGTACTGCGCTTTCCAGTCCAGGGAGGAGTTTTCCGCGCTGGAGACCAGCTTCATCGCGATCTCCTTCTTCGCCGGGACCGAAAGGTCGCCGGTGGCAAGGACGGAGGCGCTGTTCGCGGCCAGCGGCGCGGGGGCCGCCGAGGAAAGCGCGGGCGTGGTGATCACCAGGGCCGCGACGGAGGCCGCGCCGAGCGCGCCGACGAGGACCGGCCGCAACTTCTTGCTCATGGGAGAAAACCCTTTCCGCGGAACGAGCCGTGGGGGAGCACGGCTTTCTGGGCATGGCGGACAGCACCCGGAATTCGGTGGCCCTTCGGCCGCCGGAAACGGGTTGCTGGTGGTGCTGCGGCGTAGCGCCACGGTAGCGAAGGGTCAGCACCGCCACAAGGGGGGAGGAAGTTGTTGGCAAATAGGGAAAAAAGACCGGGGAGAGTAGACGGTTTCGCCGCGGTCAGCGAACCCCGGCGAAGAGGCGGATGACGTCCGGCAGGACGTTCACCGGGATCGTCGGGTCGATCGCGCGCTGGACGCCGAGGCCGATGCCGAGGCTGAGCAACGCCGTCGCGGCGTCGTCGGCCGACATCGGGAGCGTGATCCCGAACCGGTCCGCGTACCCGGTGAGCAGGCCCGCGATCGTGTCGCGGATGGCCTTGTCCCGCGCGGCGAGCTCGGCCCGCACGTGCGGGTTGCGCCGGGCGTTCGTGGCGAACTCGACCTCCAGCGCGGTCCACGCCTCGTCGCCGATGCTGCGCTCGGCCCACACCTGGAACGCCGCCAGCAGCCCGTCCATCCCGTCGGCGCCGACCAGCGCCCCGGCGACCAGCTCGACCTGCTCGTCGTGGATCCGGTCGAGCACGGCGAGGCAGAGCTCGTCCTTGTTGCGGAAGTTCGAGTACACCGCGCCCTTCGAGTACCCGGCTTCGTCGGCGACCTTCTCCAGCGACGTCACCGAGTAGCCGTCGCGCAGGAACAGCTGCTTGGCGGTCTCGACGAGCTGTTCGCGGGTGCGCGCCTGGCTTTCCGCGCGGGTGAGTCGGGCCATGGGGGTCACTCTAGTCAGTCCGGGAATCGGGGTACCGCTAGTATTGAGATACTGTTAGTCTCCGAAAATGGAACAACGCCACTTCGCGGTCCTCGTCGTCGGCGCCGGGGCGTCGGGGCTGGGTGCGGCCGTCCGCCTGGGCCAGGCCGGCGTCGACGACCTCGCCGTGCTGGAGAAGGCCGGGTCGCTCGGCGGGACCTGGCGCGACAACACCTACCCCGGCTGCGCCTGCGACGTCCCGTCCGCGCTGTACTCGTACTCCTTCGCGCCCAACCCCGGGTGGACCCGCGCGTTCGCCGGGCAGGCCGAGATCCGGGCCTACCTGCGGGACACCGCCGACCGGTTCGGCGTCGCTGCGAAGATCCGGTACGGCGTCGAGGTGACGCGCGCGCAGTGGAACGAGCGTGACGCGCGCTGGGAGCT
Source organism: Amycolatopsis sp. NPDC104819 (assembly GCF_055583145.1). Taxonomy (NCBI): domain Bacteria; kingdom Bacillati; phylum Actinomycetota; class Actinomycetes; order Pseudonocardiales; family Pseudonocardiaceae; genus Amycolatopsis; species Amycolatopsis sp. NPDC104819. The sequence goes on along the minus strand of NZ_JBVJON010000014.1, from coordinate 96,357 downwards.
GGAGACGTCCCAGGGGCCCTACACCGCGCGGATCCTGGTCGCCGGCACCGGGCCGTGGCACGAGCCGAAGATCCCGGACCTGCCCGGCCTCGGCGCGTTCCCGGGCGAGGTCTTCCACTCCGCGCGTTGGAACCACGACCACGACCTGGCGGGCCGGCGCGTCGCGGTGATCGGCACCGGCGCGTCCGCCGTGCAGTTCGTGCCCGAGATCGTCCCCCGGGTCGGGCGGCTGCACCTGTTCCAGCGCACCGCGCAGTGGGTGCTGCCGAAGCCCGACCACTACGTCCCCGGTGTCGAACGGTTCCTCCTGCGGCGGTTCCCGGCACTGCAGCGGGCGTTGCGCACAGCCGAGTACGGCGCGATGGAGACGCTCGGCTTCGGCTTCCGGCACCCGTGGCTGCTGCGGCAGGTGCAGAAGATCGGGCTCGCCCACCTGCGCCTGACCGTGCGGGATCCCGTGCTGCGCAAGGCGTTGACGCCGGACTACACGCTCGGCTGCAAACGCCTGCTGATGTCGAACACGTACTACCGCGCGCTGACGAAGTCCACAGTGGACGTCCACCCGACGGCGGTGCGGGCGGTCGAGGGCAACCGGGTCCTCGGCGCGGACGGCTCGGCGGCCGAGGTCGACACGATCATCTTCGGCACCGGTTTCCACATCCTCGACATGCCGGTGTCGGCGCGCGTGTTCGACCACGCCGGCCGCAGCCTCGACGACCACTGGAAGGGCAGCCCGCAGGCCCACCTCGGGACGACGGTGGCCGGGTTCCCGAACCTCTACCTGCTGCTCGGGCCGAGCCTCGGCACCGGGCACTCGTCGGCGTTCATGATCCTCGAGGCGCAGCTGCGGCACACGGTGGCCGCGGTGACCCGCACGCTGCGGTCGGGCTGGGCCTCGCTCGCGGTGCGGCCGGAGGCGCAGGCGGCGTTCAACGCCGACGTCCAGGCGGCGCTGCCGGGCACGGTCTACCAGTCCGGTGGCTGCTCGAGCTACTACACCGACGTCAACGGGCGCAACAGTTTCAGCTGGCCGTTCTCGACCGGGCGGCTGCGGTCGCAGGTGGGGACGTTCGACGAAGCCGACTACGAGATCAGGAGGGTCCATGCGGTATCCGGCGATTGAGCTCCGGGACGCGGTCGTCGCGGTCACCGGCGGCGCGCGCGGCATCGGCCGCGCCACGGCGGCGGCGTTCACCGCGCGCGGGGCGACGGTCTGCGTCGGCGACTTGGACGCGGGCGACTTCCCGCTGGACGTCACGGTCCGCGAGTCGTTCGACGCGTTCACCGCGGCGGTGACCGAGCGGCACGGGCGGATCGACGTGCTGGTCAACAACGCCGGGGTGATGCCGCTGGGCGACTTCCTCGAGGAGCCGGACGCGGTCGGCCGGACCACGATGGACGTCAACGTGCAGGGGCTCGTGCACGGGCTGCGCTCGGTGCTGCCGGGAATGATCGCGCGCGGGCGCGGCCACGTCGTGAACGTCGCATCGATGGCGGGGAAGATCCCGCTCCCGGGCATGGCGGTGTACAACGCGAGCAAGTTCGCGGCGGTCGGCCTGACGGCGGCGGTCCGGCGCGAGTACGCGGCGACCGGGGTCAGCGTGAGCGCGGTGCTGCCGAGCGCGGTCCGCACGGAACTGGCGTCCGGCGTCCGCCTCGGCGGCGCTCTGCCCACAGTGGACGCCGAAGACGTCGCTCGCGCGATCGTGGGCACCCTGCGGACCCGGCGCGCGGAGACGGCGGTGCCCCGGTGGGTCGGCGGTTGGGACTTGCTTGCCGCGGTGACCCCGGAGCGTGTGATGGCGTTGGCGCGGCGGCTGGTCGGGGATGATCGTGCGTTGCGGGAGTTGGATCCGGTGGCTCGGGCGGCTTATGTGGCGCGGGTTTCGGGGCAGGTCAAGGATCGCCGGGTGCCGTGACCGCCGCGTTCAGTCCCACTCCCAGCTCATGCCGTACACCCCCGGCTGGGCGTCCAGCACCGCGACGTGCCCGGTCAGGCTCGGCCCCACCGGCAGCTCCGGCTCGCTCCCGGCCGCGCCGCCGTCCCGCGGCTGGTGGTAGCGGTAGCAGCGGGCCGGCACCGCCGCCGGGTCGAAGCACGCCTGCAGCACCAGCTGCCGGGCCGGGGCGCGGATGCCGAACTGGAGGAAGCTCGTCTCGGGCGGGGCGCCGTCGTAGCCGAACTCGAAGTCGAACACGTACGTCTCGCCCGCGCGCAGTGGGTAGTCGAACCGCAGCTCGAGCGCGACCAGCTCGGACGCGGCGTCACGGCGCACGCGGCCCGGGCGGCAGCAGCGCGCCGAGCGCAGCACCGGCCGGTGGCCGCCCCCGGACTGGGGGCGGAAGAACGACACCCAGCGGTCGACGCCGTCTTCGCGGCTGGTCACCACCAGCTCCGTGTGCACCGAGCGTTCGGTGCGGTCCGGGCCCAGCACGGCCCGCTGGTGCACCGAAGCCAGCGCGAGCCGGGAGTTGCCGTCGAGGTCGATGCCGTCGCAGGAGGCCAGCTCCGTCGGCTCCGAACCGAGCGCGCTGGCCAGGCCGATCCCGCCGGGCCACCGCGGGGCGGCACGCACCCGCGGCCGCGCGACGAGCCGGGTCAGCGTCTCGGCGGGCAGGCCGAGGCAGCCTTCCGCGACGCCCACCGCGTGCAGCGAGCGGTGGCCTTCCGGGTGCCGACGGCCGCGGCGCCAGTAGCTCAGCGTCGCCAGGCTGACCTGGGCGCCGTGGGTGGCCATCCGCCGCTGCAGGGCCTCCAGGCTCAGCCCGCGGTGCCGGATCGCCAGGTCGAAGGCCACCTCGAACGGTCCTTCCCGGACCGCGTCGGCAACCGCGGTGTCATCCTCGGGGAACGCTTCCATCCAGGTAAGCATGAGTACCGGACGCATCCGGCGCAACGAGGCCTGCCACCAAAGTAGGGGGCAGGCCTCGTCGGGGGGATCAGCCGAGCGTGACCGCCGTGTCGTCCACGGCGAACGACGTCTGCAGCGACTGGTCCTCCGTCCCGGCGAACTTCAGCGTGACCGTCTGGCCCGCGTAGGAAGACAGGTCGAGCGTCTTCTGCGCGTACGCCGAGTTCCGGTCGAGGTTCGAGTACGTCGCCAGCGTCGTCGAGCCGGCGGACACGATCAGCTTGTCGTAGACGACGTTCTCGGTCTCGGCCGTCCAGACACGCAGCCAGAACGTCAGGCTCGCCCGGCAGCCGGCGGGGATGGTGACCGCCTGCGAGAGCGTGTCCGTGTGCGCCGAACCCCAGCCGCCGAGCCACGAGTCGTAGCTGCCCGAGCGCGCCGGCGCCTGGGCGCCCCACTGGCCGATCGTCGTGTTCGGGTCGGTCCACGACGCCTTGCCGGACTCGAAGCCCGGGTTCTGGACCAGCTGGCCATTGCACCCGCCCGGGGGAGGCGTGGTGGTCGTGGGCGGGGTGGTCGTGGTCGGCGGGGTCGTGGTGGTCGGCGGGGTGCCGGTGCACGTCGGGTCGCCGGACTGCGCCGGGACGCTCACTGCGTTCCACGCCGCCTTCACGGCGTCGAACTCGGCGCAGCTGTTCGGGTACAGGTTCTTCGCCGCCTGCAGCGTCCACGTGCGGTAGCGCAGGTAGTTGCTGCCGGACGTCTTCAGCTGCACGGCGCCGTGCATGATGTTGATCGCCTTGCGGATGCCGAGCCCGGCGACCGTGCTGTTGTTGCACGTCGAGCTCGTCGGCTGCCCGTTGGTCGGGTTGCTGCCCTCGGCCAGCAGGTAGAACCAGTGGTCGCCGGGCCCGGCCGCCTTGTGCACCTCGGCGTTCGGCGTCGAGCTGGAGTAGCAGCTCGGGTCGCCCACCTTCGACGGGTCGTACATGTAGCGGATCGCGCCGGTGCCGACCAGGTTGACCTCTTCGCCGATCGCGTAGTCCGGCGGGTCGTACTGCGACGGCTCGTTCGCGTAGAACTCCGTCGCGGTGCCGAAGGTGTCGGCGATGAACTCCTGCGTGCCGCCGCCGGAGAAGCCGCCGGAGCCGGAGTAGTCGTCGACGCCGTGACCCATCTCGTGCCCGAGGATGTCGAGCGAGCCGACCCACTCACCGCTCGGGTTGTGCCCGAGGTTCACGTAGGCCGGGCGGGAGTTGTAGTAGTACGCGTTCTCGTCGTCGAGGCCGACGCGGATCTTCCACGCGCCGCCGTTGCCGGTGAAGCCGTTGCGGCCGACCCACTCCGACAGCATCTTCTTCTCGGTCTGCGCGACGAACAGCGCGTCCGCGCAGCCGGTTTCGATGTTCGTGCCGGTGCCGTTGCCCCAGCTGTCGTCCGGTCCGGTGAGGACGGTGTCGCTGCTGTAGTTGCGGCAGTCGAGGTTGGGTGTGTTCGGGTCGGCCATCGAGTACGTGCTGCCGGACTTCGTGGTGTTCAGGGCCAGCGGCGACGGCCCGTTCCACTTGCCGGTCCCGGTGCCCGCGGCGACGTGCTGGACGCTGCGCAGCACGCGCCCGTCCACGGCGTCGACGTAGACGCTCAGGCTGCTCGGCTCGCCGTGTTCGTCGGTGCCTTCGACGTTGCTCTCGTACGCCAGGCGCCCGCTGCCGTCGGCGACCACGACGAGCTTCCCGCCGGGCAGGCTCTTCGGCCCGCGGACCTGCTTGCGCGCCACGGCTTCGGCTTGCGCGGCGGTGAGCGTCGCGCCGTGGACGTCGAGGTCGCCGAGGGGCTGCTGCTGCGCGACGGACGTGGTCTTGACGGCGCCGGTGGCGTCGGTGGCGATGACCAGGTCACCGCCGACCACGGGCAGGCCGTCGTAGGTGCGGTCGTAGACGACGTAGGACAGGCCGGCCGCCGAACGCACGTCGCGCTGGACGAACTTGTCGTGCGCGCCGGCGAACAGGGCGGCGGGCCGGGCGTTGACGAGGCTCGCCGCCGCGCTCGTGGCGTTGGCCTGGGCCTGCGCGGCGGACGGTGGCGGGGTGGGCGTGGGCTGCGCGGGCGCGGCGACGGCGATGCCGACCACGACCATGCCCGCCGCCGTCGCTCCGCCGAGCGCGGCGAACCGTTGGGGCACTCTCATGACGCTCCTTGCGAAAACGCGATGGGGAAGGGAGAACCCGATCGACGCTAAACGCGGCCCAGGAGCGGCAGAAGATTCATCACAGCACCGGAATTTCACGCTCGGCGCTGTGAAAGCGTGAAAGTCAGAGCGTCGCGAACCGCATTCCGGCTTTGGTGAGCCGGTCGATCAGGGCGTCACCCATCGCCGTCGCCGTGGTCACCTGGCCCGCCGTTTCCGGCAGTTCGTCGGTCGCCAGGCAGAGGGCCGATTCCGCGAGCATCTTCGCCGTTTCGTCGTACCCCGGGTCGCCGCCGGACACCTCCGTCACCACTCGCGAGCCGCCGCCTTCGCCGACGAACCGGACCGAAAACCACGAGCGGGCACGGCGTTCGGGGCTCGGGCCGTTGCCGGGGGCCATCAGCCGGGAGAGCGCCCGCCGGGCCGGCGGGACCTGCGCGGCGGCGAACAGCGCGCCCGCCCCCGCGACCCCGCCCGCCAGCACCGGCAGGTGCTTGACGGCGGCGAAGTGCCGGTAGGTGAAGTCCGGCCCGTACCGCTCGGACGCGGCCGCCGACCGGCGGACGACCTCGGGGTCGATCGTCGGCAGCGGCACCGCCCACCAGCCCGCCTCGGCGACCCGGTGCGGGCGGCCGAGCGGGGCGTGTGCGAACCGGCCGGCCGGGCGTGGCTCGGCCGCCGCGCGCTCGCGGGCCACGCGGGCGCCGGCCGGCAGCCGGGACATGATGGTCAACGCGCTGAGCAGCGTGCCGCCCGAGGGCATCCCGCTCGCGCGCACGTAACCGTCGACGTGCAGCGGCACGCCTTCGGGCAGCTGCCGCACGGTGAACCAGGCGCCGAGGTCGTGCGGGATCGAGTCGAACCCGCACGCGTGCACCAGCCGCGCCCCGGTTTCGCGGGCGCGGCGGTCGTGCCTCAGGTACATCAGGTCGACGAACTCGGCTTCGCCGGTCAGGTCGACGTAGTCGGTGCCCGCCTCCGCGCAGACCGCCACCAGCGGCTCGCCCTGGGTGAGATACGGGCCGACGGTCGTGATCACGACCTTCGTGGCTTCGGCGACGGCGCGCAGCGAAGCCGGTTCACCCGAGTCGGCGACGAGCAGGTCGAGCGCGGCGAACCGGTCGTCGGCCTCGGCGAGCCGCGCGCGGACGGCTTCGAGCTTGCCGAGGTTGCGCCCGGCGAGAGCCCAGCGCAGGTCCGCGGGCGCGTGCCTGGCGAGGTACTCGGCGGTCAGCCCGCCGGTGAACCCGGTGGCGCCGAACAGGACCACGTCGTACGCACGCATGTCTCCTCCAGGGGCCGGTTTCGGCGGACGCGCTCAGGTTACCCATGAGTCACTTCCAGTCGCCGGAGGTCGTGAGTGGCAATGAGGGTTCTAACCCGAATTACCACTCACGACCGCGGTGCCGCTCGACGGTCACTTGCGGTCGCCGGTGTACACAACCGCCGCGGCCACCGCCGCCACCCCGCTGATCACGTCGGAGATGCGCCGCGGCAGGCCCTCGTGCGTGTCGGCCATCCAGGCCCGCACCTGCGCCCGGCCGAGCTCCGGCTCGCACAGGTCGTCGACGCCCGCGGTCCACGCGAGCAGCGCCAGGCACGTCGAATGCGGGTCGGGCCGGTCGACGCCGAACACCGCGGCCCGCGCCTTGTGCCGCGCCGTCGTCGAGACGAGCAGGTCGGCGGGCGGGTAGCGGTGCGTCCGGCGCAGGAACACCCGGTCGGGGGCCCGGCGGACCAGGCCGAGCGCCACCAGGTTGCCGGCGGTGGTCTCCGGCAGGTCCTCCCGCAGGTGCCCGACCCAGTCGCGCACGCTGTGCGCCGCCGTTTCCGAAACGATTTCGGAAAACACCCGGTCGAGGGTCGGAATGCCCGGCGGCCGTTCGGCGATCGGCCGGACCTTCCGGTCTTCGACCGTGATCCGCTCGGTGAACAGCAGGTCGCACAACACCGCGCCGGCCAGCCCGATACCCAGCGACGTCCGGCTGAGCACCGGGCGGCCGGTGAACTCGTCGTGCCCGAGGAAGAAGAACGAATCGACCAAGGTGAGCCGGCGCATGACGGAAATGGGCCCCCTGGGCGATCGTGGTGAGGGTGTCGAAGATAGCGGTGCGGCATCGGGCGGCTTTCGGTGCCATCACGGTTACCCCCGAACGGACGTACCGTCACCCGGGTGGGACCCCCTACTCTGGGGCGCCGCCAAGATCACGAACGGCACGGGGGAAAGGTCCATGGGTACCCACACGCCGGGGCGCGGCCTCGGCAGCAGGCGGCTCGGCGCCGCCCAGATCGTCTTTTTCGTCGTCGCGGCGGCCGGTCCGCTGTACGCGATCGCCGGCGGGGTCTCGGCGACGTACGCGGTGACGGGCAGCGTCGGCGTCCCGCTGTCGTTCGTCCTGCTGGCCCCGGTGCTCGCGCTGTTCGCCGTCGGGTACGCCGCGATGAGCCGGTACATCACGAACGCCGGCGCGTTCTACCCCTATGTGGCGCACGGGATCGGGTGCTCCGCCGGCACCGCCGTCTCGTACGTCACGGTGCTCGCCTACAGCTCGATCCAGGTCGGCGTCTACGGCCTGTTCGGCCTTTCCGTCTCCACGTGGCTCGACACGGTGTTCGGGCTGAGCGTGCCGTGGTGGCCGGTCGCGCTGCTGATGGTGCTCGTCGTCGGCGCGGGCGGGGTGCTGCGGATCGACCTCAACGCGAAGGTCCTCGGCGTCGCGCTCGGGCTCGAGGTCGCCGTGCTCGTGGTCGTCGACGTCGCGTTGCTCGGCCACCCGGCCGGCGGGTCGGTGTCGCTGGCGCCGCTCTCGCCGTCGAGCCTGTTCACCGCGGGTGTCGGCGCCGTTTTTGCCTTCTCCATCGCGGTTTTCACCGGCTTCGAGGGCGCCGCGACCTACGGCGAGGAGTGCCGCGACCCCCGCCGGACCGTCGGGCGCGCGACGTTCATCGCGATCGGCCTGACCGCGGTGCTGTACATCGCGTCGTCGCTGGCGATGGCCGTCGCGACCGGTCCGGACCACATCGTCGAGCGGGCCGCGGCGGAAGGGCCCGGCCTGCTGTTCGGGCTCGGCGCGCAGCACGTCGGCACGGTGTTCGCCGACGTGGCGTACGTGCTGTTCATGACCAGCCAGTGCGCCGCGCTGCTGAGCTTCCACAACGCCGTCGCGCGGTACTTCTTCGCGCTCGGCCGGGAAGGGCTGCTGCCCGAGGGCTTCAGCCGCACGAGCAAGCGCACCGGCGCGCCGATCGGCGGCTCGCTGGTCCAGACCACGATCGCGCTGGTCGTCGTCTCGGTGTTCGCGCTGGCCGGCCGGGACCCGTTCACCGACCTGTTCACCTGGACCGGCGTCACCGCGTCGACCGGCGTCACGATCATCATGATCGCGGTTTCGCTGTCGGTCATCGGGTTCTTCCGCCGCCACCCCGGGCGCGAGGCGTGGTGGCGGCGCGTGGGCGCGCCGGCGCTCGCGGCCGTGACGCTCACGGCGGTCCTGGTGCTGATCATCGTCAACTTCGACGTCCTGCTCGGCCCGGCCGGCGCGATCCCGTGGCTGCGGTGGGGGCTGCCGGGCCTGCTCGTGCTGGCCGGCCTGGCCGGGTTCCTGCGGGCCGAGGCGCTGCGCACCCGGCGTCCGGAGGTCTACGCGGGGATCGGCGGCCCGCTGCGGGAGGACGAAGATCTGGTGACGTCGCGGTGACGCGGGTACGGGCCGCCACACCGTCCGAACTGGACACCGTGCTCGGGATCCTGGTCGAGGCGTTCCAGGACGACCCGCTCAGCCGCTGGGTGTTCCCCGGCGACGAGCGCCGCCGCACCGGCGCGCACCCGGCGTTCTTCCGCGAGCTGCTCGGCATCGGGTTCGCGGCGGGCAGCGTCGACGTGACCGACGACCATTCGGCGGCGGTGATCTGGACACCACGAGCGGGCGAGGACTCTGAAGACGGCCCGGTCGCCGGGCTCGAGCCGGCGGAGCTCGAACGGCTGGGTGTGCTCCTCGGCCTGATGGCCGAGCGCGAGCCGCCGGAACCGCACTGGCACGCGCAGTTCATCGGCGTCCGGCCCGCCCGGCAGCGCGAAGGCCTCGGCGCGCGGCTGGTCAGCCACGGCCTCGCCCGCTACGACGCCGACGGGGTGTCGACCTACCTGGAGGCCAGCTCGCCGGACAGCGCGCGGCTCTACCGGCGGCTCGGGTTCCGCGACCACGGTCCCGCGTTCACCCCGCCCGGCGGCCCGCCGGTGCAGCCGATGCGGCGTGCCCCGGCTTGAGTCGTTACCGGCGGGTACAGTCCCGACTCGAACGTGAGGAGGCAGACGTGACCGAACGCTTCGGCAGCTACCAGAACGAGCTCTACCTGCAGGGTCTCGGTGGGGTGCTGCCGCCGTGCTCGACCGACGCGACGAAGCTCGAAGCGTCGGCCCGCGAGGTCATGGCGCCCGGCCCGTTCTCCTACGTCGCCGGTTCGGCCGGCTCCGGCACGACCGCGCGCGCGAACCGCGAGGCGTTCGACCGCTGGCGCGTCGTGCCGCGGATGCTGACCGGCGCCACCGACCGCGACCTCTCCACCACGGTGCTCGGCACCCGGCTGGCCGCCCCGGTGGCCGTCGCGCCCGTCGGCGTCCAGTCGATCGTCCACCCGGACGCGGAGTCGGCGACCGCCCGCGCCGCGGCTTCGGTGGGCGTGCCGTTCACGCTGTCCACGGCGTCGTCGACCGGCATCGAGGACGTCGCCGCGGCCAACGGCGACGGCCCGCGCTGGTTCCAGCTGTACTGGCCCGGCGACCCGGACGTCTGCGCGAGCCTGCTGGCCCGGGCGAAGAAGGCCGGCTTCACGGCGCTGGTCGTCACGCTCGACACGTGGACGCTGGCCTGGCGACCGTCCGATCTGGACCAGTCGTACCTGCCGTTCCTGCAGGGTGAGGGGCTGGCCGTGCCGTTCACCGACCCGGTGTTCCTCTCCCAGCTGGAGAAGACGCCGGAGGAGGACCGCGGCACGGCGATCCTGCGCTGGATCGGGATGATCACCGGCACCGACCGGACGTGGGACCAGCTGCCGTTCCTGCGGGAGCACTGGGACGGCCCGATCGTGCTGAAGGGCATCCAGCACGTCGCCGACGCGCGCCGCGCGGCCGAGGCCGGCATGGACGGGATCGTGGTGTCGAACCACGGCGGCCGCCAGGTCGACGGCGCGGTCGGCGCGCTGGAGATGCTGCCGGGCATCGTCGCGGCGGTCGGCGACCGGCTGGAGGTGCTGTTCGACTCGGGCGTCCGCACGGGAGCGGACGTGCTGAAGGCGGTGGCCCTGGGCGCCCGGGCGGTGCTGGTGGGGCGCCCGTGGGTGTACGGCCTGGCCCACGCGGGCGAGGACGGCGTCCGCCACGTGCTGCGGAGCCTCTTGGCCGACTTCGACCTCACGATGGGGCTGTCCGGTCACCGCACCCTGGCCGACCTCGGCCCGGACTCCCTCCAGCGCACCTGACCCGCCGGGCGGTGGGCCCGGTCACGCGGCGGGGATATTCGGAGGCCCGCGTCGTCACCCACGGCTATCCTTGGTCCAAGTATGTCCACGCCATCCCCCCTCGAAGCGCTGCGTGCGCGCCTGCCCGAGCTGATGCCGCGCGACGAGCAGCGGCTGCGCCGGCGGCTCGACGGCGCCCGCAAGGCGCGCGATCGTGACGCCGCCCTCGCGCAGATCTCCGCCGACGTCGAAAAGGCCGAGCTGCGCATCCAGTCGCGCCGCGAAAGCGTGCCCAAGATCGAGTACCCCGAAGAGCTGCCGGTCAGCAAGCTCAAGGACGAGATCGGCGCGGCCATCGCCGCGCACCAGGTCGTGATCGTCGCGGGGGAGACCGGCTCCGGCAAGACCACCCAGCTGCCGAAGATCTGCCTCGAGCTCGGCCGCGGCATCCGCGGCCAGATCGGGCACACGCAGCCGCGGCGCCTCGCCGCCCGCACGGTCGCCGACCGGATCGCGAGCGAGCTGAAGACCGAGCTGGGTGACACCGTCGGCTACAAGGTGCGGTTCACCGACCAGTCCGGGCAGGACACGCTGGTCAAGCTGATGACCGACGGCATCCTGCTGGCCGAGATCCAGACCGACCGCTCGCTGCGCCAGTACGACACGCTGATCATCGACGAGGCCCACGAGCGCAGCCTCAACATCGACTTCATCCTCGGCTACCTCAAGCAGCTGCTGCCGCGGCGTCCCGACCTCAAGGTGATCATCACCTCGGCGACCATCGACCCGGAACGGTTCTCGAAGCACTTCGACGACGCGCCGATCGTCGAGGTCTCCGGCCGGACCTACCCGGTCGAGACGCGCTATCGGCCGCTCGTCGACCCGGACGACCCCGAAGGGGACGACGAGCGCGACCAGACGCAGGGCATCCTCGAAGCCGTCGAGGAGCTGTGCGCCGAGGGCCCGGGCGACGTCCTGGTGTTCCTCTCCGGCGAACGCGAGATCCGCGACACCGCCGACGTGCTCAACCGCGCGAACCTGCGCAACACCGAGGTCCTCCCGCTCTACGCGCGCCTGTCCGCGGCCGACCAGCACCGGGTGTTCCAGCAGCACACCGGACGCCGCGTCGTGCTCGCGACCAACGTCGCCGAGACGTCGCTGACCGTGCCGGGCATCAAGTATGTCGTCGACCCGGGCACCGCGCGCATCTCGCGCTACAGCCACCGCACCAAGGTGCAGCGGCTGCCGATCGAGCCGGTGTCACAGGCGTCGGCGAACCAGCGCAAGGGCCGCTGCGGCCGCACCTCCGACGGCATCTGCATCCGGCTCTACTCCGAAGAGGACTTCGAGGCGCGGCCGGAGTTCACCGACCCGGAGATCCTGCGGACCAACCTCGCGTCGGTCATCCTGCAGATGACGTCGCTGGGGCTGGGCGACATCGCGGCGTTCCCGTTCGTCGAGCCGCCGGACCGCCGCCAGGTCACCGACGGCGTCGGGCTGCTGCAGGAGCTGGGCGCGTTCGACAGCGTCAGCTCGTCCGACCGGCGGCTCACCGACACCGGCCGCAAGCTCGCGCAGCTGCCCGTCGACCCGCGGATGGGCAGGATGGTGCTGGAGGCCGCGCGCAACGGGTGCGTCCGCGAAGTGATGATCATCGCCGCGGCACTGTCCATCCAGGACCCGCGCGAACGGCCGGCGGAGAAGCAGCAGGCGGCCGACCAGCAGCACGCGCGGTTCGCCGACCCGACGTCGGACTTCCTGGCCTACCTGAACCTCTGGGAGTACGTCTCGGAGCAGCAGAAGGCGTTGTCCGGCAACCAGTTCCGCCGGATGTGCCGCACCGAGTACCTCAACTACCTGCGGCTGCGCGAGTGGCAGGACATCTTCAGCCAGCTGCGTCAGCTGGCCAAGCCGCTCGGCATCTCGCTGAACACGACCCCGGCCGACCCGCAGCGCGTGCACACGTCGCTGATCGCCGGGCTGCTCTCGCACATCGGGCTCAAGGACCCGGCGAAGGGCGACTACCTGGGCGCGCGCGGCGCCCGCTTCGGCGTCTTCCCGGGGTCGGCGCTGTTCAAGAAGCAGCCGCGGTTCGTGATGTCGGCCGAGCTCGTCGAGACGTCACGGCTGTGGGCGCGGGTGAACGCCCGGATCGAACCCGAGTGGGTCGAGCCGCTGGCGGGGCACGTCGTCAAGCGGAACTACTCCGAGCCGCACTGGGAACGCAAGCAGGGCGCGGTGATGGCGACCGAGCGGGTGACGCTCTACGGCGTCCCGCTGATCGCCGACCGCCGCGTCAACTACGGGCGGATCGACCCGGAGATGGCGCGTGCGCTGTTCATCCGGCACGCGTTGGTCGAGGGTGACTGGCAGACGCGGCACCACTTCTTCGCCGAGAACCGCGCGCTGCTGGAAGAGGTCGAGGACCTCGAGAACCGGGCGCGGCGGCGCGACATCCTCGTCGACGATCAGACGCTGTACGAGTTCTACGACGCCCGTGTGCCGGCGGACGTGGTTTCGGTGCGCCACTTCGACACGTGGTGGAAGAAGACGCGCCACACGGACCCCGACCTGCTGTCGTTCGAGAAGTCCATGCTCATCAACGAGTCCGCGGGCGGCGTCCGCGAGGGGGACTACCCGGACTCGTGGACGCAGGGCACGCAGGTCTTCCCGCTGACCTACCAGTTCGAGCCGGGCGCGGACGCGGACGGCGTCACGGTGCACGTCCCGCTGCCGGTGCTGAACCAGGTCACCGAGGACGGCTTCGACTGGCAGGTGCCGGGGCTGCGCGCCGAGCTGGTCACGCAGCTGATCAAGTCGTTGCCGAAGGCGGTGCGGCGCAACTTCGTCCCGGCGCCCGACACGGCCCGGGACGTCCTTTCGCGAGTGTCCCCTTCGGACGGTCCGCTGCTGGAGGTGCTGGGCCGCGAGCTGCGCGCGCTGCGTGGGGTGACGGTGCCCTATGCGGACTGGGACCTTTCTTCGGTGCCGGAGCACCTGAAGATGACGTTCCGGGTGGTGGACGAGCGCGGCAAGCGCGTGGCCGAGGGCAAGGACGTCGCGGCTTTGCGGCGGCAGCTGGCCCCGAAGGTCCGGGCGACGATTTCGAAGGCGGCCAACACGCTGGAGAAGGCCGGGCTGACCAAACCGTCGTTCGGCGCGCTGCCCCGGGTGTTCGAGTCGACGCAGCGCGGCCACGACGTCAAGGCGTACCCGGCACTGGTGGACGAAGGCGCGTCGGTGGCGGTGCGGCTGCTGGACACCCCGGCGCAGCAGGAGCACGCGATGTGGGCGGGCACGCGCCGGATGCTGCGGCTCAACCTGAACTCGCCGATGAAGTTCATCACGCGGTCGCTGTCCAACTCGTCGAAGCTGGTGCTGAACAGGAACCCGCACGGCAGTGTGGCGGCGTTGCTCGAGGACTGCGTCGACTGCGCGGTGGACGCCCTGATGACGGCCGGCGGCGGCCCGGTGTTCGACGAGACCGGGTTCAAGGTGCTGCTGGAGAAGGTCCGGGCGGGCCTGCACCCGGAGGTCCTGGCGGTACTGACGGACGTGGAGAAGATCCTCCGCGCGGCGAACGACGTCGAGGTGGCCCTGCCGTCGACACGCGGGCCGGCGGAGTCCCTGGCGGACATCCGAGCTCAGCTGGCGGGCTTGGTATATCCGGGCTTCGTGACGGCGACCGGTGCGTCGCGGTTGCGGAACGTGGTGCGGTACCTCCAGGGGATCTCGCGCCGGTTGGAGAAGCTGGTTTCCGAGCCGACCCGCGATCTGCAGCGCACGGCGGACGTCGCGTGGGTGACGGCGGAGTACTCGGACGCGGTGGCTTCGCTGCCGCCGGGGACGTCTTCGCCCGCGTTGCGCGAGGTGCGGTGGATGATCGAGGAGCTGCGGGTTTCGTTCTTCGCCCAGACGCTGGGGACGGCTCGTCCGGTGTCGGTGAAGCGGATCACGAAGGCGATTGACGACGCTTTGGCCTAGCGCGCTTACGGTGACAGTCATTTGGCGATGAGTGTCACGGTGGCCACGCACGCGGACGCCATGCCGGCAAAGGCGGAGAAGGTCGCGGCCTGCCCGCCGACGCTGCTGAACACCCGTCGTCCGAGCCGGCCCCAGTACTGCTGCCGGACCGCCATCTTGATCTTCTGCCATTTGTGATGCCGAAGGTGGCAGCCCATCAGGATGCCGTAGGCGTTGTTGCGGCACAGCTGGCCATTGCGGTTCTCCGCGCAACACCACATCGGGGCCTGGAAGAGGCTGTATAGTGCCACCAGCCCCGAGAGGACCGCTATCACGCCGGGTCCGATCGACGGCAGGAACCACAGCCAGACCACCACGACCAGCAGCAGGTATCCCCAAAGGCTCGCCAGCACTTTTTTGGTGGTTTTCTTCGCCATATGCATCGAACTTAGTCGGCTGGATTCGGGACACGATAGCGCTGGACGGTTGAGATGCGCGGTTCCGGGGATTCCTCGGTCTCACGCATTGCGAGGTCTTCTAGGCCGAAGGAATGGCCCGGCCGTCCGCCATGTGGTCAGTGATGACGGAGGCGTCACGCGTGATCGATGAGGCGCCGAGAACCGGATTCGCCGTCGCGCTTACTCCCGGCATTGCGTTTGTCAGAGGAAGACCCGGGCGATTTCCAGCCACTTCGCCGCATCATCGCCCACCGCGGTGAGGCCGGTGTCAGCCAGCGCACGGCGGTGAGTGACCCTCAAACAGAAATCCACCGCACTACCCCGGACCCGTTGCGCAGCATCTTCCGGCCCCCACGCCCAGGACTCACCACCAGGCCCGGTCAGCTCGACGCGGAACGGCTCCCCCGGAAGAGGCAGCTGAGCGGCGTAAAACGACAACGTCCGCCCCTCCACGCCGAGGGACGCCACATCCCGCAGGCGCTCGGACGGCTGGTGCGGGACACCCAGCGTGTCGAAGATGTCCTGCCCGTGCGCCCATGTCTCCATCAGCCGCAGCGGCACCATCAGCCTTGCCGTCGCCTGGGAACCGAACCAGGGGGACGCCTTCTCCAATGGCACGTCCCGCAGTGCCGCCGCCACCTCGGCCCGACCGGCTCGCCAGGACTCCAGCAGCGCCTCACGAGGCCGGGCCGCGCCCTCGGCGGCGTCGATGTCCGCATCCTTCGGGACTTCGTCGAAAGCCTCCGGAGTCCGGAGGGCGATCAGCAGGTTCGCGTCGGCCGCTGTGAGGTGGGCGATCTGGTGGGCGATCGTCCAGCCCGCCGCCGGCGTGGGGCGGGTCCAGTCGGGCTCTGCCGAGACGAGCTCGTCCAGCTCGTCGCCCTCGGCCACCAGGCCGGGCAGTGCCAGGTCACGGTCCACCGCGGAAAGGTCGAGCCCGTAGTCGATCATCCGTGCCGAGGGTACCGAAAAGCGGCTCACTTCGCGTCGGCGTAGGTGTCGACCGGGGCGATGTGCAGCGGAAACCTGACCGGGCACGCCGGGCCGAACAACATCCTCGCCGCCGCCGTCACGCTGTCCACAATGGACTCGGTCACCTCGGTGGCCAGCTCGGCCGGGGTGTGCACGATGACCTCGTCGTGCTGGAAGAACACCAGGTGGGCCGGGGCCGGGAGGCGCTGCCGCAACGTCGCCAGCAGCACCGCCGTCATGTCGGCCGCGCTCGCCTGGACGACGAAGTTGCGCGTGAACCGGCCCCAGCCGCGGGACGCCCGGCGGGCCTTCAGCTCCGCCGCCTCGTCCGAGGCCAGCCCGCCGGTCAGCTCGCGCCACGCCGCCGACGGCGCCGGGGACGTCCGGCCCAGCCGAGACCGGACGCGTTCGCCGCGCTCGCCCGCCTGGGCCGCGTGCTCCACGTACGCGACCGCGTCCGGGAACCGCTGCCGCAGCAGCCCCAGCAACGGCCCCGCCTCGCCGGACGTGCCGCCGTACATCGCCGACAGCATCGCGATCTTCGCCCGCGCCCGGTCGTCGCGGTCGTCGTCCGGGGACAACGGGACCCAGCGGGCGCCGGAAAACAGCGCCTCCCCAAGGCGGGCGTACAGGTCCGTCGCCGCCGCGACGTCGGCGAGGCGCCGGTCGCCCGACAACGCCGTGAGCACCCGGGGCTCCAGCTGCGCCGCGTCGGCGACCACCAGCTTCCAGCCCGGGTCCGCGCGCACGCACGTCCGCAGCACCTTCGGGATCTGCAGCGCCCCGCCACCCCGGCTCGCCCAGCGCCCGGACACCACCCCGCCGACGACGTAGTGCGGGCGGAACCGGCCGGCGGCGACCCACTCGTCGAGCCACGCCCAGCCGTTCGCCGTGTACAGCCGCGAAAGCTCCTTGTACTCCAGCAACGGCCCGACCGCGGGGTGGTCGACGCCCTTCAGGAAGTACTTCCGCGCCGAGGGCACCTCGATCCCGGCGCGCGCCAGCGCCCGCACGACGCTCGGCGGCGAGTCCGGGTTGACCGGCCGCCCGCCGAACGCCTCGCTGATCTTCGCCGCCAGCTCCACCAGCGCCTTCGGCCGCTCGCCGGGGCGCACCCGCGGGCCCAGGCGCGACGCCAGCAGCTCCTCGTGCAGGTCGGTTCGCCACGGCAGGCCGTCGGCCGACATCTCCACCGCGGCCAGCGCGCTCGCCGACTCCGCGGCCAGCAGCAGCCGCAGCCGCTCCGGGTGCTCGGCCGCGGCGACCCGCCGGTCCTGCTCCGCTAGCACCCGCTGGACCGCCGTGACGACCGTCACGCCCTCGGGCAGCGTCGGGGCCCGCGTGTCGAACAGCGTCGGCTGCGCCAGCTCGACGGCCACCGAGTCGACCGGCGCCTCCTCGCCGTTCGCCCTGGCCCAGGCGGCGAGCAGGCTCCGCGACTCGCCCTCCCGCCCCTCGTACGCCAGCAGCAGCCCCTCCGCCAGCGCGACGTCGTAACAGCGCTGCACCCGCACCCCGGCCGCGACCAGCACCGGGTACAGCAGCTCGGCCGACGGGAACACCCAGCGCGGCCGCAGCGACGCCTCCAGCTCCCGGGCCACCTCGGCGAACCCGGCCTCGTCCAGGCTGTCCACCGTCGAGGACGGCGAGCGCACGGTGAAGCTCCCGTCCTCCTCCCGCCCGGCGATCACCTGCACGAAGACATTGTGCCGACCACCACCGACAGTTTCGGAGCCGTCGCGGCTGGTGCGTTCCCGGCGGGCTTGGTTTACTCTCCAGTAGCCCCCATACCGCCGGTACGCCGTGCCGTCGGCATGGGCTCTCTTCCCGCAGCAACGGAGGTGCCTGGATGAGGCTGGTCGCGCTCGCCACGCAAGTGGCGGACAAGGTGGCCGAGACGGCCCGCAGCGTCGACGTCATGCGCCGTGCCGGCCTCGTTCCCTTCCCCAGACTCGACGAAGGGGTCCGCTCCCTGGTCGCGCTCCGGAAGTTCGGCCCGTTCGCCGGCGCCAACCACATCTCCGCGCGCCGCGACCCGACCGCCGTCGGCATCGTCGACGAGCTCGGCCCGCTCACCTACAAGCAGCTCGACGACCAGTCGAACGCGCTGGCCAGGGCCTGGTCGCAGCGTGGGATCAAGCCCGGCCAGGTCGTCGCCGCGCTCTGCCGCGACCACCGCGGCCTGGTGCTCACCATGGCCGCGTCCGGCAAGCTCGGCGTCCGCCTGCTGCTGATGAACACCGGCTTCGCCAAGCCGCAGTTGGCCGACGTCGCCAAGCGCGAGGGTGTCACCGCGCTCGTGTACGACCAGGAGTTCACCGGCCTGCTCGACGCCATCCCGGCGGACGTCGACCGCTACCTCGCCTGGGTCGACGCCGACAGCGACCTGAGCGACCGGGCCGTGCCGGTGCTGTCCGAGATCATCGCCAGCACCGACGACCGGCCGTGGCCCGCGCCGGCCAAGCCGGGCGGTTTTGTGCTGCTGACCAGCGGCACCACCGGCACCCCGAAGGGCGCGCCGCGGCCGCACACCTCGGCGCTGGCCTCGGCGCAGTTCCTCGACCGGATCCCGCTGCGCTCCAACGAAGCGACGTACATGGGCGCGCCGCTGTTCCACGGCACCGGCCTGTCGCAGTTCATCCTGTCCTTCGCGCTCGGCTCGAAGGTCGTGATGCGCCGCAAGTTCAGCCCGGAAGAGACGTTGCGCGGGGTCGCCGAGCACCGCTGCACCGCGCTCGTCCTGGTGCCGACGATGCTGCAGCGCATCGTCGACCTCCCGAAGGAGGTCCGCGAGAAGTACGACACCTCGTCGCTGCGGATCATCTTCGTCGCCGGCTCGGCACTGTCGCCGGACCTCGGCAACCGCGCCAACGAGGCGTTCGGCCCGGTCGTGCACAACCTCTACGGCTCGACCGAGGTCGCCGTGGCCACCGTCGCGACACCGGCGGACTGGGCGAAGGCGCCGGGCACGGTCGGCCGCGCGCCGGTCGGCTGCAAGGTGGCGCTCTACGACCAGAACGGCGGCCGCGTCACCGAGCCGAACGTGACCGGGCGGGTGTTCGTCGGCAGCGGCCTCAGCTTCGGCGGGTACACCGACGGCCGCCACAAGGAGATCATCGACGGCCTGCTCTCCAGCGGCGACGTCGGCCACTTCGACGAAGACGGCCTGCTGTTCATCGACGGCCGCGACGACGAGATGATCGTCTCCGGCGGCGAGAACGTGTTCCCCATCGAGGTGGAGAACCTGCTGGTCGAGCGTGAGGACGTGCTCGAGGCGGCGGTGGTCGGCATCGACGACCCGGAGTTCGGCCAGCGGCTCAAGGCGTTCGTGGTGCGGGCCGAGGGCTCCGACCTCGACGTCGACACGGTCCGCGAGTACGTCAAGGCGAACCTCGCGCGCTACAAGGTGCCCCGCGACGTCGAGTTCCTGGACGAGCTGCCGCGCAACGCGACCGGAAAGGTGCTGCGCACCAAGCTGTCATGAGCCGCGCTGGACGTTGACGATCCGCCAGCGTCCTTCGCGGCGCTCGGCGACGACAGTGCACGCGGCGCCGTCTCGGCGTCCGGTCGCGACGCCGACCGTCGGGGTCACCTGCAGGCGGCTCCACCGGAACGCGCCCGCCGGGGCGTGGGCCGGCCAGGTGTCCCGGTCGAGCACCACGCCGGCCGGGCCGTCCCCGCGGAAGCCGTCGGCCAGCAGGGACGCCAGCGCACCGGGGTCACCGCGGGCCTCGGCGTCGCGCCAGCGGGCCAGCAGCTCTTCGAAGGTGTCCACGCTCCGAAGGTCGCAGCCGCGGCTTTCCGGGACATCTGCCACCTGGCCGAGATCCGCTGGCAGACTGGCCGGGCCATGACCGAACCGAACCTCTTCCCCGCCGGCACGGTGACCATCCTGTGCGCCGGCGACGCGCCCCCGCTCGCCTTCGCGACGCCCGAAGAGGCGCTCGCGGCGGTGACCGAGGGGCCGGCCGCCCTGCACACCGGCGAAGCGCTGGTCCGCGAAGACGGCACGCCGACCGGGCCCGCCGTCCGGCGGTGCGAGCTGCTGCGGGAGCTGGCCGACGGCCGGACGCTCGTCTCGGCGCGCGCCGCGGCGGCGTTCGAGGAGGCCGTCACCCTGCACGACCTCGGGGTGCACCGGCTGGCCGACCTCACCGCGCCCGAGCGGATCTTTCAGCTCGGCGGGACACCCACGCCGCTGCGTTCGCTCGACGCCGTGCCGAACAACCTGCCGGTGCAGCTGACCGGGTTCGTCGGGCGCGCGGCCGAGACCGCGGACGTCCGGCGGCGGCTGGCCGGCGGCGGGCTTGTCACGCTGGCCGGTCCGGGCGGCAGCGGCAAGACGCGGCTGGCCGCGCAGGTCGCCGCCGCGGCCGCGCCCCGCTGGCCGGACGGCGTGTGGTGGGTCGAGCTGGACACCGTCACCGGACGGGACGCCGTCGCCGAGCTGGTCGCCGCCACCCTCGGGGTGCCGGTGGAGCCGCACGCGGGCGCCGCGCGGTCGGTCGCGACCGAGCTGCGCGACCGGCGGGTGCTGCTCTGCCTCGACAACTGCGAGCAGGCCCTCGACGGCGTCGCGGACGTCGCCGTCGAACTGCTCCGGTCTTGTCCCGAGGTCGCGCTGCTGACGACCAGCCGGGAGCCGCTCGGCGTGCCGGGGGAGACGGTGTGGCGGGTGCCGCCGCTGGCCGTCGAGGAGGCTGTCGCGCTGTTCGTCGAACGCGCGGGCGCGGTGCGTCCCCTGTTCACTTTGGACACTTCGAGCGCGGTCGCCGTCCGGTCGGTCTGCACTCGCCTCGACGGCATCCCGCTGGCCGTCGAGCTCGCCGCCGTGTGGCTGGGAACCCTTACCCCGCACCAGATCGACGCCGGGCTCGGCGACCGGTTCGCCCTGCTCACCCGCGGCCCGCGCGGCGTCCCGGAGCGGCAGCGGACGCTCGAAGCCTCGATCGCGTGGAGCCACGACCAGCTCGACGACGGCGACCGCGCGGTGTTCCGGCGGCTCGCGGTGTTCGCCGGCGGGTTCACCCTGGACGCGGCCGGCGGCCCGGCCGCGCTGCCCGCGCTGGGCCGGCTGGTGGACAAGTCCCTCGTGGTCGCCGAGGACGGGCGGTACCGGCTGCTGGAGACGTTGCGCGAGTACGCGGCGGTCCGCCTCGCCGAGGCGGGCGAGGCCGACGCCGTCCGCGAGCGCCACCTGGACAACTACCTCGCGCTCGCCGAGGCCGCCGAGCCCGATCTGGACCGGGACAAGGACGCCTGGCGGGCCCGGGTGGAACCCGAGCGCGACAACCTGCGCGCGGCCCTGGAATGGGGGCTGACGCGGGAAGATCCCGATCGTGGCCGCCGGCTCGCCGCCGCCGTCGCGTGGCTGTGGAACCTGCGGGGGCGGGGGCACGAGGGCCTGGCGTACCTGAAGCGCGCGGTGGCGCGACGCCCGGACGAGCGGTCGCCGCTGCAGGCGCGGCTGTTCACCGGGATGGGCCTGGTCGCCGACACGACCGCGCCGTTCGACCTCGAAGCCGCGCGGCAAGGCCTGGAACTGGCCACCGAACTCGGCGAAGCGAGCCTTCGCGCGCGTTGCCTTTCGCTCACCGCGCTCGGTCACCTCTACACCGACTTCGACGCCGCTGAGGATCTCGCCGCCGAAGCGGAAAAGGTGGCCGAAGCCGCCGAAGACGGCTTCGCGCGCGACAGTGCGTTGATGCTGCGAGGAATCATCCAGTTCGCGCGCGGCCGTCACGACGAAGCCGCGCCCCTGCTCGCCGAAGCGGCCGAAGGGCTGCTTCGCCGGGGTGACCGCGGGCTCGGCTCGACCGTCCTGAGTGTCCGGTCCGGCATCGCGCTCGCCGGGGCCGACCTGCCGCGGGCGCGAGAGCTCGCCGAGGAGGCGGTGGCGGTGGCCGCACCGCTCGGGGACTTCCACCGCGTCAACACCACGCTGAGCCGGCTTGCGCTGGTGCACTGCTTCGCCGGTGACGACGAGGCCGGGTTCCGTGTGATGGAGCCGTTTCTGCGGCTGCTCGAGACCGCCGGAGACGTTTTTGTGCCCGGCATGGCGCAGGTGATGGGGGAGCTGCACTGGCGTCGCGGCGACCACGAGGAGGCCGCGCGCTGGTTCGAGCGTGAAGCCGTGCCGGGGACGTACCTGGCGTCGCAGGGACTGGCCGAGCGCGGCGCCCTGTTGCGCGCGCTGGGCCGCACCGAGGAAGCCGCTGAAGTGCTGGCCACCGCCGTCGAGCTGACGCGCGGGTGGTCGCTGCCGTCGTCCCTGGCCGACGCGCTCGACCAGCAGGGGCACCTGGCCGAGCCGGAGCAGGCCGCGGAGCTGCACCACGAGGCGTTGACGCTGCGCCTCGACCACGGCCTCCGGCTGGGTGTCCTGGCGAGCCTCGACGCGCTCACCGTCCTCCTCGCCCGCACCGGACGACCGGGAGACGCCGCCAGGGTGCTCGTGTCGGCGGACCGGGCCCGGGCCGAGCTGGGTTTCCCGCGTCGGGCGGGGGAACAGGCCGAGCTCACCGGGCTCGGGCTCGCCACGGAAGAGGCGCCGATGGGGCTCGACGACGTCGTCGCGTTCGTGCGCCGGACGCGGGGTGCGCGCGGCCGCTTGTCGAGTGGCTGGGGCAGCCTGACGCCGACGGAGCTGGAGGTCGTGAAGCTCGCCGCGACGGGCTGCAGCAACCCCGAGATCGCCGGGCGCCTGTTCATGAGCCGCGGCACGGTGAAGACGCACCTCGCGCACGTCTACGCCAAGCTGGGCATCGCGAACCGCACCGAGCTCGCCACGGTCGCCGCGCCCCACCTGACCTGACCAGGGTCCCGGCAAAGTCGGGGCGAACGTGACCGGCAAGCCGCTGCGATGTCGTGAATGACTCATTCACCTCGTCAGAGGTCATGAATGAGTCATTCATGACCCTCCCGGACCGCTACCGCGACCTCCGGCTGACGGCGGGCGCTCAGTCCCAGTCGATGCCGAAGACGCCGGGGCCGAAGTCCAGCGCCACCGCGTGCACGCCGTCCCCGCCGTCGAGCTTCAGCGGGCGGCGGCTGAGGGAGCCGGTCGAGCCGTTGCGGGAGTACTGCCAGCAGCGCTCGGGCGCGGTGCCCGGCGCGAACCGGACCTCCAGCAGGTACTCCCGCACCGGCCGCCGGAACTCGCGGTAGTGCGTGTTGCGGCACTCCGGGTACGGCGGCCCGCTGTTGGTCAGCGTGTACTCGATCAGGTGCGTCTCACCCCGGTCGATCGGCTGGCCGAAGAGCAGTTCGGCGACGATCAGGCCGTGCGCCTCGTCGACCTCCGCGCGGCCGACGCGGCAGTTGCGCACGGCGTGCAGCTCCGGCGGGCCGGCCGCCGGGTCGTCCTGGGTGTAGACGAGCAGCCAGCGGTCCTGGCCGTCCGCGGCGGCCTGGAACACCGCCCGCGCGGTGACCGCGCGCTGGCCGCCGTCCGCGGCGATCTCGCACCGGTCGTGCAGCCCGACCAGCTTCAGCGGGTGCTGGTGCTCGAGCGCGTCCGGCGCGCCGACCTTGTCCAGCAGCGGCTGCAGCACCTCACGCGGGAACGCCATCGGCTCGGCCGGGCGCTTCCCGGCGCCGCCGCGCGGCCGCGGCGGGGGCAGCAGCCCGAGCAGGGCGCCGGCGGGGACGTCGAGGATCTCTTCGAGCGTGCGCACCGCCGAGAGCGAGCTCTGCCGCTCCGGCTGCCGCTTGCCGGACTGCCAGTAGCTGAGGGCGGTGACACTGACGACCACCCCGCGGGCCCGCAGCCGCGCCTGGATCCGGTCGAGCGACAGCCCGCTGGTGGCGATGGCCGCGCGCAGCTGGGTGGCGAACGCGGTGCGCCCACCTTCGTGGCCGTCACCGGCCGTGCTGCCCGCCATTGCTGATCCGACCCGCCCCGTGCCGTCCCCCGACGATCCCCGACACGGAGCACGTTAGCAGGATTTATCCGGTCGACCGCGTCCCTGTTCGCCCGGGTTGCCACTGACCGCCGGGCGCGCGCCCACCCGGCCGAACGGGCTAGTACTGGCAACTGTGAACCATTGCCCCGGCCTGGGCGGACGCGCTTGTATGACCTTGCCTGCGCCGGTGGCACCGCCTCCCCCTCACGGCCCATCCGGGCGCCGGCGAAGAAGCCGTGGACAACGGCTCCGGCTCACCCGGCCGCGTTGTGCGACCGGCCGGGGTGGCCGCGCGATGACCGGTGGCCCGGCGACGCCCCCAGCGCCGGGCCACCGGTCTTATTACTTCCGGGTAGCATCCCCGGCATGACGCTCCGCAAGAACATCCTGATCACGGGCGCGAGCAGCGGCTTGGGCGAAGGCATGGCCCGCCAGTTCGCCGCGAAGGGGCGCAACCTCGCGTTGTGCGCGCGGCGCACCGACCGGCTCGAAAAGCTGGCCGCCGAGCTGACCGCGGCGAACCCCGGGATCAAGGTCGTCACGCGCAAGCTCGACGTCACCGACCACGACAGCGTCTTCACCGTTTTCGAGGAGTTCCGGGAAGAGCTGGGGTCCCTCGACCGGGTGATCGTGAACGCCGGGCTCGGCAAGGGCCAGCCGGTCGGGAAGGGCCGCTTCGACGCCAACCGGCAGACCCTCGAGGTCAACTTCGTCGCGGCCGCCGCCCAGATCGAAGCCGCCGCCGGGATCTTCCGCGCGCAGGGCGCCGGGCACCTCGCCGTCGTCTCGTCGTTCAGCGCGATCCGCGGCCTGCCGGGCAACCTTACCGCGTACGCCGCTTCGAAGGCCGGGATCTCGGCGTTCGTCGACGGCACCCGGCTGGAGCTCAAGCGCAAGGGCATCACCGTCACCGACATCCGGCCCGGGTACATCGAGTCGGAGATGAACGACCGCATCGGCCGGAACCCGCTGCTGGCCAAGGCCGAGAGCGGGGCGCGAGCGCTGGTCAAGGCGGTCGAGGCCGAGCGGGCGCGGGCCTACGTCCCGGCGTGGCCGTGGGTGCCGCTGAGCCTCGCCATGCGCGTCGTGCCGGCGTGGATTCTGAGGAAGTTCGCGTGACCACCGTCGAGGTGCGCGAGGAAGACGCCTTCGACGCCGTCGCGGTGCACGAATGGCTGTCCGCGAAGGTCGAGGGCCTCGGCGCCGAGCCGCCGGCCGTCCGGCAGTTCCCCGGCGGCGCGTCGAACCTGACGTACCTGCTGAGCTACCCGGACCGCGAGCTGATCCTGCGCCGCCCGCCGGCCGGGCACAAAGCGGCGTCGGCGCACGACATGCGGCGCGAGTACCGCGTGCAGCACGCCCTCAAGCCGGTGTTCCCGTACGTGCCGCGGATGCTGGCCTTCGGCGACGACCCGGCCGTGCTCGGCGGCGACTTCTACGTCATGGAGAAGCTCGACGGCCTCATCCTGCGCGGCAACCTGCCCGAGGGCATGACGCTGACCCCGGAGCAGGCGCGCGAGCTGTCCGGCAAGGTGGTCGACCGGCTCGTCGACCTGCACGCCGTCGACGTCGAACGAGCCGGGTTGAGCGACCTCGGCAAGGGCACGGGGTACGTCGAGCGGCAGATCCGCGGCTGGTCGGACCGGTACGTCGCGGCGCGCACGGACAACGTCGGCGACTTCGCCGAAGTGCGCTCGTGGCTGGCTTCGAACCAGCCCGCCGAAGTGAAGATCTGCCTGATCCACAACGACTACCGGCTCGACAACCTGGTCCTCGACGGCGCGTCGACGTTGAACATCACCGGCGTGCTCGACTGGGAGATGGCCACGCTCGGCGACCCGCTGATGGAGCTGGGCAGCATGCTCGCCTACTGGGTGCAGGCCGGCGACGACGACGTCATGCAGGCCAGCCGCCGTCAGCCGACCCACCTGCCCGGCATCTTCACGCGCGAAGAGTTCGTCGCGCGTTACGCCGAGAAGACCGGGCTCACGATCGGCGACTGGCGGTTCTACGAGGTCTACGGCCTGTTCCGGCTCGCCGCCGTGCTCCAGCAGCTCTACCGGCGCTACGTCGACGGCGCCACCCGCAACCCGGCGTTCAAGGACTTCTGGCAGTTCGTCGGGTACCTCGACTGGCGCTGCCGGGAGATCATCGCGAAGGGGAGTGTGTAGGTGGGCGCGATCTACCTGGTCCGGCACGGCCAGGCGTCGTTCGGCGCGGCCGACTACGACGCGCTGTCGCCACAGGGCTTCGAGCAGTCCACTGTGGTCGGTGCGGAACTGCTGCGGCGCGGCGTTTCCTTCAGCCAGGTCCGGTCGGGCACGCTGGCCCGGCAACGCGACACCGCGGCGACGGCGCTGAAGGTGCTCGGCCTCGACGCCCCGGTGGTCGAGGACCCGCGCTGGAACGAGTACGACCACGTCGACATCGCGCGGCACCACGCGGGCGGCGCGCCGCAGGAGGATTCCCGGGCTTACCAAGGGGTATTGGACGCGGCGCTGACGGCGTGGACGTCGGCCGGCTCCGGCGGGCCGTGCGCCGAGACGTGGCCGGCGTTCCTCGCGCGTTGCCGGGACGCGCTCTCGGACCTCGTGGCGTCACTGGGCAAGGGGGAGCACGCGGTCGTGTTCACCTCCGGCGGGGTGATCGCCACGCTGTGCGGGCTGCTGCTGGGGACCCCCGAAACCGGGCTGCTCAAGCTCAACCGCGTCACGGTCAACGGCGGCATCACGAAGCTGGTTTCCGGGCGCGGCGGTGTCACACTGCTTTCGTTCAACGAACACCCGCACTTCGAGGCGGCCGCGGCGCGGCTGCTCACCTACCGTTAGGAGCGGTTGATGCGGTTCGGCGAGGTCACGGTCATCCCGGTCAACGGGCACGGCCCGGAGGACGTCGTGGTCGACGGCGAAGGCCGGATCTACACGGGCGTCGACGACGGCCGGATCCTCCGGCTGTCCCCGGACGGCCACCGCATCGACGTCATCGCCGACACCGGCGGCCGCCCGCTCGGGCTGGAGCTGTACGGCGAAGACGAGCTGCTGATCTGCGACGCGCGGGCGGGGCTGCTGGCGGTGCCGCTGTCGGGCGGGAAGCCGTCGGTGCTGGCGACTTCGGCGCTGGGCCTGGACTTCGTGTTCTGCAACAACGCGGCGGTGGCGTCCGACGGGACGGTCTACTTCACGGACTCCTCCCGCCGCTTCGGCATCGACAACTGGCGCGACGACCTGATCGAGCAGACCGCGGGCGGCCGTCTCCTGCGACGGAACCCGGACGGCACGATCGACCTGGTCCTGGACGGCCTCCAGTTCGCGAACGGCGTCGCGCTGGCCCCGGACGAGTCGTTCGTGGCGGTGGCGGAGACGGGCGGGTTCAGCGTGTCACGCGTGTGGCTGCGCGGTTCTCGCCAGGGCCAGTCCGACGTGTTCGTGGACGGGCTGTGGGGGTTCCCGGACAACATCGCGACGGGCTCGGACGGCCTGATCTGGGTGACGCAGGCGTCCCCGCGCGTGGCGGCACTGGACGTGGTGCGCCGCCTCCCGGCGTTCCTGAGGGCGGGCGTCCGAGCGCTCCCGACGTCACTCCAGCCGAGCCCGGGCCGCGAGGTGGGCGTCCTGGGCGTCGCCGCGGACGGGAAGGTGGAGCGGGAGTTCCGCGGGGAGATCCCGGGCTTCCACATGCTCGTCGGGGTGCGGGAGTGGCAGGGGCAGCTGTACTTCGGTTCGCTGGAGGAAGACGCGATCGCGGTCACGCGGGTCTAGCGGCCCGTCCACCGGGGTTCACGCCCCGCGGACCAAGCCGCGTAGAACTCCTTGTGGTCCTTCGCCGTCATCAGGAGCGCCTGGGTCATCGCCTCCAGCTCGATCGCGCTGCCCAGGTCCATGTCCAGTTCCCGCGTCAGCAGCACCTTCGTCGTCGCGTACGCCAACGCCGGGCCGTCCGCCAACCGCCGGGCCAGCGCGGTAGCCGTCGATGCCAGCGAGTCGTCCGGCACCACCTGCGTCGCCAACCCGATCTCCGAAGCCCGCGAAGACGACACCTTGTCACCCAGGATCAGCAGTTCCGTCGCCCGGCCCAAGCCCACCAGCCGCGGCAGCAGATAAGCCGACCCCATGTCGGCCCCCGCCAAACCCACCTTCGTGAACAGGAACGCGAACTTCGCCGACTCCGCCAGCAGCCGGAAGTCGCTCGCCAGGGCGATCACCGAACCCGCGCCCGCCGCGACGCCGTTGACCGCCGCGATCACCGGCAGCGGGCATTCGCGCAGCGCCTTCACCACCGCGCCCGTCATGCGGGTGAACTCCAGCAGCTGCGCCGTCTCGAACTTCTGGAGCTCGCCGATGATCTCCTCGACGTCGCCGCCGGAGCAGAACCCGCGGCCCTGTCCGGTGATCACCAGCACCCGCACGTCTTCGTGCTGCGGCAGCTCCAGCACCAGGTCCCGCAGATCCGCGTATACCTCGAACGTCAGTGCGTTGAGCTTCGAAGGACGCGTGAACGTCACGGTCGCCACGCCGTCGGAAACGGTGAACTCGAAGTGTTCCCACTCCTTCGTCAGCGGTGCGGTCGCGCGGAACGGGCTCATGACTGGATTCCTCCGCCGTCGAGTACGAGGGTCTGGCCGTTGATCGCGGCGGCTTCGGGGGCCGCCAGGAAGGCGACGGCGAACGCCACCTCCGAAGGTTCCAGCAGCCGGCCGAGCGGGGACGCCGACGCCAGCGCGGCCTCGGCCTCCTCGGAAGCCCGGCCGGTGCGCTCCTGGATGCGTGCCACCGACGTCGCGGTCATGTCGGTGCGCACGAACGCGGGGCAGACCGCGTTCGCCGTGACGCCGGTGCCCGCCAGCTCCGCCGCGACCGCCCGCATCAGCCCGGCCGCCGCGTGCTTCGACGCCGTGTATCCGGCCGTGTACCGGTAACCGACGTGCGACGCGGTCGAGGCGACCGTGACGATCCGGCCGCGGTCCCGCGAGCGCATCCCCGGCAGCACCGCGCGGGTGCACAGAAAAGCGCCGGTCGCGTTGACCTCGAGCTGCGCGTGCCAGTCGGCGAGCGAGGTCCGGGAAACCGGTGCGCTGGACGAAATCCCGGCGTTGTTCACCAGCACGTCCACCGGACCGGCCGCCTCAAAATAAGCGTTGACGGCGTCTTCGTCGGTGACGTCGCACTCCGCGCGCCCCGGCGCGAGCACGGTGTCGCCGGCCGCGGAGAACCGCGCCGCGATCGCCGCGCCGATGCCGCGGGTGCCGCCCGTGACGACGACCAGGCGGCTCACGGGCGGGCCGCCAGGGCGCGCCGGTCGAGCTTTCCGTTGGCAGTGCGGGGGAGTTCGGTCACGAAGACCACCTCACGGGGGTACTTGTGCTTGGCCAGGTGGGCTTTCGCGTGGTCCTTGAGCTCGTCCGCCGACACCGCCCCGCCCGGCCGCAGCACGACGTACGCGCGCGGCACGACGAGGCCGCCGGCCTCGTGGCCGACCACCGCGCAGTCCATCACCGCGGCGTGCCCGAGCAGGCAGTCCTCGATCTCGCCGGGCGCGACGAACACCCCGCCGACCTTGAGCAGCGCGTCGGCCCGGCCGTGGTGGCGGAAGTAGCCGTCGGTCCGGCTGAACAGGTCACCCGAGGTCAGCGTGTCGCCGTCGAACGTCCGCGCGGACTTCTCGGCGTCGCCGAAGTACTCCAGCGCGATCGTCGGCCCGGTGACGCGCAAGGGCCCGATTTCGCCGTCGGGCAACGGGTTCCCGAGCTCGTCGACGACCTGCGCGGTGTACCCGGGCACCGGCGTGCCGAGCGTGCCGAGCCGCGCGGCGCCCGGCCGGTTCGACAGGTAGATGTGGTACGCCTCGGACGAACCGATCCCGTCCACCACCGGCACCCCGAAGGTCGCGTCCCACTTCCGGTGCAGCTCCGGCGGCAGGGCTTCGCCGGCGGACGTCGTCATGCGCAGGCAGCTGAGGTCCTGTGCGGCCGCGGCCGGGTGCGCGACCATCGCGCTCATCATCGTCGGCACGTTGACCAGCACGGTCGGGCGGTGCTGCGCGATCAGCTCGAAGATGAGGTCCGCCGTGCTGCGCTCGGGGAACGCGATCCCGGCCGCGCCGACCCCGAACGGGAACAGCGCCACCAGGTCGCGTGCATAGCCGAAGAACAGCTTGGGCACGGCGAGGACCCGGTCGTCCTCGCGCAGCCCGAGCACCTGGACGGCGTACCGCTCGAAGCTCTCTTTCGGGCTGCGCAAGGGATGCACACACGCTTTGGGCGCGCCGGTGCTGCCGGTGGTGAACTTCCAGATCCCGACGTCGTCGAGGGTCGTCGGCGCGGCTTCGAGGGTGTCGGGCGCGGCGTCGACCAGCGTCCGGAATGGACGCTCGCCCGGCCGCAGCTCGCTCTCCGGAACCCCAGTGACCAGCAGGTTCCGCGCGCCCGCCGTCCGCAACGCGGGCAGCGTGACGGCGTCGGCGAGCACGGCGACGGCTTCGGTGTAACCGAGGTAGTACGCGTAGTCCTTGGGCTGCAGGAACGGGTAGACCTCGGCGGTGACCGCGCCGATCTTCTGGGCGCCGTACCAGGCGGCGACGAACTCCTCACCGTCGCTCAGCGCCAGCAGTACTCGCTGTCCTTTTCGGACACCCGCGTCGCGCAGCACGTGTCCGGCGCGGTTGGCGAGCGCCGCCAGCGACGTGTAGCTGACCGTCCGTGAGCCGACGAACAGCGCGGTCCGGTCACCGCGGCCCTCGGCCACGTGCCGGTCGAGGAAGTGCGTGGCGAGGTTGAACGGCTCACTCACGGGCCAGCTCCCGGATCGCTTCCACCAGCAGGTCGGTCAGGGTCGAGAACGTCGACACACCCTCCTCCGCGGTCGCCTCGGCCGGCGCGCCGCAGTAAGCCTCCGTCATGCCCATGGCCAGGAAACCACCGTCTTCGGGCGCGGAAGCCAAGCTGACGGGCACGTGCGGCAACGTCCGCATCAACGGCTGGTCGACGAGCTCGGGCCGGTCGGCCAGCACCAGCGACGTCTCGTACCGCCCGGCGTGGCACTCACCCGACCGGAACTCCTCGGTCAGCCGCTGCGCGTGTTTCCGCCGGACCAGGTCGAGCAGCGCGGCACGCCCGTCGTAAGCGAAGTTCAACGTCTCGACCGCACGCCGGAGGGTGACCAGGTGCGCGGGCTCGAAGTGGTTGTTGACCAGCAGGATCCGGCGCAGCCGCTGGCCGATCAGCGCGGCCCCGATGTCGACGAGCAGTGAGTGCAGCGTCTCCTCGCCGATGTGGACCCCGCCGGCGAACCCCGCGGCGAACCGCGTGACGCCGTAGGGGACCTCGGGCAGGACCAGCACGTGGACGTCGTCGTCGGCGGCCAGCCGCTCGGCCGCGCGCTCGCACATCCCGCGCGAGATCAGCGGGTCGGTGCCCAGCGGCGCGTGCGGGCCGTGCGGCTCGACCGCGCCGAGCGGGAGCAGCAGCACGGGGACGCGTGGGCCGTCCGGGAGGGCCGCGACCTGCCGCGAGCTGAGGTCCGCGAAGTACGTCACGCAAATCAAGCTACACCGCAGCGGCCTGAGGTGTATAGAGTTGTCCCCATGCCCGGAGAAGCGTTCGACGCGAGCCCTCAGGAGCTGGTCCTGACGCTGCTGGGCAGCTACGTGCACCCACGCGAAACCCGGCGCGTGTGGTCGGGTGGCCTGGTCGCCGTGCTCGCCGAGCTGGGCTTCTCCGACGGCGCGGCGCGGATCGCGCTCACCCGCATGGTGCGCCGCGGCCTGCTCCAGCGCCACCGCGAGGGCCGCACCGTGCACTACTCGCTGACCGGCCGCACCATCGCCCTGCTCGCCGACGGTGACCACCGGATCTTCTCCCTCGGCCGCCGCGAGCGCGCCGCCGAGGAGTGGACGGTGCTCTGGCAGAGCATCCCGGAGAGCCGCCGCCAAGCGCGGGAACGCCTGGTCAGGCGGCTGCGGTTCCTCGGGTTCGGGCCGTACCAGGACGGCACCTGGATCGCCCCGCACGACCGCGAGGCCGAGGTGGTCGCCCTGCTCGTCGAGCTGGGGGTCACCGAGCACGCGGCGCTGCTGCTCGGCCGGCCGTCGGCCGCGCTGGACGTCCGGCGCTTCGCCGGCCGGGCCTGGGACCTCGACGAGCTGGCCGCGCGCTACACGGTGTTCGTCGACCAGTTCGGCGGGTACGCGGGGAGGGACATCCCGGACGCCGAAGCCTTCGCCGTCCGGACGCGGCTGGTGCACACCTTCCGCGCGTTCCCGTCCTTCGACCCCGAGCTGCCCGCCGACCTGGTGCCGGCGCCCGAGCACCGGGCAGCCGCGGTCGACCTGTTCCACGATCTGTACACCGCGCTGGCTCCCGGAGCCCAGCGACACTTCGACGAGGTGACCCAGGGATGACCGACATCAACGCCCAGACGCAGGAAGCATTGAGCTACACCTCGTACCTGGCGCTCGACGAGGTGCTCGAGGCGCAGCGCCCGCGTTCGGACGAGCACGACGAGCTGCTGTTCATCGTGATCCACCAGGTGTACGAGCTGTGGTTCAAGCAGATCCTGCACGAAGCCGCGTTCCTGCAGAAGAACCTCGAAGCGGGCAACACCGCGCACTCGATCCGGATCCTGCGGCGGATCCTGACGATCCTCAAGGTCGCCGTCGCGCAGATCGACGTGCTGGAAACCATGACCCCCAGCCAGTTCACGAGCTTCCGCGCCCGGTTGGACGCTTCGAGCGGCTTCCAGTCGGCCCAGTTCCGCGAGCTGGAAGCGGTGCTCGGGCGGCGTGACGAGCGGGTGTTCGCGCACTACCCCGAAGACGGCGAGCAGCGGAAGAGCATCGCCGAAGCGATGGCGCGGCCGTCGTTGTTCGACTCTTTTCTCGCGTACCTCAAGGCTTCTGGCTACCCGGTCGGGTGTGACCGAGACGTCACTCTCCCGGTGGAGCCGTCCCCGGCCCTGCAGGCGATATTGCTGGACGTGTACAGCGACGACGGCGGTCCGTCGGTCGTCGCGGAATGTCTGGTCGATCTCGACGAAGGGATGCAGGAGTGGCGCTACCGGCACGTGAAGATGGTCGAACGCACCATCGGCGACAAGACCGGGACGGGAGGGTCGTCCGGCGCGACTTACCTGCGTACCACCCTTTTCCAGCCGATGTTCCCGGATCTCTGGGCCGTACGGAGCCGACTTTGACCACCTTGGACGATCTGCGGGCCGACGACAACGCGCTCGCCCCGCACTACACCCGGTTCTCCGTCCGGGAGCGCCTGCTGCTGTCCGGGCATTCGCACCAGGCCTGGCCGGACGTCGCCGAAGAAGGGCTCCTGGAGTCCTTCGCCGACGCCGCCCGCGATGTCGACGAGAAGTGGGGCCGCGCCTTCGCGAAGGCCGACGAGCTGCGCGCGGGCTTCCGCCTGCTGCTCGGCGACCCGCACGGCGAGTACGCGCTCGGGGCGAGCACGCACGACCTCGTGCTGCGCTTCCTTTCGGCGATGGAGTTGCCCCGAAGACCGCGTCTCGTCACCACCGACGGTGAGTTCCACACGCTGCGCCGCCAGCTCGCCCGCCTCGAAGAGGAGGGCGTCGAGGTCGTGCGGGTGCCGCTCGACCCGGTGACGACGCTCGCCGAGCGGGTGGCCGGCGAAGTCGACGACAACACCGCGGCGGTGCTCGTCTCGGCCGTGCTGTTCGAGACGTCGCGGCTGGTGCCGGGGCTCGCGCACCTGGCCGACTCGTGCCGCGCCCGGTCGATCGAGCTGGTCGTGGACGCCTACCACGCGCTCGGCGTGGTGCCGTTCGCGCTGCACGACCTCGGGCTCACCAACGCGTGGGTGCTCGGCGGCGGGTACAAGTACCTGCAGCTGGGGGAGGGCAACTGCTTCCTGCGGCTGCCCGCGCACGCCCAGGAGCTGCGGCCGGTGATCACCGGCTGGTACGCCGAGTTCGGTGCGCTCGCCGACGAGCGCCACCCGGGCGCGGTGCCCTACGCGACCGGCGGTGACCGGTTCGCCGGCGCCACCTACGACCCGGCCAGCCACTACCGCGGGTCCCGCGTCCAGCGGTTCTTCGCCGAGCAGGGGCTCACGCCGGAGTTCCTGCGCGAGGTGTCGCAGCACCAGGTGGGCCTGCTCGCGGAGGTGTTCGACAAGCTCGGGCTGCCCGAGGACGTCGTCACGCGGGATCGTGAGACACCGCTGGCCAAGCTCGGCGGGTTCCTTTCCCTGCGGGCCCCGGACGCCGCGGGCCTGCAGGCGGCGCTGGCCGCCGAGGGTGTCCGCACCGACAGCCGCGGGCACCACCTGCGGTTCGGCCCGGCGCCGTACCTTTCGGACACCCAGCTGGAAACGGCGATGGCGACCCTCGGCTCGGTGGTCCGGGGCTGATCTCCGCGTTACCGGTCCGTATCGCGAGACCTCCCCTGGTCCGCCTCGGGCGAGGGATCTAGGTTGGGTCCCGGATGGGCAATCAGGCGGACGACCTCCGCCCCGCCCGCCGGTCAACCTTGGAGCGCGTCCCGGTCACGAACCGGGCGCGGGAGACGAAGGAGTCACCACCGTGACCGAAGGAGTGTTCGCCCGGAACTCCGGGCACGAACAGGTCGTGTACTGCCACGACGAAGCCAGTGGCCTCAAGGCCATCATCGGCATCTACTCCACGGCGCTCGGACCCGCGCTGGGCGGGACGCGCTTCCACCCCTACGCCACCGAATCCGACGCGCTCGACGACGTGCTCGCGCTGTCCAAGGGCATGGCGTACAAGAACGCGTTGGCCGGGCTCGACCTCGGCGGCGGCAAGGCCGTCATCATCGGCGACCCGAAGACGCTCAAGTCCGAAGCGCTGCTGCGCGCGTACGGGCGCTTCGTGCAGTCCCTGGGCGGCCGCTACATCACGGCGTGCGACGTCGGCACGTACGTGCAGGACATGGACATCGTGGCGCGCGAGTCCCGGTACGTCACCGGCCGTTCGCCCGAGGACGGCGGCGCCGGCGACTCGTCCGTGCTGACCGCGTTCGGCGTCTTCCAGGGCATGCGGGCCTCGGCCGAGCACCTCTGGGGCAGCCCGGACCTGGCCGGCAAGCGGGTCGGCGTGGCCGGCGTCGGCAAGGTCGGGCACATCCTCGTCGGGCACCTCGTGGAGGCCGGCGCGCAGGTGACGATCACCGACGTCTACGCGCCCGCGCTCGCTCGGACCCAGTCGATCTACCCGACCGTGCAGGTCGTGTCCGATGTGGACACCCTGCTGCGTGCGGAGCTGGATGTCTTCGCGCCGTGTGCGCTCGGCGGCGCCCTGAACGACGAGACCGTGCCGGTGCTCGGCGCGAAGATCGTCTGCGGCGCGGCCAACAACCAGCTCGCGCACGCCGGGATCGACAAGCAGCTCGCCGACCGCGGGGTGCTGTACGCGCCGGACTACCTGGTCAACGCGGGCGGCGTGATCCAGGTCGACGACGAGCGGCACGGCTTCAACTTCGAGCGCGCCAAGCGCAAGACCACGGCCATCTTCGACACGACGAAGGCCGTGTTCGAGCTGGCCGTCGCCGACGGCGTGCCCCCGGCGACGGCGGCCGACCGGCTCGCCGAGCGCCGGATGGCGGAGGTCGGGCGGCTGCGGTCCATCATGGCCGGGTGACCCTTTCGGACATCTTCGCGGCGGCGGGCGTGCGGGGCTTCCTGCACGCCCGCCGTCTCGGTTCTGCCGGGTGTGTGGGGCTGGACGCCGACGAGCCGGTGGTCCTGGCGTCCGTGGTGAAGGTGCCGCTGGTGTACGAGTTCGCCCGCCAGGTGGCGGCCGGCCTGCTGGATCCCACGGACCGGGTGCGCGCGTCCGCCGCGGACCGCCTGGGCGGCAGTGGTTCGGCGGGCTTCGCGGACGACGTTTCGTACAGCCTGCGGGACGCGGCTCTGCTGGCGTTGTCGGTGTCGGACAACACGGCCGCGGACCTGCTGTTCGACCGCGTCGGCGTGGAGAACGTCCGGTCGCTGCTGGCGGAGCTGGGCCTGTCGCGGACGACGGTCATCGGCGCGCCGCGCGACCTGCTGCGCACGATCATCGAGGACACGTCGGCGGAGGTTCCGTTGCGGGCGCTGGACCCGCTGCGGACTTCGGCGACCACACCGCGCGAGATGACCGCCTTGCTTGCCGCGATCTGGGCCGACCCGGCGGCGGCCCGGCTCCGCGACTGGATGACGGCGCAGGTCAGCTGGCACCGTTTGACGGCGGGCTTCCCGCCGGAGGTGGCGGTGGCCGCCAAGACGGGCACGATGCCGGGAATCCGCAACGAGATCGGCGTCGCCACCTACCCGGACGGAACCTCCTACGCCATCGCGGTGTTCACGGTCGGCGGAGCGGAGACGCTGCGACGGCCGGACATCGACCGCGCGATCGGCGACGCGGCCCGCGCCGCGGCGGAGGAACTGCGCTCGTAGGACCTCGGCGCGCCGCCGTGATGCCCCGCCAATCACGCATGATGCCCGACTGATCACACGCGATGCCCGCCTAATCACGCGTGATGCCCCGCCGATCACGTGATGCCCTGCCGATCACGCGTGATGCCCGCCTGAGCACGCGTGATGCCTCGCCGATCACGCGCGCGACCCCGGCCCGCCCCTCAGCCGCGGTCGTAGAACACGTCCCACGGCCGCGCCCCACCCGGATCCGGCGGCACGATCCGCGAAACGCCGTCGTCGCGCAGGACCTCCGCCGCGATCTCCGCCAGCGCCGCCGCCTGCGGGTGCGGGCTCGACGACGGCCACGCGAACGCCGTCCTCGCGGGCAGCCGGTCCTCGAGCGGCCGCCACACCACGCGCGGCTCCTTGCGGGCCCGCGGCTCGAACGCGACGCCGTGCCCGGCGAGGACCAGGCCGAGCGCGAACTCCGGGTTGCGCGCGTGCCGGATGGTCGCCGGGCGGAAGCCGTGGTCCCAGCACGTGCGCAGCAGCGCGTCGTAGCTCCCGGGCGCCGCCGCGCGCGGTGCGTGCACCAGGCCTTCGCCCGCGAGGTCGGCCAGGGCCAGCGACGCACGGCGCGCCAACGGGGAGTCGCGGGGGAGGACCACGCCCAGCGGGGTGTCGATCGCGGGCCCGAGGTCGAGCCCGACGACGTCGACCGGCAGCTGCAGCAGTCCCGCGTCCAGCTCGCGGCCGGCCAGCAGCCGGGTCTGCTCGGCCGTCGTCAGCTCCTGGAGGTCGAGGCGGACGGAGGGATGGCGCTCGGCGAACGCCGTGAGGATCGCGGCGAGCACCCGCCCGGGCAGCTCCGGCGGCACGCCCGCGCGCAGGGCGTCCAGCTCGCCGCGGTCGGCCTTCGCGACCAGCGCCGTCATGCGGTCCCAGCGGGAGAGCAGGTCCCGCGCTTCCGTGCGGAGCACTTCGCCGGCTTCGGTGAGCGTGACGCGGCGGCCGCGGTCGAACAGCTTCGCGCCCAGCTCGGCTTCGAGCCGCTTCACGCGCTGGCTCAACGGCGGCTGCGCGATGCCGAGCCGGTCGGCCGCGTGGCCGAAATGCAGTTCTTCGGCGACAACGAGGAAGTACCGCAGCGAACGGAGGTGGTCCACGCTGCGACGATACCTGTCCGCATATCGACATGCCGCCGTGCCGATCTTGGACAGCGCGGCGCGGTTCGTGGTCGGCTGCCCGGCATGGACACAGAATTCAGCAGGCGAGGGCTGTTCGGCGCGGGCGCGGTGGCGGCGACGGTCCTCGCGGGGGTGACGCCGGCCGCCGCGAGCCCCCGCGTGTCGCGGATGACCGTGCGGTGGTGGGGAAACAACGGCTGGGAGGTCCGCGTCCCGAGCGCGGACGGCGCCGGCACGAAGACCATCCTGATCGACCCGTGGCTGACGCGCTTCAAGACCGGGACGTACACACCGGCGGGCGCGGACCCGAAAACCCCGCTGTCGGTGAACAAGGCGCTCATCGACGGTTACCTCGACCGCGGCGAGCTGCGCGCGGACCACATCCTGGTGACCCACGGCCACTACGACCACCTCACCGACGTCCCCTACCTGGCCAAACGCACCGGCGCGACGGTCATCGGCACCGAGACCCATTTGAGTCTCATGGCGGCCCTGGGGGCCCCCGAGGACCAGCTGGCGATCGCGAGCGGCGGTGAGGACCTGACGTTCGACGGCTACTCGATCCGGATCCTGAGGTCCCTGCACTCGGCGACGGGCGAGCGCGCGCGGGTGCCGTTCCCGGGCTCGCGGCCGCTGTCGCGCCGCGACCGGCCGAAGGTGATCGAGGACCTGGTGGAGGGCGGCACGCTGGCGTACGCGGTCACCGGCGGCGGCGCGACGCTGCTGGACTTCGGCGGCTCGAACTACGTCGAGTCCGAGCTGGCGGGCCTGCGCCCGGACGTCGTGTGCGTGCCGGCGGGCGGCGCGAAGGTGACGCAGTACGTGCCGAGGCTGCTGCGCACGCTGGGCAACCCGAGGTACGTGGCCGCGACCCACTGGGACGACTTCGACCTGCCGCTCGGCCAGGCGAAGGACCCGAACGGCGGCCTGGAGGTGCTGCGCAAGGCGGTCGCGGCGGCGAGCCCGGCCAGTCAGTTCGTGGTGCTGGACCACCTGGGCTCGTTCACGCCGTAGACACGCCGAAGGCCCCCACCGCGCGCAGTGGGGGCCTTCGGCGGGGCTCAGCCGCTCTTGCGGCGGAACGTCCGCTTGTTGGCCGCCGGGCCGTGGGCGTGCTGGTTCTTGCCGCCGGCGTTCTCGTGGGACGCGCCCGAGCGGGCGTGCGCCTGCTTGCGCTCCAGCGCCTCCCGGAACTTGCGCTTGACGTCGTCCTCCTCCTCGCCGCCGGGCGAGGGATTCGGTTCACTCATGTTTACCTCCGGGACTGACGACGTGTGACCGCTCCAGCCTGGCAGTGGCTGGGCCGCTTGGCGAGTCGATTACGTCACCGCTTCGGCGTGGGCACGCCGCCGAACTGCACCGACTGGCGCGTCAGCGGACGGCCGCAGTGGTCGCACAGCAGGATCGGCCGCAGCCGGTTGCCGCACTCGACGTGGTTCAGCGTGATGTCCGGCTCCTGGCCGGTCACCTCGAACCCGCGTGACCACTCCGCGATGAACGCCAGCGCCGGGAAGAACGCCAGCCCCTTCGCCGTCATCCGGTAGTCGCGGGCGTCGGTGCGGGTCTTCGCCGTGCCGGTGCGCAGCACACCGACCTCGACGAGCTTGCTCAGCCGCGCCGACAGCACACTCGGCCCGATCCCCAGCTCACGCTCGAACTCCGAGAAGTGGTGGCAGCCGAGCAGCGCGGACACCAAAAGCCCCGTCGACCACCGGTCGCCGAGCAGCTCCATCGTGTCGGGGAAGAACATCATCGGGTCGCCGGCCAGGGACTCGGCGTCCTTGCGGCGGAAGCGCTTGGACGCCGTCGCGGCGGCGACACCGGTGCTGTCGAGCCGGGTGGCCCGCACGTCACGGGCGTCGACCCGGCGGCCGCAGGCGCCGCAGCCGAGGGGCGCTGATGTAGCCAGCTCGCAGTCGAGGTGGATGAGGGTCGGCAGCACCTCACGGCGGCCTTCGACCCACTCGCGTTCCCAGGCCCAGATCGAGATCAGCAGCGGCCACAGCTCCAGGCCGTGCTCGGTGAGCCGGTACTCGTGCCGGGTGCGCCGCGCGTCGCGGTACGGCACGCGCGTGAGCATGCCCGCTTCCACCATGTCCCGCAGCCGCCCGGACAACGCCGTCGGCGAGATGCCGAGCCGCAGCCGCAGCTCTTCGTAACGCCGGAAGCGCAGGAAGAGGCTCTGCAGGATGAGCAGCGTCCACTGGTCACCGACCAGTTCGAGCGCTCTCCGGAGCGGATCCCCCGCGGGCCGGATGCGTGGGGCCGTCGCCTCGGTCACCGTCATATCCCCCTGTCCAAGAACGGCCTCAGCGTACACCTGACTACAGCAAAAGAAGCCTATTGACACCTGACTACACAAATCATAGTCTCATCCCCATCAGCCAGCGCGGTGAGCCCGACATCCAGGGAGAAGCCCGATGACCAGCACCTCCGAACAGCCGCTGATGGTGGCCCGGACGGCGGACACCGGCGAGGCGAACCCCTACCTGCTCGGCGTGTACGCCCCGGTCGACACCGAGATCGACGCCGAAGACCTGCAGGTCATCGGCGAAATCCCGAAGGACCTCAACGGCGTCTACCTGCGCAACGGCCCCAACCCGCGGTTCGCCCCGGAAGGCCGCTACCACTGGTTCGACGGCGACGGCATGATCCACGCCGTCCACCTGGAGAACGGCAAGGCGCGCTACCGCAACCGCTGGGTTCGCACGAAGGCCTTCGAGGCCGAGTCCGAAGCCGGCAAGGGCCTCTGGACCGGCGTCATGGAGAACCCGAAGGGCAACCCCTTCGGCAACACCCACGGCCTCGGCCTCAAGGACAACGCCAACACCGACGTCGTCTTCCACCGCGGCCGGATCCTCGCGACCTGGTACCTGTGCGGCTCGCCGTACGGCATCGACCCGCTCTCGCTCGAGACGCTCGGCGCCGAAGACTTCCTCGGCACGCTGGTCGGCGACATGATGGCCCACCCCAAGGTGGACGAGGCCACCGGCGAGCTGTTCTGGTTCGACTACGGCCCGCGCCCGCCGTACCTGCGCTACGGCGTGATCAGCGCGGACGGCCAGGTCGTGACGACCACCGAGATCGAGCTGCCCGGCCCGCGCCTGCCGCACGACATGGCCATCACCGAGCACTACGCGGTGCTGATGGACCTGCCGCTGGTCCAGGACCTGGAAGCGGCGAAGCTCGGCCGGCACAAGCTGCACTTCGACCGCTCGATGCCGAGCCGGTTCGGGGTCCTGCCACGCTACGGGAACGGTAGCCAGATCCGCTGGTTCGAAGCGAGCCCGTGCTACATCTACCACGTCGTCAACGCCTGGGAAGAGGGCGAAGAGGTCGTCCTCGACGTCTGCCGCGTGCGCAAGCCCGCCCCGCGGGCCGACGCGCACACGCCGCTCGCGAAGATGCTCTCCTACCTGCGCCTCGACGCCCAGCTGCACCGCTACCGCTTCAACCTGCGGACCGGCGTGTGCCGTGAGGCCCCGCTCGACGACGACAACACCGAGTTCCCGACCGTCGACTCCCGTGGGGTCGGCGCCCGGAACCGGTACTCCTACGCGGTGCACATCTCGCCCGAGTCGACGCTGAAGTTCGACGGGCTCGTGCGCTACGACAATCTTGCCGGCTCCAAGACCGAATACCGGTTCGGTCCCGGCCGGTGGGGCAGTGAGGCCCCGTTCGCACCCCGCGACGGAGCAGCCGCCGATTCGGCGGACGGTTATCTGGTGACGTTCGTGCAGGACGAGCGTGAGGGACGCTCGGAACTGGACATCTTCGACGCCGCCGATCTCGCTGCCGGACCCGTGGCCAGGGTCCTGTTGCCCCAGCGTGTCCCGCTCGGTTTTCACGCGACCTGGGTCCGGGCGGACCAGCTGGAAAACCTCCGTTCATGAGATGCCATCGAGAGGGTCGCGCCCGGGACTTCCGGACGCGGGGATGGTGGAGTGCGGAGACGATCGACCGGCTCGTGAAGGAGCGGGTCAGTGCCGACCCGGAGGGTCTCGCGCTGGTCGATCCACCGAACACCACCGCACTGGTCGGACGCGACCCGGTGCGGTGGACCTGGAACCGGCTCGACGAACGTGTCGACGTCCTGGCCGCGTTCCTGCTCGCCAGAGGGGTGCGAGCAGGTGACGTCGTGGCCGTGCAGCTGCCGAACTGCTCGGCCCTGGTCCAGGCGTTCCTCGCGATCGTGCGGATCGGCGCGGTTGTCACCCCGTTCCCGGTGTCCTACCGGGAGCACGAGATGGGCCCGATGTGCCGGCGCACCGGGGCTGTCGGGGTGGTCACCGCATCCAGATACGGCGAGCACCCGCTCGCCGGGGCGGCCCTTGGGCTCATCGGCGCTACGGCGCCGTCGGTCCGGTTCGTCGTCGCCCGGGGGGACGACGAACCGGCCGGCGCCCTGGCCTGGCCAGAAGACCCACTGTCCGAAGCGGACCAATCCACTTTGGACGACCACCTGTCCACACTCGACACCGACGTCGACGACTGCGTGACGATCTGCTGGACGTCCGGCACCGAAGCCGAACCGAAGGCCGTGCCGCGCTGCCACGGCGACTGGCTCGCGACGGCGGGCGGCTGCGTCCAGGCCGCGGGGATCACCCGCGACGACGTCCTGCTCTCGCCGTTCCCCATGACGAACATGGCCGGCATCGGCGGGATGTTCCTGCCCTGGCTGCTGACCGGCGCGGTGTTCGTGCCGCACCACCCGTTCGACCTGCCGGTGTTCCTCGGCCAGCTCGCGGCCGAGCGCGTGACCTACACCCTCGCGCCACCCGCGTTGCTGACCATGTTGCTGCACAACGAGAAGATCCTGTCCGGAGTGGACATTTCGAGCGTCCGGAAGATCGGGTCCGGCTCGGCGCCGCTCTCGCCGTGGCTCGTGCGCACCTGGGCCGAGCGCCACGGGATCGACATCATCAACTTCTTCGGCTCCAACGAAGGCACCGCGCTGCTGTCCGGTCCCGTCGACATCCCGGACCCGGACCAGCGCGCGAGCTACTTCCCGAACTACGCCTCCGGCGTCACCTGGTCGACTCCCGTCGCCGGCTGGACGTCGGTCCGGCTGCACGACCCGGTCACCGGCGAGCACGTGACCGAACCCGGGCGCCCCGGCGAGCTGCACATCGCCGGGCCGACGGTGTTCGCCGGGTACCTCACGAAAATCGGCGAACCGCTGGACACCACGGCGTTCGACGAAGACGGGCACTTCCGCACCGGTGACGTCTTCGAGATCGCCGGCGACCGCGGCGAGTTCCTGAAGTACGTCGACCGCGCCAAGGACCTGGTCATCCGCGGGGGAATGAACATCTCGCCCGCCGAGGTCGAAGGCCTGCTGGCCGGGCACCCGGACGTCGCCGACGTCGGGGTGGTCGGGGTGCCCGACGACGTCATGGGCGAGCGGGTGTGCGCGGTGGTCGTGCCCGGCGACCGCAAGCCGTCGCTGGAGGACCTGGTCGAGTACCTGCGGGAGAAGAAAGTCGCCGCGTTCAAGCTCCCGGAACGGCTCGAGTACGCGGACGCCTTGCCTCGCAACCCCGTCGGGAAGATCCTGAAGCGGCAGCTGCGGGAAAGTCTGGAGTGAAACGATGACGGTGTTCGTGCTGGGCGGGGCGCAGACCGACTTCGCGCGCAACTACACGAAGGAAGGCCGCGGGATCCTCGAGCTGTTCGCCGAGGTGGTCCCGGCCGCCCTCGCGGACGCCGGTGTGACCGCCGCGGACGTCGAGGTCGCGCACGTCGGCAACCTCGCGGCGGAGCTGTTCACCGGCCAGGCCCAGCTGGGCGGCCTGCTCGTCGCCGCCGTCCCGGAGCTGGACGGCGTGCCCAGCACCCGGCACGAGGCCGCGTGCGCGTCCGGCAGCACCGCGGTCCTGGCGGCCTGCGCCGACCTGGAGTCCGGGCGTTACGACCTGGCGCTCGTCGTCGGGGTCGAGCTGATGCGCAACGTCGACGGCCAGCGGGCCGCCGAGCACCTCGGGTCGGCCGCCTGGGCCGGGCACGAGGCCGTCGGCGCGAAGTTCCCGTGGCCCGCGCTCTTCGCCGACGTCGCCGATGCCTACGACGAGCGGTACGGGCTCGACCCCGAGCCCCTCGGGCAGTTCGCGTCGCACGCTTTCGACCGTGCGGCACGGAATCCGCTCGCCCAGGCCCGGGACTGGCGGTTCCCGGAAGGCGCGTTCGGGCCCGACGACGAGCTGAACCCGGTCATCGAAGGGAGCCTGCGCAAGCAGGACTGCGGCCGGATCACCGACGGCGCCGCGGCCGTCCTGCTGGCCTCGCCGAAGTTCGCCGAACGGCTCGGCGGCGGCTTCCCGCGCATCGCGGGCTTCGGGCACCGCACCTCGCACCTCGGCCTGGCCGGGAAGATCGCGTCCGGCGGCGAGTACCTGTTCCCGCACCTGCGCGGCGCGGTCGTCGACGCCTACGAGCGCGCGGGCGTGGCCGGGCCGGACGCGCTCGACGTCGTCGAGCTGCACGACTGCTTCACGATCACCGGGCTCGTCGCGCTGGAGCACCTCGGCGCCGCGCCGCCCGGCGACGGCGGCAGGTTCATCACCGACGGCGGCCTCGACACCGCCGGGATCAACCCGGGCGGCGGCCTGATCGGCCTCGGCCACCCGGTCGGCGCGACCGGTGTCCGGATGCTGCACGACGTCGCGCGGCAGGTGACGGGGAAAGCGGGCGAGACCCAGGTCGAGGGCGCGCGGACGGCGTTGACGCTGAACGTCGGCGGCTCGTTCACCACGGTCGTCACCCTGGTGGTCACCGCATGAAGCTTTCGGTGTCGCTGGGGCTCTGGCAGGACCGCCCGCCGGAGGAGGCCCTGGAAACCGCGCGCGCCGCCGAGGCCGCCGGGTACGAGGAGCTGTGGATCGGCGAGATGGCGACGTGGGACGCGTTCGCGCTGGGGACCGCGATCGGGGCGGCGACTTCGTCGCTCTCGCTGACCTTCGGGCCGCTCGCGGTGACCGTCCGGGACCCGGCGACGATCGCGATGGGCGTCGCGTCGGTCGCGGCGCTGACCGGCCGGACGACCGGCGTCGCGCTCGGCACGTCCAGCGACGTCGTGGTGCGGGGCTGGCACGGCCGGTCCCGTTCGCGGGCCGCGACCGCGCTGGAGGAGTCGGCGATCGCCGTGCGGCAGCTGGTCTCCGGCGAGAAGTCCACTGTGGACGGATCGGTGGTCGGGTCCCGGGGGTACCGGTTGCGGCTGGCCGCGCCGAAGTCGCCGCTGACGATCGCGGCGTTCGGCCCGCGCGCCCTCGAAGTCGCCGCGCGGCACGCCGACCGCATGGTGGTGAACCTGGTCAGCCCGGCCGCGGCCGGCGAGCTGGTGCGCGGTCTCCGGGAGGCGGCCGCGCGGGCGGGCACCACACCGCCGCCGGTGGCCGCGTGGGTCGTCGGCGCGGTGGACCCGGGCCCGGCCGAGCTCGACCAGCTGCGTCGCGGCGTGGTCGGCTACCTGGCCGCGCCCGGCTACGGCGAGATGTTCCGCGCGGCGGGGTTCGGCGACCTCGTCGACTTCGCGCGCACGCGGCCGCA
The DNA here is from genome assembly GCF_055583145.1 of Amycolatopsis sp. NPDC104819. Taxonomy (NCBI): domain Bacteria; kingdom Bacillati; phylum Actinomycetota; class Actinomycetes; order Pseudonocardiales; family Pseudonocardiaceae; genus Amycolatopsis; species Amycolatopsis sp. NPDC104819. Next base: position 51,449 of record NZ_JBVJON010000014.1, on the reverse strand, counting down.
CCCGCGTGAGCTGCTGGCGGCGGTCCCGGAGGCGGCGATCGCGACGGTGGGCCTGCTGGGCTCGCCGGCGGAGATCGCCGCGAAGGCGCGGGAGTACGCGGAAGCGGGGATCGACGAGCTGGCGATCGTGCCCGCCACCGGCGACAACGACCCCGGCGGGAAGAAAACTCTCGCCGCGTGTCGATCCGCCGTCGGCCCGTTCGACGCGTAGTCATGACCGAGCCGACAAAAACCAAGAACCTCGACCAGAACGGGAACGCGGCGCTGCCGTGGAGCCGGGCGCGCGACCTCCTCGCGACCCAGACCCCCAAGGAGGACCTGACGTTCTTCGTCGGGACCGTCCGACCCGACGGCCGGCCGCACGCCGCCGGCGTCGGCGCGATCTGGGTCGACGACACCCTCTACTTCGTGAGCGGGGCCGGCACGCGCCGGGCCCGCAACCTCGCGGCGAACCCGGCGTGCAGCGTCTCGGTGCGCCTGAACGGCCTCGACCTCACCATGGAAGGCGAGGCCGAGCACGTCACCGATCCCGTCACCCTCGAGCGGGTGGCGGCCGTCTACCGCGACGGCGGCTGGCCCGCGACGGTCGAAAACGGCGGCTACAACGCGTCGTTCATGGCGCCGAGCGCCGGACCCGCGCCGTGGCTGCTGTACCGGCTCGTGCTCACCCGGGCGATCGGGGTCGCCTCGGCCGAGCCGCACGGCGCGAGCCGCTGGGACTTCAGCCGCTGACCGCCCCGGCCACCAGCGCGCCGATGGCCCGCATGCCGTCGGCGTTCGGGTGCAACGGCGCCGCGACCGACGTCGGGATCACGCTCTCGAACCACTTGACGCCCGGCCGTTTGCAGACGTCGTGCCCGATCGACGCCGTCCGGACGTCGACGTAGTGCGCGTTGTGCGCGGCGGCCTGCCGGGCGAGCGCGGCGTTGGTCTTGTCGATGCTGCCCTGGATGTAGTTGGCGTCGCGCGGGGTCAGCGGCGCGACCGGCCAGCAGCCGTTGCGCGGCAGGTAGGTGCCGTACCCGGCGACGAAGACCGCGGCGTTCGGCGCGTGCGCGTGGATCGCGTCCAGCAGCGCGCCCCACGTCGGTTCGAACGCGGCGATCTTCTCGGCCAGCTGGTCGTGCCCGCCGGCGGTGTAGCGGTCGACGCAGTCGGGGGTGATGCCGGGCAGCAGGGTGATGCAGCTGGTCGCGGCGCCGACCAGGCCGACGTCGTTGCCGCCGATGGTCACCGTGACGGTCTTCGTGCTCGCGCCGAGCGCGTCCAGCTGCGGCGGCACCGCGCCGGTCTCCGTCGACTGCGGCGCGTACATGTCCGCGGTCGTCGCGCCCGAGCACGTGACGTCCTTGAGCGGCAGGCCGAGCCTCTTCGCTGCGACGTGCGGGTAGTTCACGAGCGAGCGGAGGCAGCCCGGGGACGAGAGGTCCGGGGGCAGGATCAGCGGACCGGCGGCGGCCGAGTCCCCGAGTGCCACGTACTCCCCGGCGGTGCTCGCCGCCGCCGTGCCCGCCGTCGTGACCAGGGCCGCGACCAGGATCGTGATGAACGCCGTTGTCCTCACTCGCACGCCGTCCTCCTTGACGTTGTGCTTACGGTTGGTTTCCGTGACACCATCGGCACCCAGCGTGCCCGGATTGACTGGGAGTCCGGGCAGAGAACGGGGGGATCGGTTGTGACGGAGCACAAGCCCGGCGGCGACCTCACCCTCGGCGGGCAGCGCGTGCACGAGCGGCTCACCCGGGAGGAGCCCGAGCTGATCGCCCGGGTGCTGGCGCGCATCCAGGGTGAGGTCGCGGACTACCGGCGGATGCCGGTCGAGGAGCTCGCGGGCGACATCGCGCGGATCACGCAGCAGGCGGTGCGCGCGTTCGCCCGGAGCCTGCGCGAAGACCGTGAGCTCAACAGCGCCGAGCTGCAGCAGATCGGCGCGTCCGCGGTGCGCCGGGCCGAGGAGGGCTTTCCGCTGGAGGCGGTGCTGACCGCGTACCACCTCGGCGCGCGGGAGATCTTCACCGTCGGCTCGGCGGACGCGGGCAGCGCGGACGTCGCCGACCTCCTGGACGTCGCGGACCGCGTGCTCGCGTTTGTCGGCACGGTCGCCGGCGCCGTCACCCGGGGATACCTGGAGGAGCTGCGCACCAAGGTGGGGCAGGAGCACACCGCGCGGCGCACGCTGCTGTCGGTGCTCGTCGACGGCGGCCAGGTCGACGTCGTCGCGCGCAGTGCCGGGATCACGCTGCCGGCGCGGTACCTTGTGCTGAGCGTCGAGCTCGGGCCGCACGCCGACGAGGCGTCACCGGGCGTGGACGCGGAGATCGCGGTCCGTCGCAAGCTCCGCCGGTTCCTCGCCGCGTTCGAGCAAGCGTGCGGTGACGGCGTTCTCGCGTCGCTGGACGGCCCGGGCGGGCTGGTCCTGCTGCCGCTCGGCGGGCGGCTGTCGTCGCTGCCGGAGTGGCGGGCGCTGCTGGCCGCGGCGGGCCGCGCGGCGGACGTGGACGTGCTGGCCGCGGCGGAAACCGCGGAGCCGTCCGACGTCCGTGAAGTGACTGCCCGGACGGCCGAGGTGCTGGAGGTGCTGCGCTGGTCCGGCCGCCCGCCGGGGCTCTACCGCCTCGACGACGTCCTGCTCGAGTACCAGCTGACCCGCCCGGGCGCGGCCCGCGACCGGCTGGCCGCGGTGCTGGAGCCGCTGGACGCGCACCCCGAGCTCGTCGAGACGCTCGCGGCGTACCTCGAACTGGACACGAACCGCCGCCGCACGGCGACGAAGCTGCACGTCCACCCCAACACGGTCGACTACCGCCTCCGCCGCGTCCGCGACCTCACCGGCATCGACCCCCTCCACCCGGCGGGCCTCCCGCGCATCATCGCGGCCCTCGCGGCCCGAAGGGCGTCGGCCCCTCGCGGCACCTGACACGGTGGTCAGGTCGCCGTGCCGACCGGGGTGCGCGACTGGACTTCCGCCGGAAGCCGAGGTGCGGGGACCCGCACCGCAACCGGAGCCCGGGTGACCACCGCCGCGACCAGACCCACCGCGAAAGCCGCGCCGAACACGAGAGCCGCGACGCCGGAAGCCGCGGAAAACGTCAGCTCGCCGGCGCGGCCCAGGACAAAACCGTCGTGCAGCGCCCAAGCCACCACCGCGACCCCGGCCGCGGCGAAGGCCGACGTCCGGAACGCCGCCGCCAGCACGACCACGCCCAGCGTGACCAGCGAGTACCACGGAGCCGGCCCGGCCAGGGCCGCCAGGATCACCGCCACCACCGCCGCGACGCAGCCGATCGGGAACCCGAAACCACCACTCATGCGTCCAGGAGAGCCCGGCCGGCATCCCAAAACATGACCCAGGACACATTCCCTACACCCGGGCCCCGGATCTTGACGCGCTATTGACCCGTCACGCGCCCGATCGCGTCGGCGATCCGCGGCCAGACCGCGCGCGGCAGGTTGTGGCCCATACCCGGCACCACGACCAGCTCCGCGCCCGGGACCGCCGCCGCCGTCGCCTTGCCGCCGCTGACGTTGATCAGCGGGTCGGCGTCGCCGTGCACGACCATCACCGGCAGCCGCACGTCACGCAGCCGGGACGTGCGGTCGCCCGACGCCATCACCGCCGCCGCGTGGCGCAGCGTGCCGACCGGGTGGCGGGCGCGGTCGAAGTGCAGGGTCGCCTTGGCCAGCAGGAACGCCTCGTCGTCCGGGTAACCGGGGGAGCCGAGGCTCCGGTAACCCTCGACGCTGTCGGCGAGCGCCTGCTCGCGCGTCGTCGCCGGCGGGCGCGTCAGCACGGCCAGCGCCCACGGCTCGGCCTGCCCGACCGACGGGTCGCCGGTGGTCGACATGATCGAGGTGACCGAAAGCAGCCGGTCCGGATGCTCGATGGCCAGCTGCTGGACGATCATCCCGCCCATCGACGCGCCGACGACGTGCGCGCGGTCGATGCCGAGCGCGTCGAACAGCCCGATCGCGTCGCGGGCCATGTCCGACAGCGTGTACGGCGCCGTTGTCAGGTCGCCGGCCGCCAACGCCGCCAGATCCGGCGCGGGGAGGTCGTCGAGCCACGTCGAGAGGCCGACGTCCCGGTTGTCGTAGCGCACCACGAAGAACCCGCGGGCGGCGAGCAGCTCGCAGAAACCGTCCTCCCAGGTGATCATCTGGGCGCCCAGGCCCATCACCAGGACCAGTGGCGGCCGGTCCGGATCGCCGAACGTGTCGTACTCGAGCTCGAGACCGTTGGCCTGTGCGCGTGCCATGCCCCGATCTTGCCGTACCCGTGCGGAGCTGGCACCGGAACGGCCCGTGCGGTTACCGTTACCCCCCATGCCGACCTCATCCTCGGGCACCGGACAGCGCCCCCGGTCACGGGCCGCCGCGGGTCTGCCGGCGCTCACGGCCGACCGGATCGTCAGCGCGGCGACGACCCTCACCGGCGAACGCGGCCTCGACAACTGGACGCTGCGGGAGCTCGCCCGCTCGGTCGAGGCCTATCCGGCGGTGATCTACCACCACGTCGGTGACCGGGACGCGGTGGTGAACGCCGTGGTCGACCGGGTGGTCGGCCTGCTGGAGCTGCCCGGCGGCGAGCTGCCGTGGCAGGAGTGGTTCACCGAGCTGCTGGCGAGCCTGCGCGCGGTCCTGCGCGCCTACCCGGGCTGCGCGAGACGCCTCGCGTTGTTCGGCCCATCCGTCGAGGCGGCGACGCGCAGCATCGACGCCGGTGTCGGGGTGCTGTTGAAGGCCGGCTTCGGCCGCGAGAGCCCGATGGCCTATAACCTGCTGCTGATGACCGCGTGCCAGTTCGTCGCGATGGAGGACGACCGCGACGGCGCGCTCGCGCTGCGGATCGACAACACCGAGGCGTACGCGGCGTACCGCCAGCGCGACGACCTGCCGGGGATGGCCGAGCTGGGCTCGGCGATGCACGACCTGATGGGCGACCCCGATCTCGCCGCGGGCTATTACGCGCAGCTCTACGACTACGCCGTCCGGCGGTGTCTCGACGGGCTCGCCTGCCGGCTGGACGAACTACACGAATCGGACGGCGAGGGGTTGACAGCGACTTGACAGTGCTCCGGCGTACCGTGAGCGTGCGTCGGTGGTTCGTCCATCGACCCGGAGCCCCTGGCGCCCTCCTCCCCCTCGTGGCGCCGGGGGCTTCGGTCTTTCAGGCCTCGGTGCGCGGCGGCTCCTGCTGAATCGCCGGGAAGATCTCGCCGACCAGCGTCACCAGCGACTTGGACAGCAGCAGGTGCACCTGCTCGCGGGTCAGCGACCCGCGCACGAGCCACTCGCGGCCCGCCGACTTCACCATCCCGCCGAACGCGCGCACGAGCGCGTTCAGCTCGGGGCCGTGCTCGCTCTCCCGGGACAGCCCGACGGCTTCGAGCACGCGGTCGGCGGACTCCCGGTCGGCCTCTTCGAGGATCCGCTCGACCTCGAGGTCGCGGCCGATGCCCTCGGGCGCGATCGCGGCTAGCCACATCCGCTCCTGGCTGGTGACCATGTCGAGGAACCATTCGATGGCGACGTCGGCCCGCAGTTCCAGCGGCCCGTCCGGCAGGATTTCGACGGCCAGCCGCGGCACGGTCAGCGCGCGCCGGATGATTTCCAGGTACAGCTCGCGTTTGGTGCCGAAGTAGTGGTTGATCAGCCCGCGCGCGACACCGGTCGCGGCCGCGATGTCCGAAGTGGACACTTCGGAGTAGGGCCGGTCACCGAACAGCCGCGCCGCGCAAGCGTAGATCTGTTCCCTCCGCTCGTCCGGTTCCAGTCTTCGCCATCTCGGCGCCGGCTCGGTGTTCATCCTCCCATCGTCGCATGAGCCGTTGCGCCGGGCAGGGCAGCGCGCACGATGCCGGTGGTGCGGGAGGCCGCGTACCACGATCGGGGCACGGTCAGTCCGGCAGCGTGATCGGCGCGATGTCGGCGAACCCGTCACCCGGACCCGGGTTCGCGCCGTGTGTCTCGCCGCCGAAGTGGTGCAGCACGCCCCACACCGCGTTCAGCGCCGTCTGGACCGCGCCTTCGGCCCAGCCCGCCGTCCACGAGATGTCGTCACCCGCCAGGAACAGTCCCCGGTAGCGGGACGGCAGCGAATCCTGCATGAAGTGCGTGAAGAGCCGGTGCTGGTAGCGGTAGTGCCCGGGCAGGTTCGCCTTGAACGCGCCCATGAAGTGCGGTTCCGCCTCCCACGACACGGTCACCGGGTCACCGGTGATGTGCCGCCGCACGTCGACGCCGGGGTAGATCTCGCGCAGCGACTGCAGCATCACCTCGACCCGCTCGCCCACGGTGAGCGGCAGCCACTTCAGCGAGTCGTCGGCCCAGGTGTAGGACAGGCAGATCACCGCGGGCCGGTCCGGGTCGTCGCCGAGCAGGTAGGTGCCGCGCGGCATCCGGTCGGTGAGCGTCATGCTCATCGTGTCGCGGCCGTTCACCGGGTCGGGGTCGAGCCAGAACGGCCGGTCGACCGGCACGAACACCTTCGACGACTCCATGTAGTGCGTGCGCTCGATCGCGGTCCAGTGGTCGATCGGGAAGAGCGCTTCGTCGCATTCGATCTTGGACAGCAGCATCCAGCTCTGCGCGGTGAACACGGCGGCCGGGAACGTCCGGATGCGCCCGTCGGTGCCGGTCACGGTGATGTTGTCCGGCGCGGTCCGGTGCAGCCGCGCGACACCGGGGTGGGGCCGCCCGCCGTGCAGCGTGCTCAGGCTCGTGCCGGCCGGCCAGAAAGCGATTTCGGCGGGTGTGTGCTCCCAAAGCCGTTGCGGCAGCTGCTGGCTCCCGCCGACGATGCTCCGGTGTTCGTCGTCGGCGCCGGTGTAGACCACACGCAGGATTTCCAGGATGGAGTTGGGGAAGTCGGTGTCCCAGCCGCCGGTGCCGAAGCCGACCTGGCCGAAGATCTCGCGGTGGCGGAAGGAGGCGAACGCGGGGGAGGCGCACAGGAAGCCGTAGAACGTCTGGTCGTCCAGCCGCGGGACGAGCTCGTTCCACAGCCGCTTGATCGTCTTGGCGTCCCGGTCGCGGATCGCGGTCTGCATCTCGGCGAACGACGCGTGCTCGGCCAGCGTCCGGTCCCAGGCCGCGGCGACGTCGCGGAAGACCTCCGGCAGCTCGGCCGGCGTGCGCGCGTAATGGCTCTGTCCCTTGAGGTCGACGACCGTGCTCGGCGTCTCCGGCGCCAGCGGGTTCGGGAACGGCGTGGTCTCCAGCCCGACCTTGTCGATGTAGTGGTACAGCGCGGTCGACGCGGGCGGGAAGCGCATCGCGCCCATCTCGGCGACGACGTCGTCCGGGTAGCCGGGGAAGCGCACACTCCGCAGCCGGCCGCCGATTTCGGCGATTTCGTAGACCACCGGCCGCAGGCCCAGCTTCATCAGCTCGTACGCGGTGACGATGCCGGAGAGGCCACCGCCGATCACCGCGACCTCGGTGCCGTGCCGGCCGGCGGGCAGCGCGCCCAGCCCGGCCGGGTGCGCGAGGTAGTCGTCGTAGGCGAACGGGAAGTCGGGGCCGAACATCGTGATCGGGCGGCCCGCCGGTTCGTCGTGGTGGATCGCGGTGGGCAGGGCGGAGGTCATGCGGTGGTTCCCCGGTACAGGTCGGGCCGTCGGTCGGCCAGGTGGGTGTTTTCCGCTCGTGACGCGAGCAGCGCGGCACGGTCGACGTCGGCGGTGAGCAGCTCGGGCCCGGCGCCGGCGCGCGCCAGCACTTCGCCGGTCGGCGCGACGACGCAGGAGCGTCCGCAGTACGTCAGCTCCTGCTCGGTGTCACAGCGGTTCGCGTAGGCGACGAACAGCTGGCTTTCGTAGGCCCGCGCGGGCACCAGCGTGTCGGCGACGAGGTGGTACGGGCTCATCAGCGCGGTCGGCACGACGAGCAGTTCGGTGCCGGCGAGCGCGTGGGCGCGGACCAGCTCCGGGAACTCGACGTCGTAGCAGATCAGCAGCCCGACCCGGACGCCGCCGACGTCGGCCTGCACGACGGCTTCGGCGCCGGGGGTGAACCACGCCTTGTCGAGGTCGCCGAACAGGTGCGTCTTGCGGTAGTTGGCGAGCCGCCGCCCGGTGTTGCCGACGAGCTGGACGCTGTTGTAGACGTCGCCGCCGTCTAGTTCGGGGTAACCGTAGACCAGCGCGGTGCCGGTTTCCTTGGCCAGCTGGGACATTCGCGCCGCGGTGGGGCCATCGGCGGGCTCGGCGAGCTCACGCGTGCGCGCGCCGATGTGGTAGCCGGTGGTGATCATCTCGGCGGCGACGACGAGGTCGGCGCCCGACGCGGCGGCGGCGCGGGGGAGGTCCGTGACCGGTCCCTGGTGGATCGCGACCTTCATGCCAGCCTCGACCTCCGGATGCCGTAACCGAAGTAGATCACCAGGCCGAGCGCCATCCAGCCGCCGAAGACGACCCACGTGGCGCCGTCGAGGCTGAGCATCATGTAGCCGCAGCACAGCACGCCCAGGATCGGCGTGACCGGTGAGAACGGTACGCGGAACGAGCGCGGCCGGTCGGGCTGGCGGCGGCGCAGCAGCAGGACGGCGACGTTGACCAGGCCGAACGCGAAGAGCGTCCCGATGCTGGTGGCGTCGGCCAGCTTCCCGAGCGGGATGAACGCGGCGAGGGCGGCGACGAAGCCGGACACCACCAGGGTGTTGACCCGCGGGGAGCCGGTCTTCTCGTCCACTTTGGACAGGACGCCCGGGACCAGGCCGTCGCGGGACATCGCGAACAGGATGCGCGTCTGTCCGTAGAGGACGGTCAGCACCACGCTGGAGATGGCCACGATCGCGCCGACGGCGAGCAGCCCGGCCCAGAAGGGGTTGTCCGACACGACCCCGAGCACGTGCGAGAGCGCGGCCTCCTGGCCGTCGAACTGCTGCCACGGCAGCGCGCCGACCGCGGCGACGGCGACCAGGCAGTACAGCACCGTGACGATGCCGAGGGAGAGCAGGATCGCCCGCGGCAGGTCGCGTTGCGGGTTCTTCGCCTCCTCGCCGGCGGTCGACGCGGCGTCGAACCCGATGTAGGAGAAGAACAGCTTGGCGCCGCCGGCGCTCAGCCCGGCCAGCCCCAGCGGCAGGAACGGTGTGAAGTTCTTCGCCTTGACCGCGGTGAAGGCGATCGCGCAGAACAGCACCAGCGTGCCGATCTTGACCACGACCATGATCGTGTTGGCCCGCGCGCTTTCCTTCGCGCCGGACAGCAGCAGGAGCATCGCGAGCAGCACGACGAGGATCGCGGGCACGTTGACGACCCCGCCGGAGCCCGGCGGCTGGCTGAGCGCGTCCGGGATGGCGAAGCCGAAGGCCAGCCGCAGCAGCTCGTTGAGGTACTGCCCCCAGCCGACGGCCACCGACGCCACCGAGACGCCGTACTCGAGCACCAGACACCAGCCGCAGACCCAGGCGACCAGCTCGCCGAGGGTCGCGTACGCGTAGGAGTACGACGAACCGGACAGCGGGATCATCCCGGCGAGCTCGGCGTAGGAGAGTGCCGAGAACAGCGCGGTGACGCCGGCGAGCACGAACGAGAGCACCACGGCCGGCCCCGCCACCGGGACGGCCTCGCCGAGCACGACGAAGATGCCGCTTCCGAGCGTCGCGCCAATGCTGAGCGTGGTGAGCTGCCCGAGGCCGAGCGACCGCTTCAACGTGCCATGATCACCTTCGGCGACGAGGTCGGCGACCGGTTTCCGCCGCACCGTCGCGGCTCGCAGAGTCATGCCGACGACCGTATCTGCCGCCGTGGCCGCTGATAACAGGGGAACATTGCGCAAAAAGATGAATCACAGGTGATTCATTGCACAACACGAACGAATCGTGGCGAATCGTTCCGCCCGGCCAAGCTCCGAGCTTTCACGTGAAAGCGATCCGGAGAGCCCCTCCAGGTAGCTTTCACGTGAAAGCTCGGGGTCACGGGTCGGCGGTGGGGAGGAGGAGGGTGAACGTCGGCGGGTGGGGGCGGCTCAGGCGGAGCCGGCCGCCTTCGGCCTCGGCCAGGCTGCGGGCCAGCCGCAGGCCGATGCCGTGCCCGGTCGCCGCGGCCGCGAACGGGTCGGTTTCGCCCAGGTCGGGACCCTCGTCGGCGACGTCGATGGCCAGCGCGTCGCCGACGTCGCGGGCCACCACCGTCACCGTGCCGCGTCCGTGCGTCGCCGCGTTGTCCAGCAGGACCCCGAGCACCTGGCGGACCGCCGCGGCCGCCACTCGGGCCGGCGGCGGGTCGTCGCGGGTGAGCCGCAATGCGCGTCCGTGCGGCTCCAGCAGCGCCTCGCCGGCCTGGCGGATCTCCTCCAGGAGCGCGTCGAGGTCGAGCTCGGCCCGCGGCGCCCGGCGCTCCCGGCCGAGCGCCAGCAGGTCCTCGATGGTGCGTTCCAGCCGGTCGGCGGACGCGATCCCGGCGCGGATCGCCGCGTGCGGGTCGGCCCCCGGCGTCTGCAACGCCGCTTCGAGCTGCAGGCGCAGCCCGGTCAACGGGGTCCGCAGCTGGTGGGACGCCTCCGCGGAGAACGCGCGTTCCCGCTCCAGGGTCTCGCCGATCCGGGCCGCGGTGGCGGCCAGCGCCTCGCCGACCCGGTCGATCTCGGCGATCCCGGCCCGCGGGCCGCGCGCGGTGAAGTCGCCGTCGCCGAGCTGCTCGGCCGCGCAGACGAGCTCGTCGAGCGGCCGGACCAGCCGCGTGGTCAGCCGCCGGGCCATCAGCAGGCTCGCCCCGACCGCCGCGACGGCCAGCCCGGCCATGCCGAGCCAGGTCAGCCCGATCCGCAGCCTCAGGTCGGACACCGGCAGCGCGGCCCGGACCACGCCGGTGGTGCGGGCCCCGCTGAGCACCGGGACGGCCAGGACCAGCTCGTCGTCCTCACGGCCGGTGACGACGTCCGTCGTGGCGCTCGCCGCCTGCCGCTCGAGCGCGCCGGCGACGGCGGGTCCGTGCCCGGCGAGCAGCCGGCCGTCCGGGGAGTAGATCCCGACGTCACCCTCGGCTTCGTCGTCGGGCGGGGGCGCCTGCGGCGGCAGCCCGGCGTTCAGCTCGTGGGACACGGCCAGCGCGGCGGCGTCGGCGGCCCGCTCGAGGTCGGACATCGTGTCGTCGCGGTAGTACTTCATCACCGCGAAGCCCAGCGGCAGCGCGAAGAGCACGGTGGCGACCAGGGCGGCGAGCACCGTCAGCGAGATGATCCGGCGGCGCACGCCTACCCCTCGGCGAGGGTCCGGGCCGGGTCCTCCAGCCGGTAGCCGTGCCCGCGCAGGGTGGCGATCCGCGGCACCTCGGTCTCCGGCCCGGCCGCCGACGCGAGCTTCCGGCGGACCGCGGCGATGTGCACGTCGAGCGTCTTCGTCGAGCCGTACCAGTGCGCGTCCCAGACCTCGGCCATCAGGGTCTCGCGGCTGACCGCGACCCCGGGCTGCTCGGCCAGCCGGGCCAGCAGGTCGAACTCCTTGGCGCGCAGCACGACTTCGTGTCCGCCCAGGGTGGCGCGGCGGCCGGCGATGTCGACGGTCAGCTCCCCGATGGTCACCGGCGGCCGTGCGCCGGCCGGCGCGCCGCGGCGCAGGTGCGCCCGCACCCGGGCCAGCAGCTCGCCCAGGCGGATCGGCTTGGTGAGGTAGTCGTCGGCCCCGGCGTCGAGGCCGACGACGACGTCCATCTCCTCCTGCCGCGCGGTGAGGATGACCAGGACGGTGGCGGGCAGCGCGGCCCGCAGGCGGCGGCAGACGTCGACGCCGTCCAGGTCGGGCAGGCCGAGGTCGAGCAGCACGAGGTCGAACTCGCCGGCTTCCGCGGCCTGCAGGGCCGTGCGCCCGTCACGCCGCCAGCACACCTGGTGACCGTGCAGCCGCAGGGTCGATTCGAGCACGCTGCCGATCGCCGCGTCGTCTTCCACCACCAGCAGATTCGGCATGCGCGGAGCCTACGTTCCCCGTCGCCGGAACGCTCAGGCCACGTGCCGCTCGAACGCCGCGACGGTTTCGGCGAGCACCTCCGCCCCCGGCCGGGCCCACAGGCCCGCGTTGAACACCTCGACCTCGATCGGCCCGGTGTACCCCGCGGCTTCGACGTGGTCACGCAGGTGGCGGTGGTCGATCGGGCCGTCGCCGGGCAGCGCGCGGCCGAGCAGCGGGTCGGGCAGCGGCACGAGCACGTCGCACACGTGGAAGCCGGCGATCCGGCCGGCCGCGGCGGCGATCGACGTCTCGATCCGCGGGTCCCACCAGACGTGGAACTCGTCGACGATCACGCCGACCTGCTCGGCGGGGTGCTCGACGGCGATCGCCAGCGCCTGTTCCACAGTGGACAGCACCGACCGGTCCGCGCACTGCATCGGGTGCAGCGGCTCCAGGCCCAGCCGCACCCCGCGTTCGCCGGCGTAGGGCGCGAGCTCACCCACGGCGTCCGCCACCCGCTGCCGGGACGCCGCCAGGTCGCCGCCCGCGATCCCGCCGACGACCAGCACGAGGACCCCGGCGCCGAGCGCGGCGGCTTCGTCGATCGCCTCCCGGGTCTGCGCCACACCGTCCACAGGGGACCCTTCCGGTGTCACGCCGGTGAAGAACCCACCGCGGCACAACGACGAAACCCGCACCCCGTGGTCCTTCAGCAGCCGCGCGGCTTCGTCGACGCCGGTTTCGGCGACCTTGTCCCGCCACAGCCCGATCCAGCCGACGCCGGCGGCCGCGCACCCGGCCACCGCTTCGGGCAGCGACCAGGCCTTGGTGGTGATCTGGTTGAGGCTGAACCGCGGGTCCATCAGCCGACCCCCGCCGCCTGCAGCAGCGGCCGCATCCGCGCCTCGGCCCGCTCGGCGTCGGCGAGCACACCTGCCTCGTCGGCGAGCCGCAGCAGCGTCGCGAGGTGGGTGATCGTGCGCGCGGACTCGCTCCCGGCGAGCATCCGGAAGTGCTCTTGATGACCGTTCAAGTAGGCGAGGAAGACGACGCCGGTCTTGTAGTGCCGGGTCGGCGCGCGGAAGATCTCGCGCGCCAGCGCGACGGTCGGGTCGAGCAGGGCGTGGAACCCGGCCCGGTCGCCGTCGTCCAGCCGGCGCAGCCCCGCCGCGGCGACCGGCGCGATCGGGTCGAAGACGCCGAGCAGGGCCTCGCTGTGCCCCCGCTCGTCACCCGCGATGAGCTCCGGGTAGTGGAAGTCGTCCCCGGTGTAACACGCGACGCCGGCCGGCAGCGCCCGCCGGAACTCCGTCTCGACGTCGGCGTCGAGCACCGAAACCTTCACCCCGGCCACCGTGGCGGCGTGCTCGGCGCAGAGCGCGGCCAGCTCGCGGGCCGCGGCGCGGACGTCGCCGTGGCCCCAGTAACCGGCCAGCGCGGGGTCGAACTGCTCGCCCAGCCAGTGCAGCAGGACCGGGCCGCCCGCCTCGGACAGCAGTTTCCCGTAGGCCGCGTGGTAGTCCTCGGGGCCCGCGGCGGCCGCGGCCAGCGCCCGGCTGGCCATCACGACCGGGACCGCGCCCGCGCCGCCGACCAGGTCGAGCTGCTCACGCCAGGCGTCCACAATGGACGCGAGGCCGGCCGGCCCGGCCGGCAGCTGGTCGGTGCCGACCCCGGCGCACCACCGGCGGCCGGCGGCGGCCGCGCCGGTGCGGGTGACCAGCTCCCGGGTCGTGGCCCAGTCGAGGCCCATGCCGCGTTGCGCGGTGTCCATCGCCTCCGCGACGCCGAGCCCGCACGCCCAGAGGTGCTCGCGGAAGGCCAGCGTCGTGTCCCAGTCCACGGCGCCCGGCTCGTCGGCCAGCGCGTCGGCGACAACGTGCGCGGCGGCGTAGGCGATCCGCGACGACGGCGGCGCGCCCGCCGGCTCGGGCGGCGGCGGGCCGGACGGCGCCCAGTTCGCGAGCCCGCCGCCGGGGACCGGGAGCTGGAGCATCGGAAACCTCCGCACGTCAGAAAGCGCTTTCTGAATCCACGGTAGGGCCTGCGCCAGGACGCGACAAGGCCCGACCGGGTCAGCGCTTCGGACGCGCGGTGCTCTCCCGCAGGACGACCTCGCCGGAGAGCCGGACCGTCCGCGCCCGGGTGCCGCCGGCGCCCTTGATCGCCAGGTCCATCGCCCGTTCGCCCAGCTCTTCCAGCGGCAGCCGCACGGTGGTCAGCGCCGGGGCCAGGTCACGGACCACCGGGATGTCGTCGAAGCCGGCCACCGAGATGTCGCCGGGCACCGACAGGCCCTCCTCGCGCAACGCCGTCAGCGCGCCGATCGCCATCACGTCGGTGACGGCGAAGACGCAGGTCGGCAGCTTCCGCTTGCGGCCGGCGAGCAGCCGCTTCGTCGCCTCGTAACCGCCGTCGCGGGTGAAGGCCGCCTCGACGACGTCCTCCTCACGCAGGGTGATGCCGTGCTCGGCGAGCCCGTCGCTGAAGCCGGCCAGCCGGTCGATGACCGTGCTGAGCTGCCGCGGCCCGGCGAGCACCGCGAACCGCTTGTGCCCCAGCCCGGCCAGCGCCTTCGCCAGCGCCGCGGCGCCACCCTTGTTGTCCGGCTGCACGGTGTCGATCTTCAGCCCGCGGTGCCGGCTGACCGCCGCGACCTGCCCGCCGCCCCGGCGGTAGGGCTCGAGCTCGGCGGCCATCGCGCGTTCCCACGCCCGGTCCTCGAACGCCGAGCCGATCAGCAGGATCGCCGCGGCCCGCTGCGCGCGCAGCGTCGAGACGTACGCGACCTCGCGGTCCGGATCGCGGAACGTCCCGGCGAGCATCACCAGCAGCCCGTTGTCGGTGGCCACGCGCATCACCCCGCCGGCGATCGCGGCGAAGTAGGGGTCGCTGACGTCGTGGCAGATCACGCCGACCGTGCGGTGCGTGCCGCCCGCGAGGGCCTGCGCGTGCGCGTTCGGGGCGTAGGCCAGCTCGGCCGCGGCGGCGGAAACCCGTTCCCGCAGGTCGGCGCGGACGGACGCGGTGCCGTTGAGCACCCGCGACGCCGTTGCGAGGGAGACGTTCGCGCTGCGTGCCACGTCTTCCAGTGTCACGTGCGGCCGGGCCTTCATGGCTGGCTCCTCCAAGGGTCGGTCTCGGTGTCCGCGTGCTCGGTCGGTGCAATCTACTGGGCGGGGGGTGGGCGGGGAGAAGCCGCTGGCCGGGGGACCCGACCCGTTCGAGTGAATTGACGGAAGATCGGCGGTGTCGTGTGCGTTGTAAACAAGGAGAACGTTCAAGTAGTGGGTACGCCACTGCGGATCGACCCCGAAAGGACACACCCCATGCTGTTCGGTGACGAGCACGTCCGCCGCTACGAGGAGACCGACGGAGAGGTCGGCCACGAGTGGAAGGAAGGCGTCCCGACGCTGGTGCTGACCACGAAGGGCCGCAAGACCGGCCAGGAGCGCAAGTTCGCCCTGATCTACCAGGAGATCGAGGGTGACGTGGTCGTCGTCGCCTCGAAGGGCGGCGCGCCCAACCACCCCGGCTGGTACTTCAACCTCGTCGAGCACCCCGAGGTCGGCGTCCAGGTCGGCGCCGACCGCTACCGCGCCCGCGCCCGCACGGCGGCCGGCGAGGAGCGCGCGAAGCTGTGGGACGCGCTCGCCGCCGTCTGGCCGGACTACAACGAGTACGCGAAGAAGACCGACCGCGAGATCCCCGTGGTGGTTCTCGAGCGTGTGTGATCTGCGCCGCGTTCGGCGCGCGCGGGGGCCGATCCGGCCGGTCGTCGGCTACGAATGACAGTCATGGACCGCTGGACCGCCCTCGACACCGAGGGTGAGCTGCTCACCCGACGCCAGATGATCGCCTACGGCCGGCGCTTCGCCCGCGCCGGCCGGGGCGCCTGGTACAGCTTCGCGATCGAGGTCGTCTGGCAGCTGCTCGTCCAGACGACCCGCTTTCGCGTGCGCGGCTCGCGGCACATTCCGGACAGCGGCGGGGTCGTGGTGGCGTCGAACCACCTGTCCTTCGCCGACCCGACGACGCTCACCGCGTTCTGCCTCGCCGCCGGCCGGGTGCCGCGGTACCTGGCGAAGGCGTCGCTGTGGAACCTGCCGGTGGTCCGCTCGGTGATGCGGTCCGGGCGGCACATCCCGGTCTACCGCGGCGCCGCGACGGCGTCGGAGGCCTTCCGCGACGCGGTCAAGTCCGTGCGCGAGGGCGAGTGCGTCGCGATCTTCCCGGAAGCGACGTTCTCGAAGGACCCGGCCGGCTGGCCGATGCGCGGCAAGACCGGCGCCGCGCGGATCGCGCTGGAGACCGGCGCGCCGGTGGTCCCGGTGGCGAACTGGGGCACCCACCACCTGCTGCCCGCGACGGCGTGGCTCCCGCGCGGGCTGCCGCGCAAGACCGTCGACCTCGTCGCGGGACCGCCGGTCGACCTGGCGGACCTGCGTGACCGCCCGCTCACCCGCGAGGTGCTGGAGGAAGCGACGGCCCGGATCATGGCCGCCGTCACGGCGTTGCTGGGCGAGATCCGAGGTGAAGTCCCTCCTGTGGAGGGTAACTCCGCCTTCCTCCCCACCACCACCCTCAACTGAGGCGCTTCGCGCCGCTGTAGATTCGAATCATGAGTGCACAACACTTTGATGTCGTCGTGCTGGGCGCCGGGGTCGGCGGATACGTCGCGGCGATCCGCGCGTCCCAGCTGGGGCTGAGCGCCGCGGTGGTCGAGGAGAAGTACTGGGGCGGCGTGTGCCTGAACGTCGGGTGCATCCCGTCGAAGGCGCTGCTGCGCAACGCTGAACTGGCGCACGTCGTGACGCAGGAGGCGAAGGCGTTCGGCATCTCGTCCGACAGCCCGATCCGCGTCGACTACACGGCCGCCTACGAGCGCAGCCGCAAGGTCGCCGACGGGCGCGTCAAGGGCGTGCACTTCCTGATGAAGAAGAACAAGATCACCGAGTTCGACGGCCACGGCACGTTCGTCGACGACCACACCCTCGAGGTGAACGGCTCGCGGCTGACGTTCGGCCACTGCATCATCGCCACCGGGGCGACCACGCGGTTGCTGCCGGGGACGTCGCGTAGTTCGCGGGTCGTGACATACGAAGAGCAGATCCTCTCGAGCGAGCTCCCGTCGAGCATTATCATCGCCGGCGCGGGCGCGATCGGCGTCGAGTTCGCCTACGTGCTGCACAACTACGGCGTCGACGTGACGATCGTCGAGTTCCTCGACCGGATGGTGCCGCTGGAGGACGCCGAGGTTTCGGCGGAGCTCTTCCGGCGGTATCGGAAGCTCGGGATCAAGGTGCTGACGTCCACCCGGGTCGAGTCGATCGATGAGTCCGGATCGTCGGTGCAGGTGACGGTGTCCTCGGAGAAGAACGGGCAGCAGGTCCTCTCGGCCGACAAGGTGCTGCAGGCGATCGGGTTCCAGCCCCGCGTCGAGGGGTACGGGCTGGAGAAGACCGGCGTCGCCTTGACCGACCGGGGTGCGATCGCGATCGACGGCCGGGGGCGGACCAACGTTCCGCACATCTTCGCCATCGGTGATGTGACGGCGAAGCTGATGCTGGCGCACGCTTCGGAGTCGATGGGTGTGGTGGCGGCGGAGACCATCGCCGGTGCGGAGACGATGGAGCTCGACTTCCCGATGATTCCGCGGGCTACTTACTGCCAGCCGCAGATCGCGAGCTTCGGGTGGACCGAGGAGCAGGCTCGTGCTCAGGGGTTCGACGTCCAGGTGGCGAAGTTTCCCTTTACCGCCAATGGGAAGGCTCAGGGGCTGGGGGATGCGGGCGGGTTCGTCAAGCTGATCAGCGACCGCACCCACGGCGAACTGATCGGCGGTCACCTGATCGGGCCGGACGTCACGGAGCTGCTGCCGGAGCTGACTTTGGCTCAGCAGTGGGATTTGACGGTGCACGAGGTGGCTCGGAACGTGCATGCGCATCCGACGCTGGGGGAAGCGGTTAAGGAAGCGGTGCACGGCCTCGCGGGGCACATGATCAACATGTAGCCGGTCGGTCGCGGGAGCGGTCAGGGCGCCGGTGAGCCCGGCACGTCGAAACGGAGCTCCGGCCGCTCCCAGCGCACCTTCGGTGGTTTCGGCGGGATGGTGCCGGTGCGTCGTGCGCCCATGCGGAGGTAGAACTCCAGCGCGGGCGGGTGCGAGACCACGCGGATGCTGGACATGCCGTTCTTGCGGGCTTCGCCGAGCATGTGGGTGACCAGAAGCCGGCCGATGCCGAGTCGCTGGGCGTTGTCGGCCACGAAGAGGATGTCGAGTTCGTCGCCCCGGAGTGCGTAGAAGCCGCGAAGCTCACCGTCGGTGGCGGTGAAGGTGGGGTTGGCGGTGATGTACGCCGGGGTGACTTCGTAGCCGTCCAGGATGGACGCGTAGTCGCCTTGGTACGCCGAGGAGGCGTGCATCAACGCGGTCAGGGCACCGGCCTGGGCGGTCGTGGCGCGGTGGATCTCGAGCTGCCCCATGCCGTGAGCCTACGATGAGGGCGTGACGGACTTCGAACGGCTCCGGAAGATCTTGTCGCGCAACAAGATCCTCGTCGGGTCTTGACTTCAACATAGGTCGAAGTATCAGGCTGAACTCCGACAAACCGGAGGGAAGCCATGAAAGCCGCAGCGTTCACCGAGTTCGGCGGGCCCGAAGTGCTGAAAGTCGTCGACCTGCCCGAGCCGCATGCCGGGCCCGGGCAGGTGCGGGTGCGCGTCAAGGCCGCCGGGGTGCAGCCGTACGACGCTGCCGTGCGGGGTGGGTGGGAGCCGCCCGGGCTGGAGCTCGGCTGGCCTCGCGTGCCCGGCAACGAGTTCGCCGGCGTCATCGACGAGGGTGACGGCGTCGGCACCGAAGTCCTCGGCTTCACCGCCGTCCAGGCCGCCGCCGAATACATCGTCGTGCCCGCCACCGACGTCACGCCGAAGCCGCCCGAAATGCCGTGGGAGGTCGCCGGTGGGTTCAGCGCCGGTACGCAGACCGCCTCCATCGCCCTCGAAGTGCTGCGGCTGCGGGCGGGGGAGACCCTGCTCGTGCACGGCGCCGCCGGGTCGGTCGGGACCGCCGCCGTCCAGCTCGCCCGGCTTCGGGGCGCCCGGGTGGTCGGCACCGCGAGCGCGGCCAACCAGGACTACCTGCGCGAGCTGGGCGCCGTCCCGGTCGTCTACGGCGAAGGGCTGAAGGACCGCGTCGCGCCGCTGGGGATCGACGTGGTCCTCGACGGTGCGGGCGGGCACGCTCTTGATGTCTCACTCGAACTGGTGAAGGACCGGACGAGGATCCTCACGCTCGTCGACCATGGACGGGCCACGGAGCTCGGGGTGCTCGTCTCGAAGTCCGGACGCTCGGCCGCGCGTCTCGCGGAGCTGGCGGCCCTCTACGCCAAAGGCGACTTGCGGTTCTTCGTGCGCCGCACTTACCCGTACACCGAAGCCGCCGCGGCACATCGGGAAATCGAGACCGGGCACGGGCGCGGAAAAATCGTTCTCACGTTTCCCTGATCGTTCCACCATGTGGACGACCGGACGTTCCCGACTTTGGTCGCTGGTCCGCCGCACGGTCACTACTTAGATTCTCCCCAGTACACCGGTCGGGTGTCATTCGGTCGAGCGACCGAGTACTCCAGGGAGACATCGATGGTGAGATTCAGCCGGGTCGCCGCGCACGCGGTACCGCTGACGGTCGGCGCGTTGCTGCTGACGACGGGGGTTTCGGCGGCGCAGCCGTCCACGGTGGACGCGGCGACCGCGCGCACCGAGGCGGGCATCAACGCGCTGCAGAGCATCAAGAAGAGCCTCAGCCCCGCGGAGCGCAAGCAATCGAGCCAACTGGTCGTCGAGAAGCGGTTGCGCGCCGACCGTTCGCTCGCCGCGAAGCTGCCCGAGTACCGCTCCGGCGTCGGCGTGAGCACCGCCGGCACGGTCGCGGTCGACATCGCCGCGCACGGCCAGGCCGTCGCGAACGCCGTCCGGGCCGCGGGCGGCACCGTCCGCTTCGCCGCGCCGGACGGCGCCGTCCGCGCCGACCTGCCGCTGTCCGCCGTGGACACGATCGCCGGGCGCGCCGACGTCACCGACGTCAAGCCCGCCGCCCAGGCCACGACGTGGCACGAGCCGGGCAACCGCGACGCCGGCGTGACCGCCGCGGTGCAGGCCGCGACCCAGGTGTCCGAAGGCGACAAGGCGCACGGCGCCGACACCGCCCGCACGACCTACGGCGTCAGCGGCTCCGGCATCAAGGTCTGCGTGCTCTCCGACGGCGTCGACTCGCTCGCGAAGTCGCAGAGCGCCGGCGAACTGCCCGCGGTGGACGTCCTGTCCGGCCAGAAGGGCAGCGGCGACGAGGGCACCGCGATGCTCGAGATCATCCACGACCTCGCGCCGAACGCGACCCTCGGTTTCGCGACCGCGTTCACCAGCGAAGCCAGCTTCGCCGCGAACATCCGCGCGCTGCGCACCACCGGCCACTGCCAGGTCATCGTCGACGACGTCGCCTACTTCGACGAGTCGCCGTTCCAGGACACGCAGGTCGCGCAGGCGGTCAACGACGTCACCGCGGCGGGGGTCCTGTACTTCTCCTCGGCGGGCAACTCGGGCAACGCGACCGACGGCACCAGCGGCTACTACGAAGGCGACTTTCGCGCATCGTCGACGAAGATCACCGGGGTCACCGGCACCCCGCACGACTTCGACCCCAGCAGCACCACGCAGAACTTCGACGCGCTTTCGGCGGGCTCGCTCGGCAAGCCGGTGACGCTGTTCTGGTCCGACCCGTGGGGCAAGTCCGCCAACGACTACGACCTGTTCATCCTGAACTCGGCGGGCAGCGTCGTGGCCTCCAGCGAGAACGGCCAGTCCGGCTCGCAGAACCCGTACGAGGTCGCGAGCGTGCCGACGACCGGCTCCGGCTACAAGGTCGCGGTGGTCAAGTACAGCGGCGCCGACCGGTTCATCGCGCTGAACGTGATCCGCGGCCGGTTCGTGGCCTCGGGTTCGCTGAAGGCGTTCAGCACCAACGGGGTCACGAACGGCCACTCGTCCGCGGCGAACGCGTTCAGCGTGGCGGCGGCCCCGGCCGGACCGGCGTTCGGCCGTCCGCTGGAGACCGGTGACCCGGCCAACCCGGCCGGCCCGTACCCGGGCCTGTTCAGCGCGTCGAGCAAGTGGGAGCGGTTCTCCTCCGACGGCAAGCGTCACCTGTTCTACAACGCGGACGGCACGGCGATCACGCCGGGCAACGTGTCCTCGACGGGCGGGACGACGCGGAACAAGCCGGACATCACGGCGGCGGACGGTGTGGCGACCTCGGTGACCGGCTTCCAGCCGTTCTTCGGGACGTCGGCGGCGGCCCCGCACGCGGCGGCCATCGCGGCGCTGCTGCTCTCGGGCAAGCCGACCGCGACCCCGGCGCAGATCCGCAGCGCGCTGGTGTCGTCGGCGATCGACCTGGGCACGCCCGGGTTCGACACGGTGACCGGCAACGGCGTGATCATGGCCGGCCCGGCCCTCGCCGCGCTGGGTGTCCAGCCGAAGTAAGGGCGCGTTCGCTGACGAAGAGGGCCCGGTGTTCGCCGGGCCCTCTTTCGTTAGGGTCGGGGGCATGGCGAAGACGGCGGTGGTGACCGGGGCCGGATCGGGCATCGGGCGGGCGGTGGCGCGGGCTCTGCTGGCGGACGGCTGGTCCGTCGCGCTCGCCGGACGGCGGGCCGAGGCGCTCACGGAAACCGCCACCGGGTACGACGACGCGCTCGTCGTGCCCACCGACGTGTCCCGGGAAGACTCCGTCGCCGAGCTGTTCGCGGCGGTCCGTGCCGAGTGGGGGCGGCTCGACCTGCTGGTCAACAACGCCGGGATCGGCGCGGCGGGCACCATCGCCGACCTGGCCGTCGAGGACTGGAAACGGACCGTCGACGTCAACCTCACCGGCATGTTCCTCTGCGCGCGGGAGGCCGTCCGGCTGATGAAGGACCAGGACCCGCGCGGCGGCCGGATTGTCAACAACGGCTCGATCTCCGCGCACGTCCCGCGGCCCGCGAGTGTCGCCTACACCGCGACGAAGCACGCCGTCACCGGGCTGACGCGGTCGATCTCGCTGGACGGCCGGGCCTGGAACGTCGCGTGCGGGCAGATCGACATCGGCAACGCCGCCACCGAGATGACCGAGCGGATGGCGGCGGGCATCCCGCAGGCCGACGGCCGGGTGATCGCCGAGCCGACCTTCGACGTCCGGCACGTCGCCGACGCGGTCCGGTACATGGCGGGGCTGCCGCTGGACACCAACGTCCAGTTCCTCACCGTCACGGCGACGACGATGCCGTTCATCGGCCGCGGTTAGGGGATCACCCGCGCCTTCCGGAACTCGTCGAAGAGCCGGTAGAACATCTGCTCCGTCTCCACATAGGAATGGAAACCCGCGCGGCGCGACTTCGACGTGTCCGCGAACATGTCGTAGTCCCAGCCGAACACGAAGTCGCCGAACGCCCACGAGCTGGAAACGTCCTGATAGGACGCGGCCAGGCCGTGCCGCTCCATCATGGACGTCCACAGTGGAGCCTTGTCGGCCATGACGTCCACAAGGGACATCCGCAGCGGTGGCGCGACCTCCAGCCCGAAGTACGCCGCCAGCTTCGGCCACAGCTCGCGCCAGCGGAACAGGTCGCCGTTCGCGATGTTGAACGCGCCTTCGTGGCCGGTCGCCCAGATCGTCGCGTCGGCCAGCAGGCCCGTGTCCGTCATCTCCAGCAGGCTGTCGTACGCGCCCGGCTTGCCCGGGAACCGCAGCGGCAGCCCGAGTTCCTTCGAGATCGACGCGTACACCGCGATCACCAGCGCCAGGTTCATCGGGTTGCCCAGCGCGGTGCCACCGACCACCGACGGGCGGATCGCCGACCACGAGCCGCCGCGCCGCTCCAGGAACCGCTGCTGGTCGACGTTGAACTCCGGCGGCAGGTGGCCCGCGTCCGTCTCGCGCGCCGGGGTCTTGAACGGCCCGAGATGTGCGCCGTAGACCTTGTACCCCTGCATCAGGCTGACGTGCTCGAGCCGCGACGGCGCCAGCGCTTCGACGACGTTCGTCAGCATCGCCAGGTTCGGCGCCACCAGCTCCGCCCACGTCGGTTTGTCCTGGTAGGCGGCGTAGAAGAGGTGCGTCGTGGCGGTCAGCGGGCCGACCTTCGCCCGCGTGTCGGCCGGGTCGAGCAGGTCGACGGCGACATTTCCCGGGCCGCCGCGGCGCGACAGGCCGACGACGTCCCAGCCGCCGTCCGCGCGCAGGTGCTCGACGAGGTTCTGGCCGATGATGCCGTTCGCCCCGGCCACCAGGGCTGTCTTGCGTTCCATGAGACCAGCCTGCGCACGCTGGAGAGATAAGTCCAAGGCTTAGTTATCACGTCAGCGATAAGCTGTGTTCATGACAAGCCTCCGGCAGCTCGAGTACCTGGTCACGGTGGTCGACACCGGCTCGTTCACGCGCGCCGCGGAGCAGCTGCACGTGACGCAGCCCGCGCTGTCGCACCAGATGCGGGCGCTCGAGCAGAGCCTCGGCGGGCCGCTGCTGGAACGGCTGCCGCGCACCGTCCGGCTCACGCCGATGGGCCGGGCGATGCTGCCGCACGCGCGGGCGGCGCTGGCCGACGCCGAACGCGCCCGCTGCGCCGCGCGGCTCGCGTCCGGCACGACGGCGGGGGAGCTGCAGGTCGCGACGGTGTACTCGGTGAGCCTCGGGGTGCTGCCGCCGGCGTTGCGCGTGTGGCGGCGCGACCGGCCGGACGTCGACGTCCGGCTGATCGAGTTCCGGCACGCCGACGAGTTGCGCGACGCGATGGCCGTGGGCGAGGCCGATGTCGCGCTCGGCCCGCGGCCGTCCGGCTGGGCCGGCCCGGTGCGGGAGCTGGGGGTGGAGGAGTTCGTGGTCGTCCTGCCGGCGGACGGCGCGTCGGAGGACACCACGACGGGCGTGGTCGACCTGGCCACGCTGGCCGACTGCGCGTGGGTGCACTACGCGCCGGGCAACGGCCTGGCCGAGCTGGTCGACACGACCTGCGCGGCGGCGGGCTTCCGCCCCCGAGCGGCGGTCCGCACCGAGCAGACGGCGGCGGCCCCGATCCTCGCGGCGGCGGGCCTCGGGCCGGCGCTGGTCCCGGCGAACGTCCTCCCGGCGCGGTTCGACGGCCGGGTGCTGCGCCCGAGTGTGCCGGTCTGCAGGACCCTGGTCGCCTACACCCGCGCGGAGCCGGACCCGCTGACCGCGGCGTTCATCGAGACCCTCGTGGAGCACGCCACGGTGTAGAGCCGGGCGGCGCCGAGCACGGGCAGCGCCGCAGCGCCCATCGAGACCCTGGTGGAGCACCCCACGATCTAGAGCCGGTCGAGCCAGGGATGGCCCGGCTCCAACGCCGTCGCGAGCCAGCGGCGCTGAGCGTCGTCGAGCACCGGCAGCACTTCAGCGAAATCCTGCTCGTCCTTGGGCCGGGTGCCGCGGGCCTTGGCGAACAGCTGGATTTCCGGTTCCAGATAAGGGATCCCGTCCGCGGTGACCGCACCCAGCTCGGCGGACTCGTCGAGCATGATCTGGATCCGCCACGGCGCGGACGCCGACGGCCGGCACCAGACGTCGGCGACCCCGCGCGGCAGGAGTTCGCCGCGCCGCCAGGGGCGTAGCGTGCCCTGCGGGTCGGCCGCCCACCACTCCCACGTCGGCAGCGCCTCCTGGACCGCGAGCTGGTCGCGGCGGAGCAGCAGGACGTCGACGTCGCCGTGCTCGCGGAACGCGTGCCCGACGGCGAATTCGATCGCGTATCCGCCCGCGATCCACCACGGCACACGCATCTCCGAAAACAGCGCCGCCACTTCGGCCGGAGAGGCCGGGTCCCAGCTCACGAGACCGAAATCCCGGCCAGTACCGGACCGGTGAACGGCGTCGTCTTGACGTCGTGGGTGCGGGACGACCAGACCGCGTGACCGTGCCCGGACCACAGCGGGGCCGCCGGAAGGTCGCGCAGCAGCTGGTTCTCCGCCAGCCGGTACAGCTCGCCCGCCTCCTCCGGCGTCGCCGCCGCGTCGGCCAGCGCGAGGTTCTGGCGGAACACCTCGTCGGTGTAGCCCGACTCGGCCGCCAGCTCGGACAGCAGTTCGTACGGGCTCGCCGTCGCCAGACGCACGTCGACGGCGGCCGGGCCGTCCAGCGCGCCCGCCGCTCGGGCCTGCGCGGTCACCGAGACGTCCAACGCCTTGTGCAGTCCCACCACCAGACTGCGTGTCCACTCCTCGGCGTCGGGTCCGAAGTAGACGGTCGCGCCGCCCGGGAAGGCCGCCTGCTTCAGCAATGCCTTGCCTGCCGCCGCGTCGAAACTGCATGGGCGGCACGTGCCGGAGCGTTCCCCCGGCGCGTCCGCCGGGGGCAGCAGCGCCTTGGCCGGGTCGACCTGGTGCGCGAGCGGCCCGGCTTCGAGGGCCGCACGGTCGACGCCGAGGGCGAAGCCGTGACGCACCGTCGCGTCGGCGAAGCGGGGGTTCGTCACCGGGAACACCAGGTAGGCCGCTCGCGGCAGGTCCCAGGTCGCGTGGCGGTCGCCGAACTCGTGCATCGCCTCGTGCTTCTCGCCGGGGACCTCGGTCGCGAGGTCGAGCGTGCCCGCTTTGACCTCGTCGTACTGCGCGGCCGGATCGCCGACGTGCAGCTCGATCTCCTCGGCCTTGCCCTCGCCGACGCGCTTGAGCGTGCCGCCCGACCCGGGCTTCCACGGCCCGTCGAGGCGGTACGGGCCGTTGCCGACCGGCGCCGCGGCAAACCCGGTCCAGTCGCGGGACGCCAGCACCGACGCGGGCAGCGGCACCAGGCCGGGCGCCGACAGCAGGGCGGGCACCTGGCCGGACGGCCGGTCGAGCGTCAGCGTGATCGTGTCCGGAGTGGACGCCGTGATCTCGCGGGCGCGCAACAGCTTCGTCAACACCGGCGCGGAAGCCCATTGCGAAGCGGCAACCGCCTTCCAGGTGTCCACATAGGACTGCGCGGTGACCGGCGTGCCGTCGTGGAACTTCGCCGGCCGCAGCTTGACCGTCCAGTGGACCCGGTCGGCGCTCGCGATCGACTCGGCCGCACGCGGTGTGACCTTCCCGGACGCGGCGTCGTAGTCGGCGAGCGGGGTCCACAGCGCGCCGGTCACCAGCCGGCCGGCCTGGTCGGTGACGTCGGCGGGCAGCAGCGTCGCGGGCTCCCGGATCCCCGCCGACAGGACACCCGGGCGGGCCGGGTCGGATCCGGAACAGCCCGTGACGGCGAGAGCCAGGACGACGGCGAGGGCGAGCAGGCGCATGGGCCAGTCCTACCAGTCGGATGCAAACCAAAGACGGTTGTGTCCGGTTGATCTCCACCGTACCGTTCGGTTGGTCACGCTTCGAGCGTTCTGGGAGGTTCGCGTGCGCACCTGGTTACGAGCGTGCTTCGCCGCCGTCACCGTCAGCGCCACGCTGGTCGCGACCGGGCTGCCGGCCGCCGCCTGCGGCGAGGACGACAAACCCGCTGCTCCCGCCGCCCGCACCCTGGGCGACCCGGGCGCGGTCAAGAACGTCAAGGCGGTCGGCAACGTGCCCGACGCCGCCGGCGCCATCTCGATCAACTTCCTCGACTACGGCCGCCGCGACGTGATGGTCGTGTCCGGCGAGTTCGGGCTGAAGGTCTACGACCTGACGAAGAACCCGGCCGCGCCGAAGCTGGTCGGGCAGGTCAGCCTGCCGGGCCTGTGGGAGACCGAGGACACCGAGGTCGACCAGAACCGCAAGCTCGTGTTCCTCTCCCGCGACCCGCGCGCGTTCGCGGGCAACACGCACACCGGCGAGTCCGGCATCTACGTCGTCGATGTCGCGAAGCCCGAAGCGCCGAAGATCATCAGCTACGTGAAGGCGCCGGCCGGGCACACCACCAGCTGCGTCGACAACTGCCGTTACCTGTGGACGGGCGGCCCGGCGAAGGCCGACGACCAGCCGGCCGACTGGGGCGGCCGGCCGATCTGGGTCACCGACATCCGCGACCCGCGGCACCCGAAGGTGGACCCGCGGCCGATCGAGCTGGCCCGCAACGACGGCAAGACCGACTACGTGCACGACGTCCAGGTCGACGACAACGGCGTGGCCTGGGTGTCCGGGCGCGGTGGGGTACGCGGCTACTGGACGAACGGGATCCACCGCGACCCGGTTTCCGGGAAGATCCGCCGCGCGACGGCGCACGAGCCGGTGCCCTACGCCGGTGGCGGCATCGCCGAGACGGCGGCGCCCTCGCGCTTCATGCACAACAGCTTCCACCCGGCGGGCCACCGCATCGGCGACGGCGCGTGGCGCGGCCAGGACCTGATCTACGCGACGGAGGAGAACTTCGTCGACGGCTGCGCGGGCGACGGCGTCCTGACGATCTCGTCGCTGAAGGGCTCCTACCACGGCGAAGGCTGGCGGTCGACGCCCGAGCAGCCGTTCCGCCTGGAGAGCGTCGGCACCTGGGGCGTCAACGGCCAGGAAGGCAGCGACCCGGCCTCCGACGACTGCTCCGCGCACTACTTCGACGTCCGCGGCAAGATCCTGGTGCAGTCGTTCTACGCGCAGGGCACGCGGTTCCTCGACGTCAGCGACCCGACGAACCCGCGCCAGATCGCGTACTACCGCCCGGGCGACGCGAGCGCGTGGGCACCGTACTGGCACGGGAAGTACGTGTACGTGGCCGACAACGCGCGCGGGGTCGACGTCCTGCAGCTCACCCTGTAACGGCTCAGGCGGTCGGGCACCAGAAGCGCAGCCGCCCGGCCGCGCTGACGTCCGTGAAGACCCCGCCGTTGCGCTCGATCACGCGGCGCGAGGCGTGGTTGTCCGGGGCGCAGGTCAGCAACGCGCGGTCGATGCCCGCGCCGCGCGCTTCGCCCAGGACAGCGCGCAGCAGCGTGGTGGCGTGCCCCCGGCCGCGAGCCGTGGGCCGGATGTCGTAGCCGATGTGGCCGCCGAACTCGGGCAGTTCCCCGGTGAGCCGGAGGTTGAGGCGGGCCCGCCCGAGGAAGTGCGCGCCGGCGACCCACCAGTACACGCGGTGCGTCGGCGTGGCGGTTTCTTCGGTCCAGCGCCGGAACGCCGCCGGGTCGGCGAGGACGTCCAGCCGGAGATCGGTGTGCAGTCCCTCGTCGTGAAACTCGCGCAGGGCGTCGAGGAACGATGCGTGGCAGCACGTGCCGGGGACGTCAAGTGGGGCTCGGACACCCCCTCGACGATCGCGGACCTTGGGAGCCGGCGCAAAACGTCTTCGGGTGATCCACCGGAGGCCGCCGCCGAGTTCGCTCGGCGACGGCCTCCGGTGCGTCCTAGCCGCGCAGCCAGACCGCGGTGTCGGTGGGCAGGGTGTCCGTGACCTCGCCGCTGGCCAGGAGGAGCTCGCCCGCCGGGAGCGGGACCGGGGTGTCCGAGAAGTTCAGCGCGAACGTGAACCCGGACCCGATCCGGAACGCCAGCACCCCCTCACCCAGCGAGAGCCACTCCAGCTCGCCCGCCGGCAGGTCCCGGCGCAGCCGCAGGCCGTTCCGGTACAGCGACAGCATCGACGCCGGGTCCGCCGCCTCCGCTTCCGCCGAGTAGTCCTTCCACTCGCTGGGCTGGGGGAGCCACGCGCCGCCGGAGCCGAAGCCGAACGGCGCTTCCGAACCCGACCACGGGATCGGGACGCGGCAGCCGTCCCGGCCCGGGTCGGCGCCGTTCGTGCGGGCCCACACCGGGTCCTGGCGCAGCTCGTCCGGGATGTCCAGGACCTCCCAGAGCCCCAGCTCCTCACCCTGGTAGACGTACAGCCCGCCGGGCAGCGCCAGCGTCAGCAGCGCCGCCGCGCGGGCCCGCCGGGTGCCCAGCTCCCGGTCCACCGGCAGCTCGTGCAGCCGGTTCGCGAAGCTGAACCCCGTGTCGCCCTGGCGGCCGTACCGCGTGACGTGCCGCGTGACGTCGTGGTTCGACAGCACCCACGCCGCCGGCGCGCCGACGTCGTCGTGCGCCCGCAGCGTGCGGGTGATGACGTCGCGGAAGCGCCCGGCGTCCCACGGGCAGACCAGGAAGTCGAAGTTGAACGCCGAGTGCAGCTCGTCGCGCCGCAGGTAGCGCGCCGCGCGGGACATGTCCTCGAGCCACATCTCGCCGACCAGCACGCGCTCGCCCGCGTAGCTGTCGGCGATCTTGCGCCACGACCGGTAGATCTCGTGCAGGCCCTCCATGTCGGAGAACGGCGTCTCGTCGCCGTCGTCGACGTCCGGCAGCCGCGCGTCCTTGACGAGGCCGTCGGCGACGTCGATGCGGAAGCCGTCCACCCCGCGGTCGAACCAGAACCGCAGCACGTCCTCGAACTCCGCGCGGATGTCCGGGTTCTCCCAGTTGAAGTCCGGCTGGCGCGAGCTGTAGAGGTGCAGGTACCACTCGCCGTCCGGCACGCGCGTCCACGCGGAGCCGCCGAAGCGGGACTTCCAGTTGTTCGGCGGCTCGGCGCCGTCCGGGCCGCGGCCGGGCCGGAACCAGAACCGCTGCCGCTCGGGGGAACCCGGGCCCGCCGCGAGCGCGGCCTGGAACCACCGGTGCTCGTCGGAGCAGTGGTTGGGCACGATGTCGATGATCACCCGGATGTCCCGGGCGTGCGCCTCGGCGATCAGCTCCTCCGCCTCGGCGAGCGTGCCGAAGAGCGGCTCGATGTCGCGGAAGTCGGCGACGTCGTAACCGCCGTCGTCCATCGGGGACGGGTACCACGGGGTGAACCAGATCGCGTCGATCCCCAGCTGCGCCAGGTGGTCCAGCCGGGCGCGGACACCGGCGAGGTCGCCGACGCCGTCGCCGTTGCCGTCCGCGAAGCTGCGGATGTAGACCTGGTAGATCGCCGCGCTACGCCACCAGCCGGTCTTGTCGGTCACGGAAGTGCCCTCCTAGTAGTCGTGGAAACCCCTGGGCCGCGGCTCAGCCCTTGACGGCGCCGGCGGTCAGCCCGGC
This sequence comes from Amycolatopsis sp. NPDC104819, assembly GCF_055583145.1. Taxonomy (NCBI): domain Bacteria; kingdom Bacillati; phylum Actinomycetota; class Actinomycetes; order Pseudonocardiales; family Pseudonocardiaceae; genus Amycolatopsis; species Amycolatopsis sp. NPDC104819. The sequence goes on along the minus strand of NZ_JBVJON010000014.1, from coordinate 21,559 downwards.
GAGGATCTGCCGCTGGAACGCCAGGAACAGCGCCACCATCGGCAGGCTGGCCAGCACCATCCCGGCGACGAGCACGTTGAGCGGCATGTCGATCGCCACCCGTTGCAGCATCACCGAGAGCGTCTGCTTTTCGGTGTCCGGGAACACCAGCAGCGGCCAGATGAAGTCCTTCCACGCGGTGACCACCGCGAGGATCGACACCACGGCCAGGATCGGCCGCGAGATCGGCAGGATGATCCGCCAGAGCGTGCGCACCGGCCCGGCGCCGTCGATGCGCGCCGCCTCGATCAGCTCGTCCGGGATCTGGTCGAAGAACCGCTTCAGCAGGTAGATGTTGAACGCGTTCGCCGCCGCCGGGAGCCAGACCGCGGTCGGCGAGTTGATCAGGTTGAGGTGCACCAGCGGCAGGTCCGTCACCGTCACGTACGTCGGGACGAGCAGGGCCGTGGCCGGCAGCATCAGCGTCGCCAGCATCAGGCCCAGCACGACGTTGCCGAACTTCGGGCGCAGCTTCGACAGCGCGAACGCGGCCGGGACGTCGATGGCCAGCTGCGCCAGCCACGCGCCGCCGGCGACGACGAGCGTGTTGAGGAAGTACTTGCCGAGGTTCAGCTGGCTCCAGGCGTCGCCGAAGGTCTCCGGGTGCCAGTCGTGCGGGACGAGCGTCGCCGGGGTCTGCGCCAGTTCCTGCGGCGACTTCATCGCCCCGGTGATCACCCAGTACAGCGGGAACATGAACGCCAGGACGAACACCACGAGCGTGCAGCCGAACACCACGCCGTAGACGAGCTTGCCGCGCGGGCTGCGCAGCGAACCGGGCGAGACGAGGGTCCTCATGACTGGTCCGCCTTCCGCGTCAGCCGGACGTACCACGCCGAGAACACGCCCAGCGCGACGAACAGCAGCAGGCTCATGGCGCTGGCCGAGCCGAAGTCGTTGTAGACGAAGGCGTAGCGGTAGAGCAGCAGGAGCACGGTGACCGTCGAGTCGTCCGGGCCGCCGCCGGTCATCACATACGGCTCGGTGAACACCTGCATCGTCGCGACGATCTGCAGCAGCAGGAGCACCAGCAGCACGAACCGGGTCTGCGGGAAGGTGACGTGCCGCAGCCGCTTCCACATGCCGGCGCCGTCGAGCTCCGCGGCTTCGTAGAGCTCGCCGGGGATCGTGCCGAGCGCGGCCAGGTAGATCAGCGTGGTGCTGCCCATGTTGGCCCACGTCGAGACGAAGACCAGCGAGAGCATCGCGGTGCTGGAGGAGTCGAGCCACTGGCCGCCGGGCAGGCCGACCGCGCCGAGCGCGGAGTTGAACAGGCCGGGACCCGGGTCGTAGAACCACTTCCACATCAGCGCCGTCACGACCGGCGGCAGCATCACCGGCAGGTAGACGGCGAGCCGGAAGAACGCCTTGGCGTGGCGGAGCTCGTTCAGCAGCACCGCCGTGAGGAACGGGACGGCGAAGCCGAAGACGAGCGCGAGCCCGGTGAACAGCAGGGTGTTGCGCCAGGCGACGCCGAAGAGCGGGTCTTCGAACAGGCGCGTGAAGTTGTCGAACCCGACCCACGTCGGCGGGTTGACGAAGTCGACCTGCTGGAAGCTCAGCAGCACGCCGCGCACGATCGGGTACCAGGAGAACAGCGCGAACACCACGAGCGCGGCGCAGAGCAGGCCGTACGCGGTGAGGTTCTCCCTGATCTTGCGCTTGAGCCGGGTCCGGCGGTGTTCTTCCTGGGACGCGGCCGGGCGCCTGGCCCGCGACGAAGACGTCGCGGGCCAGGCGAGGAGGCTACTTGACCTGGGCGAGGACACTGTTGACCTTCGAGGACGCGGACGACAGCTGCTGGTCGAGGTTCGCGTTCTGGTCCGTCAGCACCGCCTGCATGACGCTGTCGAGCGCGGCGTAGATCTGCTGCGCGTTCGGCGGCTCGATGCTGCCCTTGATCTTGCTGGTCGTGTCCACATAGGACTGGTAGTTCTTCGCGGGAACGTTGGCGTACTTGGCCTTCAGGGCCAGCTGCTGCTCGCGGACCGAGCCGGTCCAGACGTCGGGAGTGGGCTCCGCGGGCAGGCCGACCGGCTGCTTGCCGTCGACGTACTGCTGGATGTGCTTCTCGAAGCGGTCCGGGTTGAGGTACTTCCACTGGATCCACTCGAGGCCGGCCTTGACCTTGTCCGGGGAGGCCTTCGGGTTGATCATGTAACCCTCACCGCCGAGGAGCGTGCCCTGGCCGCCGGGCATGCCGGCGATGCCGTAGTCCTCGTACTTGCCGTTGAACTGCTTGACCAGCACGGGAACGTTGTCCGGGGCGGCCATGTACATGCCGAGCTGACCGGCGCCCATCATGCGCTGCACGTCCGTGGCTTCGAGAAGCTGCTTGGCGCCCATCGAGTTGTCGGTCCAGCGCATGTCGTGCAGGTACTGCAGGGCCTGCTTGCCCTTTTCGTTGGCGAAGTCGGCGACCCACTTGTCGCCGTCCTTGCGGGCGATGTCGCCGCCCATCGAGTACATCCAGCCGGTCATGTGCCAGCCGCCCTGGTTGTTCTTGCTGTAGTCGGCGTACCCGACGGTGCCGTTGCCGAGCGCGGCGATCTTCTTCGCGGCGTCACGGACCTCGTCCCAGGTGGCCGGCGGCTTGTCCGGGTCGAGCCCGGTCTTCTGGAACAGCGGACGGCTGTAGAGCAGGCCCAACGTGTAGTTCATCGTCGGGAGGCCGTAAAGTTTGCCGTTGGCGTCCCGGAAGTTGTCCAGCAGTTCCGGCTTGATGTCGTTGATGTGCGGAACGCTCTTCGCGGCTTCCGTGATGTCGGCGGCTTGGTGCCGCGCGATGATCTGCGCCGGGTCGGTGAAGTAGACGTAGTAGACGTCCTCGAGCTGCCCGCCGGCGAGCTTCGCGGAGAACGTCTTCGGGTCCATGAACCCCTCGTGGGGCTCGATCTGGATGTTCGGGTGGGAAGCCTCGAACTCCTTGACGTCGGCGTCGAAGACACCGCGCTCGAACGGCTGGCTGGTCGGCGGCTGGCCGGTGACCGTGATCTTCACCTTGCCACCGGGAGCGGCGGCGGTGTCCCCATCACCACAGGCGGCCAGTGAGAGAGCAAGGCCACCTGCGGCGAGCAGGCACAACGTGCGGCGGGAGAAGGATCGGGACCAGGGACTGCTCATCTCAAGCCTCTTCTCGGGGTCGCGACGGCTGTCACGTGATTGCGGTCACCTTAAAGTGTGAGAGCAGATCGACGCAATAACCCGACGAGAAGTTGCAAGTTACGAACAGGCCGCGTTCGGCTGGTGTCCGGGAGGTGGGGCTCGCGTGCTGGGGTGGACGACACGCGTGCCTGGAGGGACGACACGGCCCGGGATCGTGTCGTCCGGCTGGGTACGCGTGTCGTCCATTGGCGTGCGCGTGTCGTCCGGCTGGGTACGGGAGCCCCCCAGGGAGGGCGGGGGTTCCGGCCAAGTCGGATTCGCCGGTCAGCTCGCAGCGCGGACGGCCAGGTGCACCACACCGGACGTTGCGGTAGCGGCCCGGGAAGGTCATGAATGACTCATTCATGACCTCTGACGAGGTGAATGAGTCATTCATGACATTGCAGCGGCTCGCCGGTCACGTTCGCCCCGACTTTGCCGGAACCCTGCCAGGGAGGGCGGGGGCTGTTTCGGGCGGGCCGGCCCCCGGCGGGCACAACAAAGAGCGCGACGGCTCGCGAGCCGCCGCGCTCTCGAAAGCGACTACGCGATACGCCGCGCCGTCGACCCCCGGACCACCAGCTCCGGAGCGAACAGCAGCTCCTCCGCCGCCACCTCGCCCCCGTTGATCCGCTTCACCAGCAGCTCCACGACCGCGCGCCCCATGGCCTCGATCGGCTGGCGGGTCGTCGTCAACGGCGGGTCGGTGCAGTTCATCAACGCCGAGTCGTCGTAACCGACCACCGAAACGTCCTCCGGCACCGACAGCCCCTGCCGCCGCGCGGCGCGGACCGCCCCAAGCGCCAGCAGGTCGCTCGCGCACAGCACCGCCGTCGCACCACGCGGGTACAGCCGCGCCGCTGCCGCGTGGCCGCCCTCGATCGAGAACATTCCGTGCTCGACCAGCTCGTCCAGGACCGGCAGGCCGAGCTTGGCCGCGTACGACTGGAACGCCTCGAGCTTGCGCTTCGACGGCACGTGGTCGGCCGGCCCGAGGACCAGGCCGATCTTCTCGTGCCCGAGCGAGCTGAGGTGCCCGACGACCTGCTCGACGGCCACCGCGTCGTCGCACGAGACCTGGGGGAGGCCGAGGTGGTCGACCGCCGCGTTGATCAGCACCGTCGGGAGCCTGCGCTCGACCAGGTGGTGGTAGTGCGAGTGCACCGCGTCGGACTGCGCGTAGAGCCCGCCGGCGAACACCACGCCCGACACCTGCTGCTGCAGGAGCAGCTCGACGTACTCCGCCTCGGACACCCCGCCCGCGGTGCGCGTGCAGAGCACCGGCGTGAAACCCTGCTGGGCGAGGGCGTTGCCCATGATCTCGGCCAGCGCGGGGAAGATGGGGTTCTGCAGCTCCGGCAGCACCAGCCCGACCAGGCGGGCCCGCTCGCCGCGCAGCTGGGTGGGCCGCTCGTAACCCATCACGTCCAGCGCGGTGAGGACGGCGGCCCGGGTGCTCGCGGACACCCCGGACCGGCCGTTGAGCACCCGGCTGACCGTGGCTTCGCTGACCCCGACCTGGCGGGCGACTTCGGCAAGACGACGCGTCATGAGTGAAACTTTACAGCAACTGGGCGCAAAAGTAAGACAAGCCCGCCCCGGGTGGGGCGGGCTCGTCACCCCCTCAGGCCGCGGCCACTTCGAACTCCGACACCTGGCCGGCGGGCCAGCCGGTGTTGCCGGTGAACGTCAGCCGCACGAAGCGCTGGGACGTCGCCGTGAACGAAGCCGACGCCGTGTTGCCGGAAGCCGGGTCGAACGCGTAGCCGCGCGAACCCACCAGCGTCGTGTACGAACCGCCGTCCGTGCTGCCGGAGATCGTCACCGTCTGCGTCCGCGCGCCCCACGCCGACGACGGCGGCAGCTTGAGCGTCACCTTGTTGATCGACGCCGCCGCGCCCAGATCCACCGTCAGTGTCTGCGGGAACGCGTTGTTCGCGCTCTCCCAGTACGTGTCGGCGGTCCCGTCCACCGCGTTCGAGGGCGGGAACCCGCCGACGGACGCCGACGCGCTGATCGCCTTGCCGCGCGCGAGATTGCTCCCGGACGTCGGCGGCTGCGGCGGCCCCGAGTTCGGCGCGGGCCACGTCGAGCAGTCGCCCCAGGTGCCGGTCCAGCCGCTGTTGCCCGACCCGCCGAAGGTCATCTTCGGGATCGACGCCGGGTACGGGCAGTTGTACGTCCCGGTCACCCCGACCCCGGACGCCGACAGGTTGCTGATCGACACCGACCCCTGCGTCTGCGACTGCGCCACGAACGTGCCGGCGCCCTGCACCGAGACGCCGTCGAGCGTGATGCCCTGGATCTGCTTGCCCTGCCCGTTGCCGTCGATGAACTGGATCGCCTCGTACGGGCTCTGGATCGCGGTGAACCCGGTCACCCGGATGGTGACGCCGGTGATCGCCTGGTCCCGCGCGTCGAACCACAGCGCGCCGACGCCGAACTGCCAGTTCGGGTCGAGCGCCCCGGCCCGCAGCGCGGTGTTGTTCGACAGCGTCACCGTGCCGCCCAGCGGCACCGAGTTGAACCGGTTCGCCACCAGGTACCCGCCGCCGAGGGCGTTGGTGTCCTGCACCAGGTTCCCGCTCACCGTGTTGTTCGAACCGCCGTACAGTGCGATCCCGTTGGCCAGGTTCGGCTGCACGACCGTGTTGTTCGCGACCGTGTTGCCCGAGTCGGCCTGGCCGTTCGACCACAGCGCGAGCCCGTCGTCGCCGTTGTTGCGCAGGTAGTTGTTGCGCAACGTCGAGTTCGTGACGGCGCCGTCGAAGTTCACCCCGTCGGCCTGGGTGTCGAGGATGCGGTTGTTCTCGATGGTGAGGTTCGACGACGCGCCGTTCATCAGCCACAGCCCGCACTTCGTGTCCTGGATCCACAGGCCGCTCACGACCGAGCCGGTGCCGAGGACGCCGTGGAACGCGTTGTCCGGGCTGCCGTCGTTGCGTTCGGTGACGTCGCCGAACACCGCGAAGTCGTACAGCTTGATGTTCCCCGACGCGCCGCCGTTGTTGAAGATGTTGTTGCCGTGCAACACCGTGTACCACTGTCCCGCGCCGCGGACGGTGGTCTGGTCGATCTGCAGGGCCGAGCCGATCTCGAACCGGCCGGACGGCACGAACAGCTCCTTACCCTGTGACCGCGCCGCCGCCAAACCGTTGCGGAACGCCTGCGAGTCGTCCGACGAGTCGTTCGCCGTGGCGCCGTAGTCGGTCACCGACAGCGCGTTGGCCGGCTTCGAGCCCGCGCCGCCGACCTGCTCGAAGTCGGCCAGGTCGATGGTCGCCTGCCCGACGTCACCCGAGTTCGCCTGCACCCGGACCTTCGCGCCCGCCGCCAGGTTCTGCCCGAGCAGCAGGCGGGCGTCGTCGAAGAAGTGGTGCGTCTTCGAGCCCGTGATGAAGCCGGTGTCCACATAGGTGTAGCGGGACGTCACGGGCAGCGCGAGCGTGGACCCGTTGACGGACACCGAAAGCCGGCCGGACGAGCCGTCGGGCAGGTTGTAGTGGACGTTGATCGCGTTCGCCGCCGCGGGCAGCGTGAACTCGACGTACTGGCCGGTGGTGATCCGGACGGCCTGCCGCCCGGAGGCCTCCGAAGCGACGCTGCCTTGGGTGTAGTCCGGTCCGACGGCCGAGCCGTTGGTGGCCGAGCACTCGGCCTCGACCGTCCGGAAGGGCACGCTCGCGCCGCCGGACGCGGTGGTGGGGCAGGTCGCCGCCGCGGCGGGCGTGCTGCCGGAGAGCACGACCAGGCCGGACGCCGCGAGGGCGGCGGCGAGCAGAGCCGGGATGCGGGACATCGTCATCACCTCTCAGGATGCGTAGGCTTCGAGCTCGGACAGCTGCCCGGCGGGCCAGCCGGTGTTGCCGGTGAAGGTCAGCCGCAGCGTGCGGGCGGACGTCGCCGGGAACGTGATGGTCGCGGTGTTCCCGGACGCGGGGTTGAACGTGTACCCCGCGGCCGCCTTGACGCCGTCCACCGAGATCGTCTGCGTGCGTGTGCCCCACGCGGACGACGGCGGCAGCTTCAGCACCAGCCGCGACACCGACACCGTGGCCCCGAAGTCGACGGTCACCGACTGCGGGAACGCGTTGTTCGCGCTCTCCCAGTAGGAGTTCGCGTCGCCGTCGACCGCGTTCGAAGGCGGGAACCCGCCCTGGGACGCCGACGCGCTGATCGCCTTGTGCAGCGCCAGGTTCCCGGTCGGCTGGGTCGTGGTGGTCGTGGTCGGCGGTGTGGTGGGAGTGGTCGTCGTGGTGCCGCCGTTGTCCGAGCCGTAGACCGGCGTCGGCCACGAACCGCAGAACGTCGTCGACCAGCCCGAGTTGCCGCCCTGGTCGGCCAGCCCGGCCATCGCGTCCGGGCCCATGCAGTTGTAGACCCCGGCCCGGCCGACGCCGGTCGCGACGACGTTCTTCACCGAACCGGTCGGCTTCGCCTGGATCTGCCAGGCGAAGGTGCCCGCCCCGGTGATCCGCACGTTCGTGAAGTGCACGTCGGTGGTGGCGCTGTCGATGAACTGGATGGCCTCGTAGTTGTTGTCCTGCAGGTCGAGGTCGGTGACGTCGACGCGGCCGGTGATCGCCGAGTCGCGGCCGTCGAACCACAGGGCACCAACACCGAACTGCCAGTTCGAGTCGAGCACGCCGGTGCGGATCGCGGTGTTGCGCGCGACGGTCGTCGTGCCGGACAGCGGCACCGCGCTGAACCGGTTGGCGATGTGGATGCCGCCGCCCTGGTCCTGGTTGTCGGCCACGACGTTGTCGGACACGGTGTTGTCGCGCCCGCCGTAGATCGCGATGTTGTTGGCGAGGATCGGCAGCAGCACGGTGTTGAAGGAGAACGTGTTGTTGTGGTCGGCGTCGTGCTCGGACCACATCGCGAGGCCGTCGTCCCCGGTGTTGCGCAGGAAGTTGTTCGTCACGGTGACGTTGCTGATGCCCTGGTGCAGGTTCAGCCCGTCGGCGGTCTGGTCGAGGATCCGGTTGCCGGACACGGTGAGCCCGTCGAACGGCCCGTCGAGCCACAGCCCGACCTTCGTGTGCTGCAGCCACAGGTTCTGCACGACCGAGCCGCCGCCGAGCGCGCCGCCGATGGCGTTGGACTGGTCGCAGTCGACGCGCGCGTCGACCTGGCCGATGATCGCGAAGTCGTACAGCTTCACGGCGCTGCTGGTGCCGGGAACCGCGCCGTTGCCGGGATACGTCGACGTCCCGCAGCTGGCCGGCTCACCCTTGCCGAAGATCCCGGCGCGCGGGCCGGTCAGCACGGAGTACCACGGGCCGGCGCCGCGGATCGTCACCTGGTCGACGGTGATGTGGTGGCCGAGGGTGAAGGTCCCGGACGGGATCCAGACCTCCTTGCCCTGGCTCTTCGCGGCGGCGACGGCGGAGTCGAACGCGCCCGCGTCGTCGCTCGTATCACCCGCGGTGGCACCGAAGTCGGTGACCGACACCGAGTTCGCCGGACGCGCGGCCGCCGCGCCGACCTGCTCGAAGTCGGCCAGGTCGATGGTCGAGGCCGTGGTGTCGCCCGCGTCGACCTGCAGCTTGATCTTGGTGCCGGCCGGGTACGACGTGCCGAGCAGCGCCCGGGTTTCGTCGTAGAAGTGGTGCGCGTGGCCGTCACCCGGGTTGTTCGTGAACGGGTACGAGCCGTAGTACCAGGCGTACTTCGACGTCAGCGCGATGTCCTGGTTGTGGGCGCCGCCCACGTAGAGGGAGATCGTGCCGCTCGTCCCGGTGCCGTTGCCGGAGTCCGGGAGGCTGTAGCGGAAGTCGATCGAGTTCGCCGGGGCGGTGAGGGTGAACTCGACGTACTTCCCCTGGCCGGACAGCGTCACCGCCTTCCGGCCGGACGCTTCGCCGGCGAGCGTGCCGGCGGCCCGGTTCGGGCCGATGACCGAACCGTTCGTGGCGGCGGTTTCCGCTTCCTGTTCGGTGAAGGGGACCGTCGCGCCGCGGCCGGCGGCGAGCGCGTCGGCCGGAACCGCGGCGATGGTGACGCCGGCCGCCGCGATCACGGCGAGCGCGAGGGCGCCCAACTGTTTCTTGGGCGCACTGAAGACAGAGCTGGGAGACATGGGCAGCACTGGCCTTTCCGCAGCAGGTGGGGACCTCTGTGACCGGGATCATACGAATCCTGGACAAGAAATCGCAATAGTTGGACGAACTTACGCAACTTTGCGACAGGAATTGACCGCTGAGCCGGATGCCGGACGCTCGCTTACGCCCGCCGGAGCAACGTCCGGGACGCGCGCCGCCGCTGCTAGTTTTCAGTCATGAGCCAGCGACGTGCGGACGGCAGCGCCGGGGACGCGGACTACGGCGCGATCGGCGGGGTCTACACCGACTACCGCAGGCCGGATCCCCGCATCGGGCAGTACATCCTCGACGCGCTGGGGGACGCGCGGAGTGTGCTCAACGTCGGCGCGGGCGCGGGTTCCTACGAGCCGGCCGACCGGGAGGTGACGGCGGTCGAACCGTCGGCGTCGATGCGCGCGCAGCGGCCGGCCGACCTCCCGCCGGCCGTCGACGCGGTCGCGGAGAAGCTGCCGTTCCCGGACCGGGCGTTCGAAGGCGCGATGAGCACGTTCAGCGTCCACCAGTGGAACGACCTGTGGGCCGGGCTGAAGGAGATGCGCCGGGTCACCCGCGGCCCGATCGCGATCCTGACGTGCGACCCCGCGCTGCTGCGGCGGTTCTGGCTGCTCGACTACGCGCCGGAGGTGATCGAGACCGAGGCGCGGCGCTACCCGTCGGTCGACGACATCGCCGACGGGCTCGGTGGCGCCACGTCGATCGTCCCCGTGCCCATCCCGATCGACTGCACCGACGGGTTCAACGAGGCCTACTACGGCCGCCCGGAACGCCTCCTCGACCCGGGCGCGCGGCTGTCGTGTTCGGCGTGGAGCTTCGTCGACGACCGCGTGCACCACCGCTTCGCCGCGGAACTGCAGCACGACCTCGACGACGGCACGTGGGAACGCCGCTACGGCCGGCTTCGCGAACAGCCGACGTTCGAAGGCTCACTGGTCCTCGTCGTTTCGGAACCTTCGGCGTGACCCCGCCGCCGTTCGACGCGGAGCTGGCGCCGATCGTCGAGACCCTGCGCGCGCTGCGCCCGCCACTCGTGTCGCTGCAGGACATCCCGGGCCGCCGGGCGCTGAACGCGGCCGATCACCGGACCGTCGAGGAGCTGGCCGCGGCGTACCCGGAGCACAAGGTCACCGAGGAGTACGCGGGAGACGTTCCGCTGCTGGTGATGACGCCGGCGGCCGGCGCGGGTGTTCTGTACTACGTGCACGGCGGCGGCACGATCGTCGGCAGCCACCTCGGCTCGGACGTGCCGAACCTGCTGGACTGGGCGGGCTCGCTGAACTTGACGGTCGTCTCGCCGGGCTACCGGCTCGCGCCCGAGCACCCGTACCCGGCGCCGGTGGAAGACTGTTACGCCGGTCTGCTGTGGACGGCCGAGCAGTTCGCCGGGCCGACGGTGATCGGCGGTGTCAGCGCGGGCGGCGGCCTCGCGGCGGCGACCACGCTGCTCGCGCGCGACCGCGGCGGGCCGGAGCTCGCCGGGCAGCTGCTGATCTGCCCGATGCTCGACGACCGCAACAACACCCCGTCGGCGGTGGACCTCGACGGCCGCGGATTGTGGGACCGCACGGCCAACACCGTCGGCTGGACGGCGTACCTCGGTGACCGGTTCGGGACGGAAGACGTGCCCGCGTATGCGGCCCCGGCTCGCGCGACCGACCTTTCGGGACTGCCACCGGCCTTCCTGGACGTCGGCACGGCGGAGACGTTCCGCGACGAGGTCGTGGCGTACGCGAGCCGGATCTGGCAGGCGGGCGGCGAAGCGGAGCTGCACGTGTGGCCGGGCGGGTTCCACGGGTTCGATTCGCTGGCCCCGAAGGCCAGGCTCAGCCGGGCGGCGCGGGCCGCCCGGCTGGCCTGGTTGCGCCGCCTACTCGGCCAGTAGCGCGGCCGGACCCAAGCAGCGGCGGGTGAGCGACTACTCGGCCAGCAGCTCCTGCAGCTCGCTGACCGCCTTCGTGAGTTCGTCCGCGAAGCGGTACATCTCCGCCGACACGTGCTTCGGCGTGCTGAGGTAGATGTTCCAGCGATCCGGCAGCAGCACATACGCGATCCCGATGCACTGCGGGCTGGTCGAGCCGAACCCGAAGTACTGGATGTTGACCGACGGCGCCGAGCTGGTGCTCAGGTAGTCGTCGCGCATCTTCAGCCAGCCCGGTGAGCCGTACAGCGCCGGCACCTCAGTCTCGCCGCGGCGTTTCCCGATCAGCTGCAGCTCCCACAGGTGCTGCTCCGGCGCGTCCCCGGCCTGGCACTCCTTGGCCCGCGCGACGTGCTTCGCCGCGGCCGCGCGCAACGCCTCCCGCTTCTCGTCGTCGGAAGCGGCCGGGTCCGTCAGGACGTCGGCGAAACGCACGACCTCCGGCGTCACGACGCGCATCGCCTCGGTGCGGCCGTTCCGGAACTGCCGGGTGGCGATCGACTCGTACGTCGCCCCGGTCAGGCCCTTCGCCCGGCGGTGCGCGAGCTGGTACGCCATCTGCGCGAAGGCGTCCGGGGACATCTTCAGTTCCTTCGCGCGGTTCGCACCGAAGTCGAACGACACGGTCTGCGTAGCCGTGGCGTCCGCGTACGCCCTGAAGGCCGCTCCGGCCGCTCGAGCGTCTTCGCGAAGCTCGTCGGTCAGCGTGAACTCCACCGCTTCGAAGCCCGGCACACCGTCGGCGGCTTCCCGCGTTGCGCGCGAGCCGCTCAGCAGGACGTCGGTGAAGCCGAGGATCGTGGTGCCGTCGAGCTCGCAGTGCTCGACGTTGATCCCCGCGGTGCCGTCCTCGAACACGACCAACGAGACTGCCTTGTCGTACCAGCGGTTGTCGCCGTACAGCAGCCGGTCGCTCGCCTCCTGCGCGTTCGACGGCGTGAAGTCGTCCAGGCACAGGCAGAACAACGCCGTCTCGATCGTCTCCAGCGCTTCGGCGTTGCCGGCTTCGAGCAAAGCGGCCCGCGAAGCCGCCCACTCCGCGCGAGCCTTCGTCGTGAAGTGCCCCGGCGCCGCGTCGGGCCGAGCGCGGTCGTCCTTGAGGATGGCGCGCAGGCCGTCGGCGATCTGCTCCGGCGAGTACGGGCGGCCGTCCTCGGTGATGACGTCCATCCGGAACGGTGTGTCGCGGTGGAAGACCACGATGTGCCGCTCGGGCGACGGGAACCGCGTGCGCGCGGTGTCCAGCAGCTCACCCGGGATGCGCGTCGCCGAGAACAGGTACTTGTGCTGCACCATCGACTGCGGCGTGCCGCGCAGGAGCACCGGCGGCACCGCCTCTTCGTCGAGCCGCAGCTGGTAGTCCACGGCGGACGCGGCCAGCTCGGCCGCGCGCTCCACCTGGCCCAGCTCGGACGCCCGGAACAGGAAGAAGAAGTTGGCGTTGAGCGCGATCCGGTCGCGGCGGCCGAGGTAGCGGTACGGCCAGAACGTGTCGAGCCAGCTGTGCACGCCCGGCGAGCGGTCGTACTCCTCGAGCGCGGCCTGCAGCCCGTGCGCGGGACTGCCCGGCGCCAGGAACTCCGCGACCGCCGCCTCCGTCTCCGCCAGCTCGTCCGGCGTCAGCAGCGGCGCGCACCACTCGAGAAAACGGCGGCCGCTGTCCTCCAGCGTGGGGACGGGGACCCGGGGAAGCCGGTCCTCGTTGCCGAAGGTGCGGGTGGACCAGTCCGGACTGCTCACGATCATCCTTCTTCGTCGGAGTTCTCGAGCGCGGTGGCCAACGCGGCCGCGCCTTCTGGACGGGAAACGTACAGCTGCGCGTACAGCCAGCCGTCGGACTCCACGCCGGTCGGGTCGACTCCGGCGGCGTCGAGGGTGTCGAGGATCTGCGTCCGCTCTTCGGCGGAGGCGAACCGCCGCTGCCGGAACACGCCGGGCACCTGCGCGGTCTCGTACCCCAGCCCGGCCAGGCTGTCGGCGACCGGTTCGTAGGAGAACATCCGCAGCACGAAGTGCGCCATCCACGGCCGCGAGCCGCGCGCGATCCGGGTGATCGTCTTCTCGGTGACGTAGCCGACGCAGCCGGTCGAGACCACGAGGTCGACGTCGTCGAGCAGCTTCCGCTGGGTGCTGTCCGGGTCGTCGCTTTCGAAGTCCGCGTGGATCGCCTCGTCGAGGAACCCGGCGGAAAGCGCGTACTCGAGGGCCGGCGCGGCCGCGTCGAGACCGAAGAACTTCGTGCCGCCCGGGCCGGTGACGCGGGCGCGGTCGGCCTCGACCAGCTCCGCGTGGCTCAGCGCCAGCACGGCCGGAGCGGTGTAGTGCGCGTAGAGGTCGTCCATGGTGGCTTCGCAGCGACGGAGCGCGGCGTTGACACCGTACGAGCAGCCGACGTCGAGCACGGTCGGGGAGCCGGCCGGGTGTTCGCCGATCAGCTTCGCGAAGTACGGCTTCGCGAGCTGAGGGATTTCGTAGCCGACGCGCTGCAACGTCCCGAAGAACGGACGGGGGTCGGGCGCGGTGTAGATGTGGTCGAACGAGATCTTGCCGGTCGAGTCGAAAGGCACGGGCCAGGCTCCTAGATCTAGTCGAGCAGGGCGTCGCCCCGCACGGCGCGATCGGCCAGATGCTGGGGCAGGACCCGGCCGAACAGCTGCCTGGTCCGCTCCGGGCTGCCGATGACGCCGGGGCGCTCGCTGTAGGCGAAGATCGCCGAATGGCGGGCGATCTTCCCCTCCACCCTAGTGACCCGATGCAAGGCGAAGCGGCCCTTGAACAGCTGCAGATCGCCCGGACGGAGGCCCAGGCGCTGGACCGGACGGGTGTTTTCCCCGGAAAGCACACCCCGCACACCGGCGAAGTTCTCGTCCTCGGCGGAACGGATGTCGGGGCAGTATTCGAACGTCCCGCCGTCTTCCGCGGCCTGGGTCAGCATGCTGACGGTGTAGGAGTTCGTGTCGAAGTGCCACGGGTGTGCCCGGCCGGGCGCGATCACGTTGAGGGTCAGCCCGGCCAGCGGGTCGGCCAGCTCGTGCAGCTCCGGCAGGCCGAAGCAGTCGGCGACGAACCGCTGGAACAGCGGGCTGGTGTGGAGCCGGCTGATGATCGACGACGCGGGGACGCGGTCACGCGCGACGAAGGCGTTGCCGCGTTCCATGACCGTCCGGCCAGGGTGGTCCTCGGGCAGCGGCGTGTCGAGCGCGATGTTGTAGGCGTTGACCTGCTCGACCTTGGTGTACGCGTGCGGCTCGAGCGCGGCGCACTCGGCGCGCAGGACCTCGTGCAGCTCGGGCCGGATGAAGTCGGCGAGGACACTGCAGCCGACGTCGGCCAGGTCCGCGCGGGTGCCGGCGACGGTTTCCCGCCAAGCGGGGCTGCCCGGTTCGGTGAGCGGGTAGCGGTCGGTGTCGACCATTTCCAGCGCGGCCACGGAGGTGCTCATCGAAGTCCCTTCGGCAGGTGCAGCTTCGGTGCTTGACCTGGTCGTGAGGGAAAGAGTTAGCACATCTCCGGGTGCGTCAACCGTGGGTTTGTGAGCGGTGACACAAGGTCATCAGTTGCCGATTTCCGTCGCCCACGAGCTGACCGTGACGGTGTCGGTGGTGCCGAGGTCGGTGTCCAGCGGCTGCTTCTGCTCGGGTTCGCCGGGGACCGGCACCACGGAGATCGCGGCGCCGCTGCGCTGGTCGCCGTCGGTGACGGTGGCCGACCACGCGAGCACGGCGACGACCTTCTCGCCCGGCTTCAGCGTCACGTTCTGCGGTCCGAGGTCCCGCGCGAAGTACGACGTCCCGTGCTCGACCTTCACCGCGAGCGCCGAGCCGTCACCCGCGAGGATCTTCAGGTCCGGGTAGCCGGTGACCTGGCGCGGCGCGCTGTCCCGGTTGGTCAGCGTCAGCACGCTCGCGCGGTGCCCGAGCCCGGCCTCGACCTGACCGACCGAAAGCGACAGTCCCGCCGACGGCGGCGGCGCGTAGGTCGGGCTCGGCGCAACCGTGGGTGTCGGGGCGGGTGGTGGCGTCGGAGTGCCGCAACCCGCGAGAAGCACGACGAAGAGAACTGGTGTGAACCGGAAAACCCCCATGGCCGGAAGGGTATCGGACGCCGTGAGTGACTCATTCATGTCGTCTGGCGCCATGAATGAGTCACTCACGGCACCAAGTCACGGCGTGAGCAGCGGCAGCAGCGGCTTGCGGACGGCCGTCGCGACCCCGTCGGACGCCTCCGCGGCGGCCAGCCGCTCGGCCGAGGGCCGCCCGTACCCCGTCGTCCGCTGCACCAGCGGCCGGCCCAGCGGCTCGACCATCTCGCGCATGTCGCTGATCGTCTTGTACGACCCGTTCGACGCGCCGGCCATCCGGCTGATCGTCTCCTCCATCAGCGTGCCGCCGATGTCGTTGACGCCGCCCTGCAGCACCGCGCGGCTGCCCTCGGTGCCGAGCTTCACCCAGGAGCTCTGGATGTTGTCGATCATCCCGTGCAGCAGCAGCCGGGCCAGCGCGTGCACCGCCCGGTTCTCGTTCTGCGTCGCGCCCGGGCGGGCGAGGCCGGCGAGGTAGATCGGCGAGCTCTGGTGGATGAACGGCAGCAGCACGAACTCGCTGAACCCGCGCTTGCCGTGCTTCTCCAGGCCGTCACGCTGCAGTTTCGCGAGCAGCTTGAGGTGCGCGACCCAGTGCGCGGGCGTGTCGACGTGGCCGTACATCATCGTGGACGTCGTCGGCAGGCCGACCTCGTGCGCGGTGGTGACCACCTTGATCCACTCGGACGTCGGCAGCTTGCCCTTGGTGAGCACCCAGCGGACGTCGTCGTCGAGGATCTCCGCGGCCGTGCCCGGCAGCGAGTCCACGCCGGACTCCTTCGCCGCGATCAGCCAGTCGCGCAGCGAGAGGTTGGTCCGCGAAGCGCCGTTGACGACCTCCATCGGGCTGTAGCTGTGCAGGTGGATGTCCGGCTGACGGCGTTTCACCTCGGCCGCGAGGTCGAAGTACGCGGTGCCCGGCAGGTCCGGGTGGATGCCGCCCTGCATGCAGATCTCGGTCGCGCCGGCGGCCCACGCCTCGTCGACGCGGTCGCCGACCTGCTCCAGCGAGAGCGTGTACGCGTCGGCGTCGGTGCGTCGCTGGGCGAAGGCGCAGAAGCGGCAACCCGTGTAGCAGACGTTGGTGAAGTTGATGTTCCGCGTGACGACGAAGGTGACGTCGTCGCCGACCGTCTCGCGCCGCAGGTCGTCGGCGAGCTTCGTGAAGGCGTCGAGTTCCTTGCCTTCGGCGGACAACAGCGCCAGCGCGGCGTCGTCGGACAGCCCGGCGGGGTCCTTTTCCGCGCTGCGCAAGGCTTCCAGCACGGTGGAGTCGAACTTCTGCGGCCCGGTCTTGATCCGGTCGCCGATCTCCTTCCAGTCCCCGTAGACCGAGTCGAAGTCGCTCCGGCGGTCTTCGGTGCGGCCGGTGGTGTCGATCTCGGTGTGCAGGTCGGTGCGGCCGGACTCCTGCCAGCCGCCGTCCGGCTCCTGCCACGGGATGCCGACCGGCATCGCGCCTTCGCGCGCCATCCCGGTCTTGGCGTCGACGAGCGCCGCGACGTGCCGCGTGATCCGCGGGTCCAGCCACGGCTCGCCCGCGTTGACGTACTCCGGGTAGATCGTCAGCCGTTCCTTGAGCTCGAAGCCGGCTTCCTCGGTGCGCCGCGCGAGCTCGTCGATCTGCGGCCACGCGCGTTCCGGGTTGACGTGGTCCGGGGTCAGCGGCGAGACGCCGCCCCAGTCGTCGATCCCGGCGCGGATCATCAGGTCGTACTGGCGCCCGATCAGGTTCGGCGGCGCCTGGATGCGCATCTTCGGGCCGAGCACGAGCCGCGCGACGGCGATGTTCGCGGCGAGCTCTTCGAGGTCGGCGTCCGGGGTCGCGCGCATCTTCGTGTCCGGCTTGGCCCGGAAGTTCTGGACGATGACTTCCTGGATGCCGCCGTAGGTCTTGGCGACCTTGCGGATCTCGAACAGCGCGTCCGCGCGCTCCTCGTGCGTCTCGCCGATGCCGATGAGGACACCGGTGGTGAACGGGACGCTGCTGCGGCCGGCGTCTTCGAGCACGCGCAGCCGGACCGCGGGATCCTTGTCCGGCGACCCGTAGTGCGGCCCGCCCTTCTCGCTCCACAGCCGGGTCGCGGTCGTCTCCAGCATCATGCCCATCGACGGCGCGACCGGCTTGAGGCGCTGGAAGTCCTGCCAGGTCAGCACGCCCGGGTTGAGGTGCGGCAGCAGGCCGGTCTCCTCGAGGACGCGGATCGCCATCGCGCGGACGTAGGAGAGCGTGTCGTCGTAACCGTGCGCGTCCAGCCAGTCGCGGGCGGCCTTCCAGCGGTCCTCGGGCCGGTCGCCGAGGGTGAAGAGAGCCTCCTTGCAGCCCATCTCCGCACCCTTGCGGGCGATGTCGAGGACCTCGTCCGGGGAGAGGAACGGCGATTCGAGCCGGCCCGGCACCGTGACGAACGTGCAGTAGCCGCAGCGGTCGCGGCACAGCCGGGTCAGCGGGATGAACACCTTGCGGCTGTAGGTGATGATGCCGGCGCGCCCGGCCTCGGCCAGGCCGGCGTCGCGGATGCGGGAGGCGTACTCGGACAGCTTCGCCAGGTCTTCCCCGCGGGCGTGCAGCAGGACGGCCGCCTCGGCTACGTCCAGTGTCTTCCCGTCCCGCGCCCGGGCGAGCGAGCGGCGCATCGCGGAGGCGGTCGGGGTGGTGGCGTCGGGTTCGGGTCCCATTCCGCCCACGCTAGGACCGTCCTCGGGCGACCAGCCAGTGTGCGTTCCGCACCACGTTGACCCGAACGATTCACGTGCCCGTCGACGCAGGTCAGCGCGCTGCCGTGGTTGTCGATCAGCGCGCGGAGGTGTATTACCTAAAGGGTGGCATCGGTGGTCGGGAAGAAGATCGGCGGACGGACGTACTACTACCTCGCGGAGTCCGCCCGGGTCGACGGCAAGCCCCGTGTGGTCACCCAGCGTTACCTGGGCACGGCCGACGAGATCGCCCGGGCCGTCCCCGGCGGCGAACCGGCTTCGGCTTCGCACCGGACGTACGGCGACGTCGCCGCGGTCTGGGCGACGCTGTCCCGGCTGGACTTCGTCCGCCGCGTCGACGACGTCGTGCGGTCGAAGCCCTCGCTGGGCCTGAGCCTGGCGGTCGCGGTGCTGCACCGGGCGACCGCGCCGGAGACGCCGATCGGGCCGTGGTGGGCGGCGAGCCCGGCCGCGGACCTGGTCCGGCTGTCCACAGTGGATGGTCTGTGGCGGGCGCTGGAACGCCTGACGCCGGAGCGGATCGCGGGCATCGAGGAGACCGTTTCCACTGCCGTCCTCGAGACGCTCGACGACCACGAGGCCCTCGCCGTCGACGTCCCGCAGTTCGCCGTGTTCGCCCCCGCGGACTGCACGCTGCCCACGGCCTGCCGGGAGGTGCTCGCCGGCGTGGGGCTGCGCGTCACCCGCGACGGCGCCATCCCGCTGGCCTCGCGGCTGTACCGCCGCGACAACGCCCCGACGTTCGCCGCGCTGACGGGCGCGCTGGGCCCGGCCACGCTGGTCTTCCACGCCGGGCAGGCCGCGCAGCTCGACCTCGGTTCCCGCCGCGGGTTCGTCGGCTCGCTGCCGCTGACCGACCACCCGGAGCTGCTGACGCAGCCCGCGTCCGCCCGCAAGCGCGTCGACCCCGAGCGGTTCGCCGGCCTCACCGCGCTCGACACGCACGCGGTCGTCGACGGGGTCCGCCGCCGGGTGATCCTGACCCACTCGGCGACCCTGCACGCGGCCCAGTCCCGGGCGTTCGCCGACGAGCTGGCCACGACCACCCGCGAGCTGGACGGCCTGGCCGCGGCCTTGGCCGCCGGCACCCACCGCGGCGACCGCGCGCAGGTGCACGCCGAAATCGGCCGGGTCACGCGCGGCCGGCGCATCGAACGTGTCCTCACCGCCGTGCTCACCGGCACCAGGCCCGGTGAGATCCGGGTGGAACGGCGGATCGATTCCGCCGCGGTGGCCCGGCTGGACGAGGAGTTCTTCGGCAAGCAGGTGCTGGTCACCGACCGGGACTGGCCGGTCGGCGACGTCGTCACGGCCTACCGCGCCCGCACGCACCTGGAGTCGACGTTCCGCTGGCTGACCGGGCCCGCGCTCACCGGCCCGACTCCGCGCTGGGAGTGGACGCGGGCGCGGATCGCGGCCCACGGCCTGGTGTCGGTGCTGGCGGCGACGGTGACCCACCTGATGCGCCGCGAGGCGGACCGGGCGGGCATGAACCTGTCGGTCCGGGAGCTGCTGGACCAGCTCGCGGGCGTCGGCGAGCTGGTCCTGACGTACCCGTCGACGGGCGGGCGGCCGCGGACCAAGCGCCTGCTGACCGGATCGGACCCGGAGCAGCAGGCGCTCTACCAGCTGTTTCAGCTCTCGCGGTAGATCTGCAGCGCCGAGAAGCTCTGCACCACCGGCATCAGCTCGATGACGTTGATGTTGACGTGCTGCGGCTGGTTCGCGGCCCAGAAGACGGACTCGGCGACGTCGTCCGCGGTCAGCGGCGTGGTGCCCTCGTAAACCTTGTCGGCCTTGTCCTGGTCGCCGTCGAAGCGGACCTTCGAGAAGTCCGTGCCGCCGACCATGCCGGGCTCGACGTTCGTCACGCGGACGCCGGTGCCGTGCAGGTCGCTGCGCAGGTTGAGGCTGAACTGGTGGACGAACGCCTTGGTCGCGCCGTAGACGTTGCCGCCGGGGTAGGGGTAGGTGCCGGCGATCGAGCCGATGTTGACGACGTGGCCGCGGCCGCGCTCGACCATGCCGGGCAGCAGCGCGCGCGTGACGTGCGCGAGGCCGCGGACGTTGGTCGCGATCATCTCGTCCCAGTCCTGGAGCTCGGCGCGGTGCGCGGGCTCCAGGCCCTTCGCCAGGCCGGCGTTGTTGACCAGGACGTCGACCTCCTTCCACTCCCCGGGAAGGCCGTCGACCGTCGTCTTGACCGCTTCGGGGTCGCTGACGTCGAGCTGCACCGGGAGGACGGCGTCGCCGAGGTCCCCGGCGAGCTTCTCGAGCTTGTCGTGGCGCCGGGCGACGGCGATCACCCGGTTGCCCTCGGCGACGAACCGGCGCGCGATGGCGTCACCGAAGCCGGCGCTGGCGCCGGTCACGAACACGGTCTTCTGGGTCATGGGTGAACCTTATTCTGGCTAGGCCGGCGCTACCGACCGCGGGTTTCCTGCCTGCGGCGACCTTCGCGCCGGCCGACGGCTGAATAAGGTTCATCGGCTCCGCTGCTCTTCAGGAAGGTGCTGAGTGCCTCGTCGAACTCGGTCTCGCGCTCCAGGTTAGGCAGGTGGCCCGCGCCGTCGACGACCACCAGGGTGGAACCGGCGATCTTCCGGTGGATCAGCTCGGCGTCGGCGACGGGCGTGAACTCGTCCTCGCTGCCGACGACCACAAGAGTGGGGACGTCGATGTGCTGGAGGGTGCCGGTGTAGTCGGGACGCTCGGCGCGTCCCCTCAGCGCGGCCGCGGCTCCTTGTCGAGGCGCGTCGCGCATCATGCGCCGGACGTGCGCCTCGACGTCCGGCCTGCTCGCGCGGGTGCTCCTCGAGATCATCTTGGGGAGCAGCTCTTCCGCGTACTGGTGCATGCCCTCCTCGGTGATCCTCGCTGCGGTGGTGATGCGCGCCTGTTTCGCGGCCGGGGTGTCGAGTCCCGCGAAGGTGTCGGCGAGGAGGACGGCCTCCGCCCGGCCGGGGTGGTCCTTCAGCAGGTGCATGACGATCTGGCCGCCCATGGAGAGGCCGCCGAGGACGAACGTCGCGAGGCCGAGGTGGTCGGCCAGCTCGACGAGGTCGCGGGCGAAGACGTCGAGACCGGTCTTGGTGTCCGTGCTCGGGGAGGCGCCGAAGCCGCGGAGGTCGGGGATGACGACGCGGTAGCCGCGGGCGGCCAGGTGCTCGGCCTGGGGGCGCCACATCGAGCGGTCGAAGGGGTGGCCGTGGACGAGGAGGACGGGCCGGCCGTTCTTCGGGCCGAGGTCGTCGTGGGCGAGGGTCATGCGGCCGACGCTAGGCGGAGCTTTGGCGCGGGGCAATACGGTGCAATGTACTCGGAGCAATGTTCTTTTCTGGCTCTTTCGCTGGCGCTCCGGGGCCGGTGGGTGCAGACTGGGCCGCAGACGAGCTTCGTCGTGGGGTCTGACCTGCGCTGATCTTGTTAAGGGACCCCCCTGTTTCGGGCCCTTTCGGGGGCATGTAAAGTTCTCCAAGTCGCCAGGGAAACCGGGCGGCCGCCGGGACACGAACCAAGCTCTCGCTCGAAGCGATTGAGTGGGTGTCCCACCAAAAA
>NZ_JBVJON010000013.1:144352-297636 GCF_055583145.1 Amycolatopsis sp. NPDC104819 | reverse complement strand
GCCTGGCGACACGCGCGCTGACCGAGCAGGCGCGGCCGGGCCACGAGTTCTCCCTGGCGCTGAACTTCGCCCCGGCCATCCCGGACGGGTCGTCGACGAGCACCGCGGCCTGGTCGGGCATGGTCATGTGCTGCTACTCGCGATCTTCCGCCGTCTTGCCGCGGCGGCTGAGCACCACGCCGCCGGCGACGAGGACCACCACCACGACCGCGCCGATGACGATCCACAGCACGGTGCTGCCGGACCCGGAGTCCGCGGCCGCTTCGGTGTCGGCGGGGGTGGCGCCGTAGACGCCCCAGTAGCCGGACTGCTCGAGGATCGCGCCCTTGGGCTGGGGCTGGGTGGTGAAGGCGGAGAACTTGTCGGAGCGGTAGGCCTCGAGCGTGTTCTGGTAGTCCAGCACGATCGTCGGGTACTGGCTGTAGAGCCGGGCTTGGGCCTGCTTGACGTAGTCCGCGCGCTTCGTGTTGTCGGTTTCGGTGAGCTGCTTGTGGTAGAGGTCGTCGTACTGGGCGTCGCAGAAGAAGGTGTCGGTGCTGCCGCCCTTGCCGTCGGCGCTGGGCCGCGCGGCGCAGGTGTGCAGCGACAGGGCGTAGTCCGGGTCGGGGCTGGTGCCGTAGCCGCCGATGGCCAGGTCGTACTTGCCGGTCTGGGTGCGGTCGGACAGCTCGTCGTCGGAGACGAGGTCCTGCTTGACGGTGATGCCGACGTCCTTGAGCCAGCCGGTGACGTACTGGGCGACACCCTGGTCGTAGCTGCGGTTGGAGTGCCCGGTCAGGCGCAGCTCCAGCTTCGCGCCGCCGGGGGCGGTGCGGACGCCGTCGGGGCCCTTCTTGTAACCGGCCTGCTCGAGCGTGGCGTTCGCGGCGGCGAGGTCGAACTTGACCTTCTCGGTGTCGCTCGGGTCCCAGTGGTAGGCGCTGTAGATGGGCGGGACGACCCCGCCGCCGACCTGGCCGAGGCCCTTGAGCACCTTGTCCACCAGCGCCTGGGTGTCGACGGCCTGGGTGATCGCCTTGCGGACGTTGAGGTCCTTGAGGACCGGGTTGCCGTCACCGATGGGGTTGTTGGAGCTGTCGGTGACGCCGAAGTTGATCGAGAGCTCGTCGTAGCGGCGGCCGGGGGCGGCGTTGGTGGTGATGCCGTCCTGGCCCTGCAGCGCGGCGTACTGGTTGGGGTTGAGCCGGTTGATGACGTCGACTTCGCCCTGCTTGAGCGCGTTGACCGCGGCCTCGGTGTCCTTGAACTGCAGCAGCTGCAGCTCGTCGACCTTCGGCGCGCCGCGCCAGTAGTCCTTGTTGGCCTTGAGCTTGACGTACTCGTTCTGCTTGTACTCGGTGACCTGGTAGGGGCCGTCGGAGACGCCCACGACCTTGAGGTCGTCGGTGCCGGGGGCCTTGAGGTCGGTGAGCCCTTCCCAGACGTGCTGGGGCACGATCGGCACGTCGAGCAGGTTCATGTTGACCTGCACGGTCTTGGTCTTGATGACGAGGGTGGTGTCGTCGGGCGCGGTGACCGTCTCGAAGTTGCCCACGTAGTTGCCGTTGGCGGTGCGGGCGTTCTCGTCGGTGAGCATGCGGTTGAAGGTGAACGCCGCGTCCTTGGCGGTCACCGGCTGCCCGTCGCTCCACTTGACGCCGCTGCGGATCTTGAACGTCCACGTCAGCTTGTCGGGTGACGGCGTCCAGGACTCGGCGAGGGCGGGCGAGGCCTCGGCCTTCGCCGCGTCCGGGATGGTGAGGAACTCGTAGACGAAGCGGCCGACCTGGGTGGAGGCGGCGAGCACGGCGGTGAACGGGTTCAGGTGGTCGATGCCGGTGGTCAGCGCGACCCGCAGCACCTTGCCCTGCTGGGCCTGGGCGGGGACGGCGAGCGGGATCGCCGCCAGCGTCGCGGCCGCGACGACCGCGCCCACGCGGCCGAACCGCCCGATTCTGCGTTGGAAATGCACCAAAAACCACCCCATCGTTCTCGCTGTGAGCCTCCCCAAGGACGAGAAGTAACCACATACCCGGACAACCGCGCAATATGTCGCCACCTCGGCAGGTGTCCGATCGTTATCGATCGAGACCGGTGACGCACCGTGATCGCCGCCGTCCCGGCCGGGGCCCGGGCGGCGTGGCTAGAGTGCCGGGCATGCGCATCCTGATCTCGGCGGACATGGAGGGCGCCACCGGCGTCACGTGGACCGACGACGTCGTGCCCGGTTCGCCGCAGTGGGACCGCTTCCGGCGGCTGTTCACCGGCGACGTCAACGCCGTGCTGGCCGGGCTGTTCGAGGCCGGGGCCGGTGACGTGCTGGTCAACGAAGCGCATTCCTCGCAGCGGAACCTGCTGCTGGAGGAGCTCGACCCGCGGGCGCGGATGCTGACCGGGCGGCACAAGCCGTTGTCGATGATGCAGGGGATCGACTCCGGTGTGGACGGTGTGGTGTTCCTCGGCTACCACGCGGGCGCCGGGTTCGACGGCGTCCTTTCCCACACGTACCTGGAGAACCAGATCACCGGGGTGTGGCTGGACGACGTCCCGGCGAGCGAAGGCCGGCTGAACGCGGCGATGGCCGCGGAGTACGGCGTCCCCGTCCTGCTCGTTTCGGGTGACGACAAAACGTGTGACGACGCCCGCGACTACGC
The DNA here is from genome assembly GCF_055583145.1 of Amycolatopsis sp. NPDC104819. Lineage (NCBI taxonomy): Bacteria > Bacillati > Actinomycetota > Actinomycetes > Pseudonocardiales > Pseudonocardiaceae > Amycolatopsis > Amycolatopsis sp. NPDC104819. Next base: position 295,003 of record NZ_JBVJON010000013.1, on the reverse strand, counting down.
ACCGGAAGCGGAGCTGGTCCAGGTGAAGGAGTGCGTGAGCCGGTACGCGGCGATCTGCCTGCCACCCGCGCGCACGGCGGACCTGCTGACCGGCGCGGCGGCCGACGCGATGACCCGCGCCGGGCGGGAAGAACGGCAGGTCGGGCCGCACCGGATCGAGGTGGAGTTCGACGCCAGCCACCTCGCGCAGGCCACGGCGGTGATCCCGACGGTGGAGCAGATCGGCACCCGCCGGGTCGGGTTCGACGCGGTGGACATGACCGAGGCGATGAAGGCGTTCAAGGTCGTCACGGCGATCGCGGCGGGGGCGGTGCAGGGCATCTATGGCTGACGTCGACGTCGTCGGGCTGTGCGCGGACCTGATCCGGTTCGACACCACCAACCGCGGCGGGAACGACGCCGAGCCCGAACGCCCGGCCGCGGAGTACGTGGCGGCGTTCCTGGACTCGCTCGGCATCGCGTCGGAGATCTTCGAAGCCGCGCCCGGCCGGGCCAGCGTGATCGCCCGGGTGCCCGGCGCCGATCCTTCGCTGCCGGCGCTGCTGGTGCAGGGGCACCTCGACGTCGTCCCGGCGGACGCCGCGGACTGGTCGGTGCCGCCGTTCGCCGGCGAGGTCCACGACGGCTGCCTGTGGGGCCGCGGCGCGACCGACATGAAGGACTTCGTCGCGATGGTGCTGGCCGCCCTCGCCGGCGGGGTGCGGCCCCGGCGTGACCTCGTGCTGGCGTTCGTCGCCGACGAGGAGGACCGCGGCGAGTGGGGCGCGCACTGGCTGGTCGCCGAGCACCCGGAGCTGTTCGAAGACTGCGCGGCGGCGATCAGCGAGTCGGGCGGCTACACCTACCACGTGCCGGCGGCGGACGGGCGGGACGTGCACCTGTACCCGGTCGGGACGGCCGAGCGCGGGACGGCGCACCTGCGGCTGACCGCGCGGGGCCGCGCCGGTCACGGTTCGCGGCCCAACAACGAGAACGCCGTCACCCGGCTCGTGGGCGCGCTGCACCGGATCGCCGCGCACCGCTGGCCGGTCTCGCTGACGCCGGCGGTGCAGGCGTTCCTGGAGCGGACCGGCGCAGCGCTGGGTGTGCCGGTCGATCTGTCCGATGTGGACGGCACGGTCGCCGCGCTGGGCCCGGCGGGCTCGCTCGTGGTGCCGACGGTCCGCACCAGCACCACCCCGACGATGCTCGACGCGGGGTACAAGGTGAACGTGATCCCGTCGACGGCGACCGCGCAGGTGGACGTCCGGGTGCTGCCGGGCACCGAAGAGGAGCTGTTCGCGACGCTGGACGGGTTGCTCGGTGAGGACGTGACGCGGGAGTTCGTCGCGCACCAGCCGCCGGTGCAGGCGCCGGTGGACTCGCCGTGGTTCGACTCGATGGCCGCCGCGCTGCGGGCGGAGGATCCCGAAGCCGTGGTGGTGCCGTACTGCCTGGGTGGTGGCACGGACGCGAAGGCGTTCGCCCAGCTGGGGATCGACAACTACGGGTTCGCGCCGCTGTGGCTGCCGAAGGGCTTCCCGTACCGGGCGATGGCGCACGGGGTGGACGAGCGGGTGCCGGTGGCGGGCCTGCACTTCGGCACCCGCGTGCTGTCCCGGTTCCTCGAAAGCTGTTAGGGCACCACGACCACCTTGCCGGCGGCCTGGTCGGTTTCCATGTGGTGGTGGGCTTCGGCGATGTCGTCGAGGGCGAAGACGCGGTCGAGGTTGGGCCGGTACACGCCTGCCTCGACTTCGTGGAAGACGCGCTGCAGCACGGCTTCGCCCGCGCTGCCTTTGAGGTCGTCGCTGTGGAAGGCCGTGAGCTTGGTGCCCGACGGGATCTTCGCGATCGGTTCGAAGTCCGGGACAACCCAGCCGCTGAGCGAGCCCGCCACGCACACCGTGCCGCCACGGCGGACCAGGCGCAGCGAATCGACGGCGGTGTCCGCGCCGACCAGGTCGAGCACGTGGTCCGGGCCGCCGGGCCAGAGCCGGTGCACCTTTTCCGCGAGTGGCTGCCCGTCTTCGACGAGCACGTGACCGGCGCCGGCGGCGGTCAGCGCGGCGGCTTTGCCGGGCCGCCGGGTGGTGGCGGCCGTCTCGACGCCGTGACCGGCCGCGATCGACGCGGCGGCCATGCCGACCGAGGACGTCCCGCCGCGGACCAGCAGCCGCTGTCCCGAGTGGACACCCAGTGCGTCGAGGGCGCCTTGGGCGGTCAGGTAGGTCTCGGGCAGGGCGGCCGCGGTGTCCCAGGGCAGGGTGGTGGTGATCGACATCAGCAGCGGGTTCGGCAGCAGCGCGTATTCGGCGTATCCGCCGTCGAAGGCCCGGCCCATCTCCCCCATCACCGCCGCGACGGTGGTGCCTTCCGGGAGCCGGGGCTCGGTCGAGGCCGCCACGACACCCACACATTCGATCCCGAGCACCCGCGGGAACTTCACCGACGGGGAGTGCCCCTGGCGGGTCCGCAGCTCCGACCGGTTCAGGCCCGCGCCCGCGATCCGCACCAGGCTCCAGCCCGGGCGGACCGCCGGCACCGGCAGCTCCCGGATCTCCAGCACCTCCGGGCCACCCGCCCGGACACAGACCGCCGCTCGCATCGTTTCGCTCATGCGTCCACCATCGCCGGACCGGCCGGTGGCGGGCCACCGGTAGAATGCCACCTTGTGCCCATTGGTCGCCAAGCTGCTCAGGAGTCCCGGCTGTGGCCCTCGGGCGGGGCGCACCTGTGGCCGTCGGGCGAGACGATCCCGGCGCACTCCCACTCGCGCGGGCACCTGGTCTACGCGGCTCGCGGGGTCCTGTCGGTGCACACCGGGCGCGGCACGTCGATCGTGCCCGCCAACCGGGTCGCCTGGACCCCGGCCGGGTTCACCCACCACCACCGCGCGCACGGCCACACCGACATGCGGATCGTGTTCCTGCCCGCGTCACTCGCGCGGCTGGTGCCGGATCACCCGGCCGTGTTCACCGCGTCGGCCCTCGCGCGCGAGATCGTGCTCACCCTCACCGGTCCGGACGAGCCCGGCCGAGCCGCGAGCGCCCGGCTTCGCCGTGTCTTGGTCGACCAGCTGCAGGAGGCCCGTGAGCAGCCGCTGCACCTGCCCGACCCTCGCGACGACCGGCTGCGCGCCGTCGCGAGGGTGCTCTACGAGAACCCCGGCGACACCACGGCGCTGGCCGAGCTGGGGCGGACGGCCGGAGCCAGCGCCCGCACGCTCAGCCGGCTCTTCCACGACGAGCTGGGCATGACCTTCTACGAGTGGCGCACGCAGCTGCGCGTCGGCCACGCGCTGGTGCTGCTCGCCGACGGCCACGACACGACTCATGTCGCCCACGCCTGCGGGTGGGCGAACCCGAGCCACTTCATCACGGCGTTCACCGCGGTCGTGGGCACGACGCCCGGCCGGCACCGGGCCGGGGTCAGCGGGTGAAGGTCGCCCAGTAGCGGAGTCCGTCGTGGATGGTCTCCAGGCTGAGCAGCCGGACGCCGTCCTGGGCGACGGACTCGATCTCGGCGCGACTGAACGGCCACGGCGGGCCCGGCGCGGGTTCGATGTTCTCCTCGGCCACCTCGGAGACCAGCATCGTGCCGCCCGGGGCGAGGAACCCGGCCAGCGAGGTGATCGCGGCCGCGCGGAAGTCGCGGGGCATCGCCTGGATGTTGATGATCTCCACGACCAGGTCGAAGGTCTGCCGCCACTCCCCCGGCGGCGTCAGCAGGTCCGCCACCACGTAGTCCACTGTGGACTCCGGGAAGCGCGCCCTGGTGGCCTCGACCGCGGTCGGGGCGACGTCGAACGCCGTCACGGCCCAGCCCGCCGAGGACAGCAGCTCGGCGTCGTCGCCGAGGGCGCTGCCGACGACCAGCGCGCGGCGGCCTTCGCCGGGACGCAGCCAGTCGGCGAGGGCGGCGTTCGGCTTGCCGCGGGTCCACGGGACGTCGGTTTCGCCGCGGGCGGCGGCGGTGTAGAGCTGCTCGAACCACCTGGTCGGGTTGCCTTCGGCAAGCGAGGCGCGGGCGAGGACACGGTCGGCGGGCTCCGGCGTCGGCATGATCCCGACCTTAGCGACGACGGCGGCCGCGCGAGACCGGTTTACCGCGCGACGGGGCCCGGGGTGTCGTAGAGCCCGTCGCCCGCCCAGTCGAAGACGTCGTGGGCCGGGGTGGCCGGCGGCGCGGGGTGGAAGCTCGCGGCGTCGTCGACGCTGCCAGTACCGTTGTAGACCGCGCGCTGCGGGTACGGGTACACCGGCCGGGTCCGGGTGACGTTTCCCGCGGCGTCGCGGCCGGTCGCGGTCACCACCTGGGGCGCGGTGCCGTGTTCCACCCAGGCGACCAGCTCGCGCAGCGGGTCGAACGCGGTGAGCGTGGTGCCGCCGCCGCAGTGGTAGAGCGCGGGGACCATGAACAGCCGGGCCCACTGCTGGGTGGCGGCCGCGCCGCCGGAGCGGGCGGTGAGCCGCTGGTAGTAGTCGACGGTGCCGGTCGGCGGGATCGCCTGGTCGGCCCAGCCGTGCCAGAGCAGGAGCTTGCCGCCGCGCTGCCGGAACGCCGAGAGGTCGAGGCTCAGCGCGTTGGAGCGGACGGCGGCCGGGGTGAGCCGGTCGAACTCGCTGCGGGTGAAGGCGAAGCTGTCGACGGTGGACGCCGGCGCGCCGATCGGGTAGCCGAGGTAGCGCAGGTAGTTGTCGGCGAGGCTGCGCGCGACGGGGACTCCGCCGGTGTCGGGTTCGCCGATGATCCACCGCGCCCAGGCCAGCTCGGACCCGGGTTGCTCGCCGCCCGGGTAGAGGAGGGTGCCGTCGGTGTCGGTGGGCGGCGAGTAGAGCCGGCGGGTGGCGGCGACCTGGGCCGGGGTGAGGCACGCGGGGGTGTCGGCGCCGGGCGGGCAGGTCAGCGTCGCCGGGTCGAAGCGGCAGGCGCGGGGGTCGTCGAGCTGGCCGTCGGTGAGCCCGTCGAGACCGTCGCAGGCGGCGAGGACGGCGTGGTGCAGGGCGGGCAGCTTCGCGGCGGTGAGGATCGGGTGGCCGTCGGCGGCGGTGTTGGCGCGGGCGAGCCAGGCCTGGAACTCCAGCCGCGGGGTCCAGGGCGCGCCGGCGGTGATGCCGTCGAAGTCGGCCGGGTACCGCTGGGCCAGCAGCAGGCCCTCGCGGCCGCCGTCGGAGCAGCCGGTGAAGTAGGACTTGACCGGCGGGGCGCCGTAGAACGCCTGGATGACGGCCTTGGCGGCGCGGGAGACGACGTGCGGGGCACGGAAGTCGAAGTCGTCTCGGGCGGCCTGGTCGGTCGCGCCCCAGCTGCCGTCGTCGGTGACGCCGGGGGTGCGGCCGGTGTGGCCGTCGTCGGTGGCCGCGACCGCGACGTCCCCGCCGTGGGGCAGGCCGCAGTCGGCGAAGGCGGGCGGGGCGACCAGTCCGCAGAAGCTGCTGCAGCCGTACTGCAGGTAGCGGCCGGTGTAGGACTTGGTGGGCAGGCGCAGGTCGAAGCGGACGGCGGGGTCGACGTACCCCTGGACGTCGCAGTACTCGGGGCCGGCGCCGGTGACGACGGCCGAGGTGACGTGCGTGGCGGCGCCGGGCAGGGGGTAGCCGCGCACGAGGCCGGCGCAGGTGGTGACCGGGCGAACGGCGGCGGGTGTCGCGGCGGTGACGGCCGCGGGCGCGGACCCGGCGGCGAGGCCGAGGACAACCACGGCGACGAGGAGCCGGACGGTTCTCATCGGGGGCCTTCACCTCCGTTGTCCAGTTCTGGCCAGGTTTGGCGGCCGGTCTTGACATCGATGTCACCCGCGCGTTTCGCTTCCTGGGCGCCGTCGGTCCCCCGTCCGTCGGTCCCCAGTTCACCCTCCAGAGCTTGGAGCAACGATGCCCCGAAGCGCCAGACCGCCGGTTGCTCTCTTGGTGACCGCCGCCGTGGTCGCCGCCGGCCTGGTCGCCCTCCCCGCGGCCTCGTCCGCCGCCGAAGACGCCTTGCCCGCCGATTTTTCGTCCTCGTTCGAACCCGGGGACACGCAGCCGACCTGGACCGACACGGTCGACACCGACGCCGCGGGCAAGCCGCGCGCGGCCGGGGTGAACGGCGCGAACGGCACCGCGATCCCCGGTGACATCCGCGGCAAGGTCACCGAAACGAGCGCAAGCAGCGAGAACACCGACGGCGGCGAGGTCGTGTCGAACCTCGTCGACGGCACCACGGACACGAAGTGGCTGTCCTGGGACCCGACGGCGTGGGCGCAGATCTCGCTGTCGGAGGCCACCTCGATCACGCACTACGCGCTGTCCTCGGCCAACGACTTCGACAACCGCGACCCCAAGGACTGGACGCTGCAGGGCTCGAACGACGCCCTCGCGTGGACCGACCTGGACAAGCAGTCCGGGCAGGCGTTCAGCGCCCGGTTCCAGCAGAAGGACTACAAGCTGGCCGCGCCGACCGCGGCGTACAAGTACTTCCGGCTGAACGTGACGGCCAACAACGGCGGCCCGATCCTGCAGCTCTCGGAGCTGCTGCTGGCCAACGACGACCCGGCGCCGCCGCCGCTGCCGAACATGCGCAGCTTCACCGACTCCGGCCCGACCAGCGGGTACACGAGCAAGAACCGCGTCGGCTACACCGGGCTCAAGGCGTTCCGCTACTCCGGCACGCAGACCGCCGCGCACGGCTGGTCGTACAACAAGATCTTCGACGTGAACGTGCCGGTCGTGGCCTCGACCGAGCTGTCGTACAAGGTGCAGCCGCAGTTCATCACCGGCGACCTGAAGTACCCGAGCACGAACGTCGCGATCGACCTGGCCTTCACCGACGGCACGTACCTGCGCAACCTCGGCGCGACCGACCAGTACGGCTTCCCGCTGACCCCGGAGGGCCAGGGCGCCTCGAAGGTGCTCTACGCCAACCAGTGGAACCTGGTGCGCTCGGCGATCGGGCAGGTCGCAGGCGGCAAGACCATCGACCGGATCCTGGTCGGGTACGACAACCCGAACGGCCCGGGCTCGTTGCAGGGCTGGCTGGACGACGTGAAGGTGTCGGCGACCCCGACGCCGCCGGCGAGCACCCGCCCGAGCGACAACGTGGTCACCACGCGGGGCACGATGGCCAACAGCACCTTCTCCCGGGGCAACAACTTCCCGGCCACGGCGGTGCCGCACGGGTTCAACTTCTGGACCCCGGTCACCGACGCCGGCTCGGGCAGCTGGCTCTACAACTACAGCACCCAGAACAACGCGCAGAACCTCCCGCAGCTGCAGGCGTTCAGCGTGAGCCACGAGCCGAGCCCGTGGATGGGTGACCGGCAGGCGTTCCAGGTGATGCCGTCCGCGGCCGCCGGGGTGCCCGACGCCAACCGCGACGCGCGGGCGCTGGCCTTCAAGCACAGCGACGAGGTCGCGCGGGCGCACTACTACGGCGTGCAGTTCCAGAACGGGATCAAGACCGAGATCGCGCCGACCGACCACGCGGCGATGATGAAGTTCTCGTTCCCGGGCGCGGACTCGAGCCTGATCTTCGACAGCGTCAACAACTCGGCCGGGCTCACGCTCGACACCGCCACCGGCACGCTCTCGGGCTACACCGAGACCAACGTGTACGCCGGTGCGGGCCGGATGTTCGTCTACGCGACGTTCGACAAGCCCGTCACCGCCGGGGGCAAGCTGACCGGTCAGGGCCGCGACAACGTCACCGGGTACCTGCGGTTCGACGCGGGCGCCGACAAGACGGTGAACATGAAGATCGCGACGTCGCTGATCAGCGTCGACCAGGCGAAGAAGAACCTGGCGATGGAGATCGCGCCGGCCGCGACGTTCGACACCGTGCGCGACGCCGCACAGAAGGCGTGGGACGACCAGCTGAAGGTGATCGAGGTCGAGGGCGCGTCGAAGGACCAGCTCACGACGCTCTACTCGAACCTGTACCGGCTGTTCCTCTACCCGAACTCGCAGTTCGAGAACACCGGCACCGCCGACAAGCCCGCGTACAAGTACGCGAGCCCCGTGTCGCCGAAGACCGGCGCCGACACCGTGACCCAGACCGGGTCGAAGGTGGTCGACGGCCAGATGTACGTCAACAACGGCTTCTGGGACACCTACCGCACGACGTGGCCGGCGTACTCGCTGCTCACGCCGGACATGGCCGGGAAGATGGTCGACGGGTTCGTGCAGCAGTACCGCGACGGAGGCTGGATCGCGCGCTGGTCCTCCCCCGGCTACGCGGACCTGATGACCGGCACGAGCTCCGACGTCGCGTTCGCCGACGCCTACCTCAAGGGCGTTCGCAACTTCGACGTGAAGTCGGCTTACGACGCGGCGGTGAAGAACGCCACGGTCACCCCGCCGAACTCGGCGGTCGGCCGGAAGGGCCTGGACCAGGGCATCTTCCTCGGTTACACGCCCAACACCGCCAGCGAGGGCTTCTCGTGGGCGATCGAGGGCTACGTCAACGACTTCGGCATCGCCAACCTGTCGAAGAAGCTGGCCGACGAGGCGGCCCCGAACGACCCGCGCAAGGCGGAGTACCAGGAGAACTACACGTACTTCACCAGCCGCGCGCAGCAGTACGTGAACCTGTTCGACCCGAGCACCGGGTTCTTCCAGGGCAAGGACGCGAACGACAAGTTCACCAAGACCAAGGACCAGTACGACCCGCGGTCGTGGGGCGGGGACTACACCGAGACCGACGGCTGGGGCATGGCGTTCACCGTGCCGCAGGACGGCAAGGGCCTGGCCAACCTCTACGGCGGCCAGGCGGGCCTGGCGACCAAGCTGGACCAGTTCTTCGCCGACCAGGAGACCGCCAACTACCCGGGTTCCTACGGGGGCGTGATCCACGAGATGCGGGAGGCGCGGGACGTGCGGATGGGCCAGTACGGCCACTCCAACCAGCCGGCGCACCACCTGCTCTACATGTACGACTACGCGGGTCAGCCGGCGAAGACGCAGGCGAAGGTCCGTGAGGCCCTCTCGCGGCTCTACAACGGCGCCGAGATCGGCCAGGGTTACGCGGGCGACGAGGACAACGGCGAGATGTCCGCGTGGTACATCTTCAGCGCGCTGGGCTTCTACCCGCTGCAGATGGGCAGCCCGAACTACGCGATCGGGTCGCCGCTGTTCAAGAAGGCGACGATCCACCTGGCCGGTGGCAAGAACCTGGTGATCAACGCGCCGAAGAACAGCGCGAAGAACGTCTACGTCCAGGGTGTGAAGGTCAACGGCAAGGCGTACTCCTCCACGTCGCTGCCGCAGGACGTCATCGCCAAGGGCGGGACGATCGACTTCGACATGGGCCCGAACCCGTCGAAGTGGGGCACCGGCCCGAACGACGCCCCGACGTCGATCACCACCGGTGACGCCGTCCCGACGCCGCTGCACGACGAGACCGGCGCCGGCAAGGGCACGCTGTCCACTTCGGACGGTTCGAACGCGGGTGCGTTGCTCGACAACACCTCGCGCACCCAGGCCGCCGTCACCGGGGCCGTGCAGTACCAGCTGAACTCGACCGACGAGGCCGTCAGCCACTACACGCTGACGTCCCAGACCGGTGCGGGCGACCCGAAGAGCTGGACGCTGAAGGGCTCCTACGACGGCAAGACGTGGGCGGTGGCCGACCAGCAGACGAACCAGACGTTCAGCTGGCGGCAGCAGACCCGCGCGTTCAAGGTGGCCAACCCGGCGCACTTCGCCTACTACAAGCTCGAAGTGACCGCGACCAGCACCGGCGCCCCGGCGCAGCTGGCCGAGTTCGAGCTGCTGGGCCAGCCGGACGCGACCTGCACGAAGACGATCACGGGCGCGTCCTCCGGCCCGCTCACCGTCTCGAGCGGCACGGTGTGCCTGCAGGACGCGACGGTGTCCGGCCCGGTCACCGTGGGCAAGGGCGCGAGCCTGATCGTGCGCGGCGGCCAGATCAAGGGCCCGCTCGCCGCGACCGGCGCCGCCCAGGTGGTGCTCAACCGCACGAAGGTGGGCGGCCCGGTGGCGATCACCGGCACGACCGGCACGACGTCGATCGAGCTGACCGACGTCGCCGGCCCGGTCGCGCTGACCGGCAACCACGGGGCGGTGCTCACCTCGAGCAGCGTCGGCGGCCCGCTGGCGTGCGTGGCCAACTCGCCCGCCCCGACCGACTACGACCTCCCGAACACCGTCCGCGGCCCCGCCGCCGGGCAGTGCGCGAAGATCTAGTCCGGTAGGTCCCTGGTGAAGGCCCTCCCCGCCGCGGCGGGGAGGGCCTTCCCGCGTTCGTGGGGCGAGCACCCACCGGCAGTAGGCGGCCGTCACGCGTTCGGGTAGCCGTGTCACGCCTGCGGTGGATGCCGGGGCAGCGGCGCCCGCGCCAGGATCGGGGACCATGCAGCTCCTGCCGCCCTACCCCGCCCGGTGCAGTCCCGACGTCGACGCCGCCCGGGCCCACTCCGCGGCGTGGGCCCGCGAGGTCGGCCTGCTCGGCTCGGGCGACCCGTGGGCGGAGGTCTGGGACGCCCAGGACCTCGCCGACTTCGACCTCGGGCTGTTCACCGCGCGGGTGCACCCGGACGCCCGGGGTGCGCGGCTGGACCTGTGCGCGTGCTGGCACACCTGGAGCTGGTATCTCGGCGACCTCGTCATGGAGCGTTTCAAACGGCCCCGTGACCTGCCGGGCGCGCGGCGGTTCCTCACCCGGCTCGGGGAGATGCGCCTGCCCGGTGCGCGGGCGCCGGACAACCCGGCAGAGCGGGGCCTGGCGGACCTGTGGCGGCGCACCCGGGCCGAAGCGTCCTGGTGCGAGCGGCTGGCGGCGCAGGTGCCGAACCTGTTCGACGACGCGTTGTGGGAGGTCGCGAACCTGGTGACCGGGCGGGTGCCCGAGCCGGTCGACTACCTGGCCATGCGCCGCCGGGCGGGCGGGGCGCTGTGGGCGGCGCAGCTCAACGAGCTGGTCCTCGGCATCGAGATCCCCGTCGACCTCCGGGAGACCTCACCGGTGCGGCGGCTCGGTGAGGCGTTCGCCGACGTCGTCGACCTGCACAACGACCTGGTGTCCTACCGGCGCGAAACCGAGTACGAGCAGGACGTCTCCAACGGCGTGGTGGTCACCGCGGCCTTCCTCGGCACCGGCCTGCCGGACGCGATGCGGCGGACCCGGGAGCTGCTGGAAGCCCGGCTCGAGCTGTTCGAGCGGCTGGGCAGCATCGAGGTGCCGGAGCTGCTCGCCGCGCGCCGGGCCGATCCGGCCACGGCCGCCGCGGTGGCGCGGCACGTGCAGGGCCTGCGGGACTGGCTGGCCGGGGACTACCAGTGGCACCGCGAGACCGGCCGCTACCGCGAGGAGTCGTGGCTGCGCAAGGGTGTCCGCCTGCCGGCGGACCCGGCCGGGCTCGGCGCCGGCGACGCGCTGCCCTGGACGTCCTGACGTCATCCCGCGGGCTACGCCGTTCGGCGGATACGGTGAGCGCATGCCCGACGCCGTGTTCTTCTCCTCCTTCGAAACCGGTGACCCGCAGCCGGCGGACCCGGCCCTGCGGGTCGACAGCGGCCCCGGCCGCTCCCCCACGGCCAAGACCGGCGTCGGCTTCACCGGGGCGAAGGCCCTGCGCTACGACGCGCGGCCGCGCGGTGTCCTGTTCGAGCTGGACGTGCCCGTCACCGGCCGCACCGAGCTGTCCTATGTGGTCTTCCCGCAGGCCGACGGGGAGATCCCGGCCTACCACGCCACCTGGGTGAGCCTCGACGTCGAGTTCGCCGACGGCGCCACGGCCGGGTTCACCCCGGAAGAGCAGGGCGAGGCGAAGACGCTGTGGGTGGACCAGTGGAACCTGGTGCGCCGCCCGCTGGGGGTGTTCGCCGGGCGCCGGATCAGCCGGGTCGTGCTGCGCACCGCGTCGCCGGGGGGCGAGATCACCGGCTGGGTCGACGACGTCCGGATCGGGGAGCGCGCCGAGCCGCCGCGCGAGCCCGCCGACTTCGTCCGCACCACCCGCGGCTCGCACTCCAGCAGCGACTACTCCCGGGGCAACAACTTCCCGGCCACGGCGGTGCCGCACGGGTTCAACTTCTGGACCCCGGTCACCGACGCCCGGGTCACCAACTGGATCTACTCCTACCACCGCCACAACAACGTGGAGAACCGCCCGGCGCTGCAGGCGCTGGCGCTGAGCCACCAGCCGAGCCCGTGGATGGGCGACCGGCACACCTTCCACGTCCTGCCCGGGGTCGGCCCGGTGGAGCTGGACCGCCGCAAGCGCGCGCTGGCGTTCTCCCACGACGACGAGACGGACTCGCCGCACCACTACGGCGTCCGGTTCGCCAACGGGGTGACCGCCGACCTCGCGCCGACGTCGCACGCGGCGATCCTGCGGTGCACCTTCCCGGACAAGCACGGCTGGCTGCTGTTCGACAACGCCGGCAACCGCGGCGGCCTGCGGCTCAACGCCGACACCGGGGTGGTCACCGGCCACACCTGGGTCCGCAGCCGGCTGTCGGCGGGCGCGCGCCGGATGTTCGTCTACGCCAGGACCGACGCCCCGGCCACCCGTGGGAGGAAGATCCGCCGGCCGTGGCGGCGCACCGCGGGGTACTTCGAGTTCGACGGCCCGGACGTCACGCTGCGGATCGCGACGTCGCTGATCAGCCTGGCGCAGGCGAAGCGGAACCTGGAGCTGGAGATCCCCGAGGGGACGACGTTCGAGCAGGTAAGGGCCCAGGCGCGGGAGCTGTGGCAGGAGCAGCTGGGCCGCGTCGAGGTGGAAGGCGCGACCGAAGACCAGCTGACCACGCTCTACTCCAACCTCTACCGGCTGTTCCTCTACCCGAACGTCGCGCACGAGAACACGCCGAAGGGGATCCGGCACGCCAGCCCGGTCGTGCGGCGGCGGTGGCCGAGCACGCGGCGGCGCACCGGGGCGAAGGTCGTCGACGGCGAGATGTACGTCAACAACGGCTTCTGGGACACCTACCGGACCACCTGGCCCGCGTACGCGCTGCTGGACCCGGCGCGCTGCGGCCGGATGATCGACGGGTTCGTCCAGCAGTACCGCGAAGGCGGCTGGATCTCGCGGTGGTCGTCACCGGGGTATGCGGACCTGATGACCGGCACCAGCTCCGACGTCGCGTTCGCCGACGCCTACCTCAAGGGCGTCCGCGACTTCGACGTCGAGGCCGCCTACGACGCCGGGCTGAAGAACGCCACCGTGACCCCGCCGCACCGGTCGGTCGGCCGCAAGGGGCTGGCGGAGTCGCTCTTCCTCGGGTACACGCCGACGTCCGTCCACGAAGGACTCTCCTGGGCGCTGGAAGGCTGTGTCAACGACTTCGGTCTCGCCAACTTGTCCGAGGCGCTGTCCCGGGAAAGCGACGGTCCGCGGGCGCGGAGGTACGCCGACTATGCCGCCTACTTCCGGGAGCGGGCGAAGCACTACGTCCACCATTTCGACCCGAAGATCGGCTTCTTCCAGGGCCGCAAGCGCGACGGCAGCCGCAAGTTCGCCCCCGAGGGGTACGACCCGGCCGCGTGGGGCGGCGACTTCGTCGAGACCAACGCCTGGAACACCGCCTTCACCGCACCCCACGACGGCCCGGGTCTCGCCGCGCTCCACGGCGGCAACGAGGGCCTCGAAGCGAAGCTCGACGAGTTCTTCGCGACCCCGGAGACCGGTCAGCGGCCGGGTGCGTACGGCGGTCTGATCCACGAGATGACCGAAGCCCGCGACGTGCGCATGGGCCAGTACGGCCACTCCAACCAGCCCTCGCACCACATCCCGTACATCTACAACCTGGCCGGCGCGCCCGCGAAGGCCCAGCGGGTCGTGCGTGAGGTGCTGCGGCGTCTCTACCTCGGCAGCGAGATCGGCCAGGGCTACCCCGGCGACGAGGACAACGGCGAGATGTCCGCGTGGTACGTCTTCAGCGCGCTGGGTTTCTACCCGCTGGCCGTCGGCAGCCCCCGCTACGCGATCGGCTCGCCGCTGTTCGAGAAGGCGACCGTGCACCTGGGCGAGGGCAAGAAGCTGATCGTCCACGCACCCGGCAACACCGACGAGACCGTCTACGTCCGCGGCCTCACCGTCGACGGCCGGCCGCACGACGCCACCAGCATCGCCCACGCCACGCTGGCCGGCGGCGCCGAGCTGGTCTTCGACCTCGGCACCGAGCCGGGCGAGTGGGGCGCTCCGCCGCCGCCCGCCGAACAGCCCGACCCGGTCTCGGACCTCACCGGCACCGCCACCAGCGAGGACGCCAAGAACGTCGAGGCGCTTTTCGACGACACCACCCGCACCCAGGTCACCTTCCGCGTCGCCACCCCGGCGATCGAGTTCACCGTCGACGGCGACCCCCGCGAAGTCACGATGTACACGCTCACCTCCGGCGACCGCGGCGGCGACCCCCGCGCGTGGCTCCTCGAAGGCTCCGACGACGGCACCGAGTGGACCACCCTGGACGAACGCCACGACGAGCTGTTCCGCTGGCGCCGCCAGACCCGCCCGTTCGTGCTCGCCGCCCCGGCCGCGCACCGCCACTACCGGCTGCGGGTCACCGCGAGCCGCGGCCGCCGCGCCACCCTCGCCCAGTGGGAGCTGCTCGCCCGATGAACCGCTTCCGCACCGCCGCCCTCGACCGGCTCGCGGCGGCCGACCCCGGCCTGGTCCGGCTGCGGCTGGCCGGCTCCGCCGTCCTCGGCATCGTCCTCGCCGTCGGCGCGCTGCTGCCCGCGCACGTGCCGCTCACCGTCATGCTCGTCGGCGCCATCGCCGCGATGATGACGGCGTTCACCGTCAACGACGCCACCCCCGGCGGCCAGGCCGTCACCCTCGGCCTGGCGTTCCTCACCGGCGCGGCGTCGATCACCGTCGCCAGCCTCGGCTCGGCCCTGCCGCCGATGGACAGCGTCGTGTTCGTCCTGCTGATCTTCGTCGCCGTCTACGCCCAGCGCTTCGGCCCCCGCGGCACCGCGCTCGGCTCGATCGGCTTCTTCCTGTTCTTCTTCCCGATGTTCCTGCAGGCCCACCTCGGGCAGGTCCCGCAGCTGCTGATGGCGCTCGGGGTCGGGGTGCTGGCCAACGCCGTCGTCCGGTTCGTCCTGCTGCGGCACAACGCCGAGGCCGAGTTCCTGCGGGTGCGCCGGGCCTTCCGCGCCCGCCTCGCCGCCGTCGTCCGCGCCACCGAGGCGCACCTGGCCGTCGGGGGTGGCGAGCGCACCCGCAAGCAGCTGCGCTCGGCGACCAGCCGTCTCCACGAATGTGTCCTGCTCATCGAAGACGCCGCCCCCGACGTCGTCGACGCGCGGGCCGCCGACGTTCTGCGCCGGCGTGCCATCGAGGTCGAGCTCGCCGTGCAGTGGCTGGTGATCACCGTCCAGCGCACCTGCTCCGACGAGCTGACCGCGGACGTCCGCGACGACCTCATCGCCCGGCTCGCGCGGTTCCGCGCCCTGATGGAACGCGACCCGCGTGAGCTGCCGCTGATCAGCCAGACCGGCGAGTACAGCCGCATGCTCGTCGAAGGCAGCCGCATCGACGAACACGCCGCGCCCGGTGACGGCGTCCGCAAGGCGCTGGCCGAGCTCGCCCTGGCCGACGACCGCGCCCAGCGCGCCGCGGCGCCGGAGTCCACTCCGGACTCGATCGAGAACACAGAGGACACCGAGGACGACGAGCCGGCCGCGAAGTTCGCCTACGACAACCAGACCCGCAGCGCCATCCAGGCCGTCGTCGGCGGCGGGCTCGCGGTGCTCGGCGGTGAGCTCGTCTCCCACCAGCGCTGGTACTGGGCGGTGCTCACGGTGTTCGTGGTGTTCATCGGCGCCTCCAGCGCCGGCGCCACCTTCGTCAAGGGCGTCCGCCGCCTCGGCGGCACGCTGATCGGCATCGTCGGCGGGGTCCTGCTCGCCCTCCTCGTCGGCGGCAGCACCCCCGCCACGCTCGCGCTGATCCTGGTCTGCGTGTTCGGGATGGTCTACAGCGCGCGGATCTCCCAGGTGGTGATGGCGTTCTTCGTCACCAGCATGCTCGGCCTGCTCTACAGCCTGCTCGGCACGTTCAGCCTCGAAGTGCTGTGGATCCGCGTCGCCGAAACCGCGGTCGGCGCCGCCGCGGGCATCCTCGCCGCGGTCGTCATCGTCCCGGTCCGCACCCGCGCGGTCATGCTCGACGACATCACCGAGGTCCTCGACGAGCTGGCGGAGTTCCTCGAGCACACCAGCGGCCTGCTCGCCGGCGAGGAGAACGTCAACATCATCGAGCTCTCCCGCGACCTCGACCGGGCCGTCGAACAGGTCCGGACCACCATCGAGCCGCTCACCCACCCGGTCAACCTGCGCAGCGCCCGCCGCGACTACGGCTGGCACGTGCTCACCACCCTGGAGACCATCGCCTTCCGGGCCCGCCACGTCGCCGCCCGCGCCCAGCCCGGGCAGCTCGCCGGCGCCGACGCCGACCGCCTGCGCCAGTTCACCGGCCGGCTGCTGGCCAACATCGACGTCGTCCGCAAAACGCTCGAAGCGCCGGGTGGCCCCACACCCGGCACGCTCGTACGCGACGACGGCACCCCGGTCTCCGACCGCGTCGAGCAGGCCGAAACCCGTGCCGTCCTCTCCAGCCTCAGCCACCTCGACGAGGCCCTCGTCTCCCTCGGCCGGGTCTTCGGCCTCCAGGCGACCGACCCCCGGGCCGCGGTCAAGCCATGACCGCCGGGGCGGCGCGCTGCCGAGCCGCGCCGCCCCGGGTTCACCGTTTCCCGGTCACGGACAGGACAACCACGCGAAGTGGTACGTCGTCGTGATGCTGCCGTCGGTCGAGTCCATCGTGACGTAGCTCGTCGTCTTCTTCGGATCCGACGACCCGGCCGCGGCCCGCAATTCCGTGTTGATGTTCAGATTGCGTTCCTCGCCACACGGCTTGAACACGATCGCGCCGACCTCGGTCGAATCCGTGAAATGCCAGTCGTCCTCGAACGCACCCGCCAGCGGATGCTGGATGTACGCCGTCGGCGAATTCCCCTGGAAATAGTAGTTGGCCCTTTCCAGGCCGGTCGCGCCTCGTTCCAGGTGGGCGAATCCGCGGTAGTCGGCCTGCGCGATTCCGTAGGTGAACCCCTGCGGGACGTGCACCCGCAGGCCGATCTGGCAGTTCTTCCTGGCGTCCAGCGGACCGGCGCCCACCCCGACCAGTGCCGTGTAGGCGCTGTAGGTCACGGTGAACGCCGTGTTGTCCTGCGAAACCGCCACGGCCGACGTCCCGGCCGGGCAGCCGGTGCCATTGGCGTTCACGACGTCGATGACGATTTTGTCGGGCGGCGGAGGAGTGTTCCACGAATGGGGGGTGACCACAGAGGACAGCGCCAAGACGGCAGCAACGACCGCAGAAAGCATCGGAATCCTTCCCAATACCTGCGAATTGGGGACGGGGGCGCGACCATGGTAGCGAAAGGATCATGGAAGCAAACCCCGCTGAACGGAGCAACGCGCCGTAGTCGTCCCACCACGCGGCATTGCTCACATTCCGACAAATTCCGTTCTTCCCATTCACCGGGGCACGGATAAATCGTCCGGAAAACGATTTCGTGCCGCCGGACCGCCCGGCCGCCGCGACGATCACCCCCGCGTCGTCCGGTCAGTCCAGTAAGGCCGCGGCCCGCCCCAGCGTCCGGATCCCGGCCACCGGCCACGGACCCGCCGTGATCACGACCGCGTGCTCGATCCCCCAGCCCGCGAACTCCGCGCACCGCCGCGCGAACGACTCCGCCGACTCACCCGGCGACAACCGCGTGCTGATCGTCTTCTCGATCTCCCCGTACGGCCGCCCCACCTCGTCGCAGTGGCGCCGCAGCACCGACAGCTTGTGGCGCACCGTCTTGCCGCCGTCCGGGATGTCGAACACGTTGCACGCGTCCGCGTAGCGGGCCACGAGCCGCAGCGTCTTCCGCTCCCCGGCGCCGCCGATCAGCACCCGCGGCCGCCGCACCGGCAGCGGGATCCCGATCGGACGGTCGAGCCGGTAGTGCGCGCCCTCGAACGGCGAGGTGTCCCCCGCCCACATCCGCACCGCCAGCCGGATGGTCTCCTCCATCCGCTCGAACCGCTCACCCACCGGCGGGAACGGCAGGCCCATCGCCCGCGCCTCCCCGTCGTGGTGCCCGGTGCCGATCCCGAACCGCGCCCGCCCACCGGAGAGGACGTCCAGCGTCGTGACGGCCTTGACCAGCAGCGCCGGCGGCCGGAACGTCACCGCCGACACCATCGTGCCCAGCGCGATCCGGCTGGTCCGCGCGGCGAGGAACCCCAGGGTCGTGTACGCCTCGAGCATCGCCGAGTCCGGGGTGCTGTGCGGGTCGGCCTGCAGCAGGTGGTCGGCGACCCAGAGGGTGTCCAGCCCGGCGTCCTCGGCCGCCTCGGCGACCCCCGCGAGCTCGCCGGTCAGCTTGTCCGGCCACGAGAAGTCCGTGACCCCGATGCTCAGCTTCACCACTACCCCCTCGTGAGCAGTTCCATGTTGTGGCCGTCGGGATCCTCGAAGTAGACCCCGCGGCCGCCGTTCAAGCTGCTGACCTCGCCGGCCCGCTCGTGGAACGGGTCCGCCCAGTACGTGACGCCACCCGCTTCGATGCGCGCCATCGCCGCGTCGAAGTCGTCCTCGCCGACCAGGAACGCGTAGTGCTGGCCGGTGACCGCCTCCACGCGCAAGTAGTCCAGCGTCACGCCGTTCGCGAGCCGGACCGGCACGAACGGCCCGTCGACCGGGCCCGGCTCCAGGCCGAGGATCCCGGCCAGAAACGCCGCCGACTTCTCCCGGTCGGCGACACACACGATGGTGTGATTCAGTTCAACGCTCATCGTGCGGCCCCGGCGCCGGCGCGAACGGCGGCGGACCGCCGATCGGGCTCAGGTGGATCCCGGCCAGCCGCCACGCTCCGTCGGCGCGGACCAGCACGTGCGTCGCGCGGAACCGGCCGTTCACCGGGTTCCCCTGGTGCTTCGCGACCTGCTCGTGCACGCCGATCGCGACCGCCGTGCCGCCGAAGTCGTGAACCTCGACGTCGGTCCAGGACAGCTTCTCCGTGACCAGGTCACCGCCGCCGTAGCGCGCCAGCCACTGGTCGCGGTCCAGGACGAACCCCAGCGGCCCGACCAGGCGGAACCCGTCGGCGACCAGGCCGGCCAGCACGGCGGTGTCGCCGCGCTCCTCGGCCGTGGCCCAGACCTGGCCGAACTCGCGGACCTGCTCTTCGGTGCTCATCGTGCTCCCCTTCCGTTCGATGAGCACAACGTTAGATCTCTAATCGTTAGATGTCAAACGCTTAGATCACTCTGCTTCTGCGGTACGGTTCACCCCGTGCCACCACCCACCACCGCCCCCATCGGCGTAGTCCTCGCCCGCACCGCCAAAACCGCCGGCCGCGCCTTCGACCACGCCCTCGCCGCCGCCGGCGGCTCCCAGCCCATCTGGCAGATCCTCATCTCCCTCAAAACCCGCCCCGTCGCCAACCAACGCGAACTCGCCGACGCCGTCGGCATCCAGGGCGCCACCCTCACCCACCACCTCAACGGCATGGAAACCACCGGCCTCGTCACCCGCCGCCGCGACCCCGCCAACCGCCGCGTCCACCTCGTCGAACTCACCGAAACCGGCGAACACCTCTTCCACCGCCTCGCCACCGCCGCCATCGCCCACGACCAGCGCATGCGAAAAGGCCTCTCCGACGCCGAAACCGCCCAGCTCGCCGACCTCCTCCACCGACTCGCCGCCAACGTCACCGACGACCCGGCCGGACCCTGATCGATCCAGCGAGAGTGACTGGACGCACCCGACCGGCCACCACGAGGAGAGATAGGCTCACACGCACTAGCCAAAGTCGTCTCAAGCTGGAGAACCGTAATGACCCAAGCCCCTGTCAACGTGACCGTCACCGGCGCCGCCGGCCAGATCGGCTACGCGCTGCTCTTCCGCATCGCGTCCGGTCAGCTCCTCGGCCAGGACGTCCCGGTGAAGCTGCGGCTCCTGGAGATCCCGCAGGCGGTCAAGGCGGCCGAGGGCACCGCCATGGAGCTCGACGACGGCGCGTTCCCGCTCCTGGCCGGCACCGACATCTTCGACGACCCCAAGCAGGCCTTCGAAGGCACCAACATCGCCCTCCTCGTCGGCGCCCGCCCCCGCAGCAAGGGCATGGAGCGCGGCGACCTCCTCGAAGCCAACGGCGGCATCTTCAAGCCCCAGGGCGAGGCCATCAACGCCGGCGCCGCCGACGACATCAAGGTCCTCGTCGTCGGCAACCCCGCCAACACCAACGCCCTCATCGCCCGCTCGCACGCCCCCGACGTGCCCGCCGACCGCTTCACCGCGATGACCCGCCTCGACCACAACCGCGCGCTCGCCCAGCTCTCCAAGAAGCTCGGCGTCCCCGTCACCGAGCTCAAGAAGCTCGCCATCTGGGGCAACCACTCCGCCACCCAGTACCCCTCGGTCCAGCACGCCGAAGTCGGCGGCAAGAGCGTCGAGGTCGACCAGGCCTGGCTCGAGAGCGACTTCATCCCCACCGTCGCCAAGCGCGGCGCGGCCATCATCGAAGCCCGCGGCCTCTCCTCCGCCGCCTCGGCCGCCTCCGCCGCCATCGACCACGTCTACACCTGGGTCAACGGCACCCCCGAGGGCGACTGGACCTCCGCCGGCATCGTCTCCGACGGCTCCTACGGCGTCGCCGAAGGCATCATCTCGTCCTTCCCCGTCACCGCCAAGAACGGCAAGTACGAGATCGTCCAGGGCCTCGAGATCGACGACTTCTCCCGCGCCCGCATCGACGCCTCGGTCGCCGAGCTCGTCGAGGAACGCGACACCGTGCAGAAGCTCGGCCTCATCTGAGCCGTGATGGGAAAAAAGGGGCCCGCCGTCCACTCAGGACGGCGGCCCCTTTTCACGTCAATGTCAGTACCGGATCCGCGCGAGCTTCCCGACCTCCAGCGCCGTCCACACCGCACCGTCCGGCCCCACGGCGATCCCGTGCGGCTCCGCCCCCGGCGTCGGCAGCTCCAGCTCCGTGACCTCGCCCTCCACCGTCACCCGCGCGACCCGGTTCGCACCCCACAACGTCACCCACAACGCGCCGTCCCCACCCGCGACGATCGCGTGCGGCCGCGAAGCGCGGTCCGGCAACGGGAACTCGGTCACGGCACCATCGACGTCGATCCGGCCCACCTGACCGGCACCGATCTCCACGAACCACAACGCCCCGTCCGGCCCCGCCGTGATCCCCACCGGCGCCGCCGCCTCCGTCGGCACCGGATACACCGAAACCTCGCCGTCCGTCGTGACCCGCCCGATCGCGTTCGCCTGGTTCAGCGTGCACCACAACGCCCCATCGGAACCCGTCGTGATCATCGACGGAAACGCACCCGACACCGGCAGCGGAAACTCCGTCACCTCTCCGTCCACCGTGATCCGGCCGACCCGGTCGGCGTTGATCTCGGTGAACCACAACGCCCCATCGGGACCCGCCGTGATCCCGTACGGCGTCGGCACCTCGAACGCCGAAACCCCACCACCGGTCGTGATCCGCCCGATCCGGCTCCCCTGGTACTCCGTGAACCACAACGCACCATCCGGACCCGCCGTGATCACCGTCGGCCCCGTCGTCTCCGGCGCCAGCTGGTACACCGACACCTCCCCGGCCGCGAACCGGCCGATCTGTCCGCTGTGGACCAGCGTGAACCACAACGCCCCGTCCGGCCCGGCCACGACCCCGTACGGACCCGTACCCGGCACCGGAAACTCTTCGACCGACGGCATTCACATCCCCTTCCCGGCGATCGCCCGAAGCGAAACTCGCACGCCCACAGCGAACGACGATCACCACCACACCCCCAGCACCCTACGGTCGGCCCCATGACCCTTCTCGCCGTACCCGACATGCAGGCACCCGGCCAGACCCTCAACGACTCGGTCTACGAACAGCTCCTGCGCGACCGCATCATCTTCCTCGGCTCCGAAGTCACCGACGAGACCGCCAACCGGATCATCGCCCAGCTCCTCCTGCTGGCCGCCGACGACCCCGCGAAGGACATCACCTTCTACCTCAACTCACCCGGCGGCTCGGTTACCGCGGGCATGGCCATCTACGACACCATGCAGCTCGTCAAACCCGACGTCTCCACCTGGGGCCTCGGCTTCGTCGCCTCCATGGGCCAGTTCCTGCTCTCCTCCGGCACCCCCGGAAAGCGCTACCTGCTCCCCAACACCCGCATCGTCATGCACCAGCCCTCCGCCGGCATCAGCGGCGCCGCCACCGACATCGCCATCCAGGCCGAGGTGTTCGGCAAGATGAAACGCCGCATCGCCGAGATCACCGCCCGCCAGACCGGCCAGAGCGTCGAACGGATCACCACCGACGCCGACCGCGACCGCTGGTTCGACGCCGACGAAGCCCTCGCCTACGGGTTCGTCGACCACATCGTCACCGGCGAACAGGCCATCACCGCCTAACCCGGGGTGGGCGGCCCCGAAGAGCCGCCCACCCCGGTCCCGTCAGCAGTGGCTCGTCAGCCGCATGCTGTTGATCCGGTCGAAGAACCCGGCGTCGAACCACCACGTCCACGTGTTCTTCACGGTGCCCCGCACGAACTTCGGGTCACCACCGTGCACGATCGGGCCGAGCACAAAACCGGAGCTGTCCACCGCGACCGGCCACATCAGCCACGCGTCGTTGCTGTCGCTGCTGACGATCACCGCCTCGAACGTCGCGCTGCCGTTGCGGTTCAGGGTCCACTTCGCCTGGTCCATCGTGCAGTCGCCCGCCGTGATGCGACCCCACGTGAACCAGCAGGAACCCGCGCCCGTACAGGTCGCTTCAGCCGAATCCATGCCGGCCAAAAGCTAGCTCTCCGGCGGGCCCGGCGAAGGTCGCGGACGTGCGACTGCAGGGGAAGGCGATACTGCCCGAGCGGCCCCGCTTTTCGTTGCTGTTCTTGTATCAACGGTCCTGGAGCCGGTTTTTTCGAAACCAGCCCCAGGGTATAGGGCGTTATACAGTTGAAGAATGCTCAGACTCCGTTGAGTCCTCGGCGCTTGAGGAGGGGTTCGATCTCGGGGTCGCGGCCGCGGAAGGCACGGAAGGCGTCCATCGGGTCGAGGGATCCGCCGCGGCCGAGGAGAGTGCGGCGGAAGTGGTCGCCGTTCTCGCGGGTCAGTCCCCCGCTCTCCCGGAACCACTGGACGGTGTCGGCGTCGAGGACCTCGCTCCAGATGTAGGAGTAGTACCCGGCGCTGTAGCCGCCGCTGAAAATATGCGCGAAGTAGGTGGTGCGGTAGCGCGGCGGGATGGCTTCCACCGCGACGCCGGCCTTCACCAGCGCGTCGGTCTCGAACCGCTGCACGTCCTCGACGCGGTCGTCGACGCCGAGGCGGTGCCAGGCCTGGTCGAGCAGCGACGCCGCCAGGTATTCGGTGGTGGAGAAGCCTTCGCCGTACTGCTGGGCGGCGAGGAGCTTCTCGACCTGCTCGGCGGGCAGCGCCTCGCCGGTCTCGTGGTGCTTGGCGTAGTTGGCCAGCACCTCCGGCCACAGCATCCACATCTCGTTGACCTGGGACGGGTATTCGACGAAGTCGCGGGGCACGTTGGTGCCGGAGAACGTCGGGTAGCGGACGGCCGAGACGAGGGCGTGCAGGGCGTGGCCGAACTCGTGGAACGCGGTCACGACCTCGTCGAAGGTCAGCAGGGTCGGCTCCCCCGCCGGCGGCTTGCCGACGTTGAGGACGTTCACCACGACCGTCTTGCGGCCGAGCAGCTCGGACTGGTCGACGAAGGTGTTCATCCAGGCGCCGCCGCGCTTGGCGTCGCGGGTGTAGAGGTCCAGCAGGTACAGCCCGAGCGGGGTGCCGTCGGTGTCGAAGACCTCGAAGGTCCGGACCTCCGGGTGGTACTTCGGCAGGTCGTGCCGTTCGGTGAAGGTGAGCCCGTACAGCTTGGTGGCGGCGAAGAAGACGCCGTCGAGGTAGACGCGGTCGGCCTCGAAGTAGGGGCGCAGGGCCTCGGTGTCGACGTCGAAGCGTTCACGCCGGACCTGGGCGGCGTAGTAGGGCCAGTCCGAGGGCCGCAGGGACGCGCCCGGCACGTCGGCTTCGAGCAGCTGCTGCAGTTCCGCGGCTTCGGTCCGCGCGTTCGCGACCGCCGCGGGCGCCAGCCGCTCCAGGAGCCCGGCGGCGGCTTCCGCGGTCTTGGCCGTCTCGTCCGCGATGACGTACGCCGCGTGGTTCGGGTAGCCGAGCAGCGCGGCGCGTTCGGCGCGCAGCCGCACGATCTCCGCGACGACGGTGTTGTTGTCGAACTCGTTGCCGCCGTTGCCCCGCGCCATCGACGCGGTGTGGATCCGCGCGCGGACGTCGCGGTCGCGCAGGGTTTCCAGCGGGGACGCCTGGCTCGTCGGCAGGGTCAGGCTGAGCACGTACTTGCCGGCTTCGCCGCGGGCGGCCGCCGCCTCGGCCGCGGTGGCGATCGCGCCGTCACCGAAGCCGGCCAGCTCCGCGCGGTCGGCGATCACGACGGCCAGGGTGTTGGTGTCCTTGAGCAGGTTCTGCTGGAACCGGGTCTGCAACGTCGAAAGCTGCTCGTTGAGCGCGCGCAGGCGGGCCTGCTCGGCCTCGCCGAGCCCGGCGCCCGCACGGCTGAAGTCGGTGTGCTGGCGCTCCAGCAGCCGCAGCGACTCCTCGTCCAGGCCGAGCTCGGCGCGCCGAGCGTGCAGGGTGTCGATGCGGGCGAACAGCCGGGGGTCCAGGTGGATCGCGTCGTGGTGGGCCGCCAGCTTCGGCGCGAACTCCGCCTGGATCGCCTGGATCTCGTCGGTGCTGTTGGAGCCGGACAGGTTGTAGAACACGCTCGCCACCCGGCCGAGCAGCTCGCCGGAGCGTTCCAGCGCCACGATGGTGTTGTCGAACGTCGGCTCGGCGTCCTGCGCCGCGATCGCCTCGATCTCCGCCGCGTGCTCGGCCAGCCCCGCTTCGAACGCGGGCCGGTAGTGCTCGTCCGCGATCCGGTCGAAGGGCGGCAGGGCGTAGGGCAGTTCGCTGGGTGCGGCGAACGGGTTGTCCGGCGAAATCATCGGGGCAGGCTCCTGGTCGGGGAGAAACACTCACTCGGTCCCACCACCCTACGGGTCACCCCGGTGCCGATGTCAGCGCTTTCCGGAGGTGGCCAAGCTCACCGGCCGGTGGTACCGCCGACGACGGCGTCGCTGGTCCCGGCGTCCTTGGTGGCCTTTTTACCCCGTTTCGCCGGCTTCGGTTCCGGCGGCACGATGCCGCTCAGGTCGGCGCTGTGGTCGTTGACGCGGAGCACGAACGGCCGCGTCTCGGTGTAGCGCACGACCGAGATCGACGACGGGTCGACGACGATCCGCTGGAAGGCGTCGAGGTGCTGGCCGAGCGCGTCGGCGAGGATGGACTTGATGACGTCGCCGTGGCTGCACAGCAGCCAGACGGCGTGGTCGCCGTGCTCGGCGGCGATCCGCCGGTCGTGGGCGCGGACGGCGGCCACCGAGCGCGCCTGCATCTGGGCGAGCCCCTCCCCGCCCGGGAACACCGCGGCCGAGGCGTGCGCCTGCACGACCCGCCAGAGCGGCTCCTTCGCGAGGTGCTTGAGCTCCTTGCCGGTCCAGTCGCCGTAGTCCACTTCGGACAGCCCCGGTTCGACGACCTTCTCGAGCCCGCGCGCGGCGGCCAGCGGGCCGACCGTCTGCTTGCACCGCAGCATCGGCGACACGACGAGCCCCGCCAGCGGGACGCCTTCGAGCCGCTCGACCAGCTTCTCGGCCTGGGCGCGGCCGGTGTCGTCGAGGTTGACCTTCGGGGACCGCCCGGCCAGGACCCCGGAGCCGTTGGCCGTCGACTTGCCGTGCCTCAGCAGAATGACCGTACTCACGGCCACCACACTACGGGGGCGCCGATCATCCGCACGGGTGACCGGCGCCCCCGGGTGGTCAGTGGCCGACCGGACCCGCGTTCGGGTCCAGGACGCCGGTGAAGATGAGCACGAACAGCAGCACGCCGAGCACGAGCCGGTACACCACGAACGGCACGAAGCTGCGCTTCTTGATGTAGGACATCAGCCAGGCGATCACGGCGTACCCGACCCCGAAGGCGACGAGCGTGGCGAGGATCGTCGGGCCCCACTGCGCCGGCACGCCGCCCGAGCCGATGTCCTTGAGCTTGTACACCCCCGACCCGAACACCGCCGGCAGCGCCAGCAGGAACGAGTACTCGGCGGCCTCGGCGCGGGTGTAGCCCAGCAGCAGGCCCGCGCTGGTCGTGCCGCCCGAGCGGGAGACACCCGGGATCAGCGCGAGCGCCTGGGCGAAGCCGAACCCGAGGCCGTGCGGCACCGTCAGGTGGTCCAGCGTCCGCTCCTGCTTCCCGATCCGGTCGGCGACCAGCAGGATCAGGCCGAACACGATGAGCACGCTCGCGGTGATCCGCAGGTCGCGGAACGCGCTGTCGATCTGGTCCTGCAGCAGCAGGCCGAGCACCACGATCGGCAGCGAGCCGATGATGATCAGCCAGCCCAGCCGGGCGTCCGGGTCGCGGCGCCAGTCCGGCTTGTACAGCGAGAAGAACCAGGCCTGCAGGATCCGCCCGATCTTCTTGCCGAAGTAGATGATCACCGCGAGCTCGGTGCCGATCTGGGTGACCGCGGTGAACGCCGCGCCCGGGTCGTCCCAGCCGACGAGCGCCGCGACGATCCGCAGGTGCGCGCTCGAGGAGATCGGCAGGAACTCCGTGAGGCCCTGGACCAAGCCCAGGACCAGTGCTTCGAACCAGCCCACGTCAGGCCACCCCCGCCTTCTCGATCGCGTCGGCGGCCGTGCGCAGCGCGGCGGCCGGGTCCGGGGTGAACGGCGACACCGACAGGGTCGTCACGCCGGCCTCGGCGAATTGGGTCATCTTCTCCGCGATCCGTTCCTCGGGACCCAGCAGCGACGTCGCGTCGAGGAACTCCAGCGGCACCGCCGCCATCGCCCCCGCCCGGTCGCCGGCCAGGTACTTTTCCTGCACTTCGGCCGCCTCGGCTGCGAAGCCCATGCGGCAGGCCAGCTGGTTGTAGAAGTTCTTCTCCCGGCTGCCCATGCCGCCGAGGTAGAGCGCCGCGTACCCGCGGACGGCGTCCGCGCAGGCCCGCCAGTCGTCACCGGGGACCAGCGGCACCGTCGGGACGACGTCGAAGCCCTCCAGTGACCGCCCGGCGCGTTCGGCGCCGGCCCGCAGGTGGGCGAGCTGCTCCCCCGCGTGCGCCGGCGAGAAGAACACCGGCAGCCAGCCGTCGGCGAGCTCGCCGGTCAGCTCCAGGTTCTTCGGGCCGATCGCGGCCAGGTAGAGCGGGATGTGCTTGCGGGCCGGGCGGACGGTCAGCCGCAGCGCCTTGCCCGGTCCGTCCGGCAGCGGCAGCGTGAAGTGCGCACCCTCGTGGGCCAGCCGCTCGCGCCGCAGCGCCTTGCGCACGATCTCGGTGTACTCCCGGGTGCGGCCCAGCGGCGAGGTGAAGCGCACGCCGTGCCAGCCCTCCGACACCTGCGGGCCCGACACCCCGAGGCCCAGCCGGAACCGGCCGCCCGACAGCGTGTCGAGGGTCGCCGCCGTCATGGCGGTCATCGCCGGGGTCCGGGCCGGGATCTGCAGCACCGCGGCGCCGACGTCGATCCGCGTCGTCTGCGCCGCGATCCACGTGAGCACCGTCACCGCGTCCGAGCCGTAGGCCTCCGCGGCCCACACGACCGCGTACCCGAGGTCGTCCGCCTGTTTCGCCAGGGCCAGGTTCGCGGGGTCGTTCCCCGCTCCCCAGTAGCCGAGATTGAGTCCGAGTCGCACGGGGCCGAACCCTAACGGGGGCCCTCGACCACGACACGACTCACCTTGGTCAGGAACTGGCAGTGCCGCCCACTAGGCTCGGCGGTCGTGGAAAAGCGACTGCTCGGCCGCTCGGGACTGCGGGTCTCGAGGATGGCGCTCGGCACCCTGTCCTGGGGTGACGACACCGACGCGGAAGAAGCGGCCAGCCAGCTGGTCGCCTTCGTCGACGCCGGCGGCACCCTGGTGGACACCGCCGACATCTACTGCGAAGGCGAGAGCGAGCGGGTGCTCGGCTCGCTCCTGGGCGACCTCGTGCCGCGCGACGACGTCATCGTCGCGACCAAGGCCGTCGCCCGGCGCACCGACGGCCCCTTCGGCGGCGGCGCCTCCCGCGGCGCGCTGCTCACCGCCCTCGACGGCTCGCTCAAGCGGCTCGGCACCGACCACATCGACCTCTGGCAGCTGCACGCCTGGGACGGCTGCGTCCCCCTCGCCGAGACACTCGCCGCCCTCGAGTACGCCGTGACCAGCGGCAAGGTCCGCTACGTCGGCGTCTCCAACTACTCGGGCTGGCAGCTGGCGACCGCCGCCGCGACCACCGCGGCCGTCGCCCCGATCGTCTCCACGCAGATGGAGTACTCCCTGCTGGAACGCGGCGTCGACCGTGAGGTCGTGCCCGCCGCCGAACACCACGGGGTCGGCCTGCTGCCGTGGGCGCCGCTCGGCCGCGGGGTGCTGACCGGCAAGTACCGCACCGGCACCCCGGCCGACTCCCGCGGTGCGTCGGCCGGGATGCTCGCCGGGTACGTCGAGCACCACCGCACCGACCGGGCCGCCCGGATCGTGCAGGCCGTCGCCACCGCGGCCGACGGGCTCGGCACGTCCCCGCTCGCCGTCGCGCTGGCCTGGGTCCGCGACCGGCCGGGCGTGGTCGCCCCGATCGTCGGCGCCCGCGACACCGGTCAGCTCACCGGTTCGCTGACGGCGGAGGACATCACCCTCCCGCCCGCCATCCGCTCCGCGCTCGACGACGTCAGCGCGATCGGCGTCGGTTACCCGGAGCGCTGGCCGCATTAGGTGTCTGTTGGGTGACATGCACGTGACGGCAAGACCATCGTGGAGGATGCTGGTGAAGACCGCCCGTCGAGGGACACCTGGAGGCAGCAACGTGCGTCGGTTCGCCGCCGTGTCGTGGGTCGTGATCCCGCTCGCCGGTGTCCTGGTGCTCTCGGGCTGCTCGTCGGCCAAGCCGGACGGCGACGAGCTCCAGATCGTCGCGAACCCGACGGCCGCGCGCCCGGCGGTCTCCCCCGCGGTCACCGTGAAGCCGGCCGGTCAGGTCCTGCCGGGTGGCGCGGTCTCGGCCGTCGCCGTCGACCCGAAGACTTCGACCCTCGTCGTTGCGCTTTCCCAGCCGCCGTCGCTGCAGCTGTACGACCTCAACGCGCTCGCGTCCGCCCCGGTGAATATGCCGTTATACAGCAAAGCCGAGCGGCTGAGCGTGACGCCGGGGCGGGTCGAGATCGCGGAACCGGCGCGGGGCGTGGTGCAGCAGCTGAGCCTGCCGGACCGGAAGCTGACCGAGACGAAGACGGGCGGGCAGCCGGCGTCGAGCATCGTCTACGGCGCCGACCGGCTGGTCGCGATGGGTCCGGCGAAGGACATCCAGGTGCTGCCGGCGGCGGGTCCGGCGCGGTCGATCGGCGGGCAGCTCTACAGCGCCGACGACGTGGTCGACACCGGCCGCGGGGTCGTGGTGCTGGACCGGCTGCGGACGGCGGTGTTCTCGGTCGACGTCGCCGCCGGGAAGGTCAACGAGGGTCTGCGCGCGGGGGACGGCGCGGCCAACGCCGTGGCCGACTCCTACGGGCGGGTGCTGGTGACCGACGTGCGCGACGGCGCGCTGATCGCGTTCTCGGCGTCGCCGCTGATCATGCGGCAGCGCTACCCGGTGCCGGGCGGCGCGTACGGGATCGCCTACGACGCGAAGCGGAGCCTGGCCTGGGTGACGCTCACCGAGCGCAACGAGGTGGTCGGGTTCGACGTCCGCGGGGGCGAGCCCGTGGAGAAGTACCGGTTTCCCACCGTGCGCCAGCCGGACTCGGTCGGGGTGGACGAAACCAGCGGCCGGGTGGTCATTGGCTCGGCCGCCGGAGAAGGGACCCAGGTGATCCAGCCATGACGACGGTCAGCGAGGCGGTGGTCGAAGGGGATTGGGAGTACCGCCGCCTGCACCTCCCCCCGGGTGTGTCGCGGCGCGCGGCGATGATCCAGCTCTCCATCCACGCGGAGTTCGCGGGCTGGGAGCTGCGGAACGTGCGGTTGTACGCCGACGGCACGCGCCGGGTCTGGTTGCGCCGCAAGAAGACCTCCGAAAGCCTTCCCGGCGGCCTGCCGACCTAGGCCGTCAGCCGAACACGCGGTCCAGCCAGGCGCTCCAGGCCTTCTCCTCGGTCACCGCGTCCGCGCCCGGGGCGAAGACGTGGTGCGAAGCGATCATCGGGCCGTGGAACCCGCGCAGGAAGCGGTACATCGCGTCCGCGGTGCGCACCCCCGCGTTCTGCTCGTTCACCGCGTAGACCACGCCCTCCTGCGGCGCCCGGCCGTCGAGCGAGAGCCGCACGCGGTCGCCTTCGGCGGGCCGCGCGGGAAGACCGAGCGCGGCGCCGAGCCGGGTCCAGGCGTCGTCCCAGTCCCCCACCGGCGGGCCGAACACGGTCAGCGGCACCGCCGTGCGGCCGGCGAAGTGCGTGACGTACTCGACCAGCGTGCGGAAGAACATCGCGCCGCCCCCGGTCATCGCCTCGAACTCGTCCTCCCAGTCGTCGCCGGGCAGGAAGCCGCTGGTGACGCAGCGGATCACCGAGCTCCCGCCGTCGCGGCCCTCGATGAGGAACTCGTAGCCGACCTTCCGCCCGTCCGGCGCGGGGTCGCTGCCGTAGACGAGCTTCTCGAGCGGGTCCCACTCCCGGATCCGGTACTCCGGCTGGTACCCGCCGAACGCGCCGCGGACCACACCGCCGGTGCCGCCCTCGACCTCGTTGCGGCCCATGAACCACGAGTCGATGCCCGGGCCCGTCGCGATGGCGTCCCACAGCTCTTCCGGCGAGGCGTCGACCTCGGCGGCTTCGGTCAGCTCGAACTCGCGCCCCATCTCAGGACTCCTCCGGGACGCTCGGGTGCACGGCGACGACCACCCGGTGCGGGCGGCCCTTCTCGGCCGTCTCGTCGTGGTACTTGCCGACCAGGGTCGTGACGGCGGTGGCGAGCTCCTCGGCGAACGCCGCCCGGTCGGCAGCCGAGGCGAACCGGACCTCACCGTCGAGCGCGAAGGTCGCGACACGCTGCTGGGCCTTCGCCGCTCCGGTGAGGAGCAGGCCGACGTCACGCACCAGCCGCCCGGCGACGGCCAGCAGCCATCGAGCGGAGAGCCGGTCCGGCGACTGGGCCGGATCCGGCTGCACCGCGGCCAGCGCGGCCGGCGAGATGACGTACGACGACGCCGTCGCGCGCATCATCCGCTCGGTGACGTTGCCCTTGCGCCGCTCCTCGACCAGCTCCACCAGGCCGTGCTTCTCCAGCGCGCGCAGGTGGTAGTTGACCTTCTGTCGCGGCAGCTCGACCCGCGCCGCCAGCATGGTCGCCGAGGCCGGCTGCGCCAGTTCGGCGAGCAGCCGGGCCCGGATCGGGTCGAGCGACACCTCGGCCGCCGCCGCGTCTTCGATCACCGCCACGGAAAACATGGGTCCAGCATCGCCTCCGAACAGAGAAGTTGTCAAGAACTCTCGTCTTGTCGGTGAAGTGGCCGCGACCGCCAGACGACGTCTCGCGCGGGATCGCCCGTCGGGCTCGGTTCGACCCGGTCCACGGCGAAACCCTCACGCTCGTAGAACTCTCCCGCGCGCTCGTTGGCGGCGAAGTGCTCGATCCACAGCCGCCCGTCCCCCGCCGGCAGCTGTGCGGTGAGGGCTTCGAGCAGCCGTGGCCCCAGCCCGTCGCCGCGCCGGGCGGGATGGACGTAGAGCTTGTAGACCACCGGACCGGCCGCGCCCCGGCCGCGCTGGCCCACCCCGACGAGGTGCCCGCCGTCGTCGGCGACGACCACCAGACCCTGGGCCACGGCCGCGCCGACGTGCGTCTCGTTCCACCAGACGCGGACCTGCTCGCCGGCGGCGGCCGCGCCGATCAGCGGGGTGTAGTGCGGCCGGACGTGCGTCTCACCGAACCGGCAGATCGCCGCCACATCGGCGGCCGCCGCCACCCGGACGACCGGTCCGGTACGGAAACCCATCGCGCCCCTCCCCTGGACCGAGCTCACTCCTGCCGATGAGCGGCGTTGACCATCGCGACCACCCGCGGCAGCACCTGCGCGGCCGCTTCCAACGGCACGACGTGCCCGACCCCCGGCAGCACGACCGCCGTCCCCGCGTCGAGGCCGCCGACCCACTGCTCGACGTCGGACGCGCGGACGATCCGGTCGCGCTCCCCCACGATCGCCGTCACCGGCAGGCCACTGACCTGCGACAACGCCGCCTCGCGCGCGTACGCGTCCAGTGCCGGGCGGAACAATGACACCGTGTGCGGCCAGTTGCCGCGGATCATCTTGACCGTCAGCTCGACCAGGTCCGGGTCCGGGTCGTCGCCGAAGAGCCACCACCGCAGGCCCGCGCTGACCGCGCGGCTCGTGTGCTCGCGGACCACGCCGAAGAGCTTCGACCCGAGCACCGCCTCGAGGTCGCGGGCCAGCTTGCCCAGCGCGTTCGGCCAGGCCGCCGACACCTCCGTCGCCAGGGTCCCCGACGACGTCGCGAGCAGCACCAGGCCCGACACACGCGCGGCGAACAGCTCCGGGTGCCGCTGGGACAGCGACATGATCGCGAGCCCGCCCATGTCGTGGCCCACCAGCACCACCCGCCCGGCCGGGACCTCGCCGGCCAGCAGCTCGGCGAGGTCGTCCCCGAGCCGCGCCATGGTCGCGGTGCCGCGGCGCGCCCGCCCGGACCCGCCGTGGCCGCGCTGGTCGTAGGTCAGCACGGCCACCGGCCCGTCGGCGGCGTCCGGCACCAGCGGCGCGATCCGGCCCCAGCTGCGCTGGTCCAGCGCATAGCCGTGGACGAACACCACGGTCACCGGCGCGGCCGGGTCGCCCCTGCGGATGACCTGCAGGGGCGTGCCGTCGGCGAGCGCGAACTGCGTCATCAGGACGTGCGCAGGAACCGGTCCAGCACCCGCGTGCCGAACTTCAGCGCCTCGACCGGGACCCGCTCGTCGACGCCGTGGAAGAGCGCCGAGAAGTCGAGGTCCGCGGGCAGCTTCAGCGGCGCGAAGCCGAAGTTGCGGATCCCGAGGTCCTGAAAGGACTTCGCGTCGGTGCCGCCGGAAAGCATGTACGGCAACGTCTTCGCGCCCGGGTCTTCGGCCAGCACGGCGGCGGTCATGGCGTCGACGAGCGCGCCGTCGAACGTCGTCTCGACCGGCGGGAGCTCCATCCACTCCTTCTCGATGTCCGGGCCGAGCAGCTCGTCGAGCTCGCGGTCGAACGCCTCGAGCCGCCCCGGCAGGATCCGGCAGTCCACCGCGGCCTCGGCGACCGACGGGATGACGTTCGACTTGTACCCGGCGGTGAGCATCGTCGGGTTGGCGGTGTCGCGCAGGGTCGCGCCGATCATCCGGGAGATGTTGCCCAGCTTGGCGACCGAGCCCTCGAGGTCGTCCTCGGGGAAGTCCCAGCCGGTGATCTCGGTGACGCCGGCGAGGAACTCCTTCACGGAGTCGGTCAGCACCAGCGGGAACCGGTGGTTGCCGAGCTTCGCGACGGCCTCGGCGAGCTTCGTCACGGCGTTGTCGCGGTGGATCATCGACCCGTGCCCGGCGGTGCCGCGCACGCGCAGCTTCATCCAGCGGATTCCCTTCTCCGCCGTCTCGATCAGGTACGCGCGGACGTCGTCCTTGAGCGTGATCGAGAACCCGCCGACCTCGCTGATCGCCTCGGTGACCCCCTCGAACAGCTCCGGCCGGTTCTCCACCAGCCACTGCGCGCCGTACTTCCCGCCCGCCTCTTCGTCGGCCAGGAACGCGAACACCAGGTCGCGCGGCGGGACGACGTTGTTCATCTTGTAGTGGCGGGCCAGCGCGAGCGCCATCCCGCACATGTCCTTCATGTCGACGGCGCCGCGGCCCCAGACGTAGTCGTCCTGGACCGCGCCGGAGAACGGGTGCACCGACCACTCGGACGGGTCGGCGGGGACGGCGTCGAGGTGGCCGTGGATCAGCAGGCCGCCGCGGGACCGGTCGGCGCCCTCGAGCCGGACGATGACGTTGTGCCGGTTCTTGCCGCCCGACTCGACGTAGGTGATCTCGTAGCCGGCGTCGGTCAGCTTCTCCGCGACGTACTCGGCCGCCGCCCGCTCGCCGACCAGGGTGTCGGGGTCGCCGGTGTTGGTCGTGTCGATGCGGATGAGCTCGCTGGTCAGCGTGACGGCCTCGGCCGCGGCGGCTTCGATCAGGTTCGGTTCGGTCACCGGCCATTCCTATCACCCGCGGGACCGGCGCCGCTGGCTGCGGGATCAGCCGCGCTTGAGGGCCGAGACCACTTCGGACACCGGGCGCAGGTGCTGGTTGAGGATCCGCAGCGCCCCTTCGGCGTCGTGCGCGTCGAGGGCGGCGACCAGCGCGCGGTGCTCGGCGTCGATCACCGGCAGCCGTTCCGGCCGGGCCTCCAGCGCCCGCACGGCGACCCGCTGCTGGCGCGAGCGGAGTGTGTCGTACAACTCGGTCAGCACGCTGTTGCCCGCCGCGTTGACGATCGCGCGGTGGAACGCGCGGTCCAGGCCGGACACGGCGAACCAGTCACGGGCCTTCCCGGCGTCGTCCATCTCCTCGATCAGGCCCGCCATCTCCGCGGGCGCCCCGGCGCGGGCGGCGCAGACCGCCGAGATCGCGTGTCCTTCGATCAGCCGCCGGCTCTGGTAGACCTCCTCGAGCTCGCGCGCGGTCACCGTGCGGACCTGGGCGCCCTTGCGCGGCAGGAGGCTGATGAACCGCTCGGCCTCCAAGCGGTGGAACGCCTCGCGGACCGGGGTCCGGGAGACTCCGGTCTCGCCGGAGACCCAGTGCTCGTCCAGGAACCGGCCGCCTTCGAGCTCACCGGCGATGATCCCGTCGCGCAGCCAGGCGTAGACGCGGTCCCGGGCCGGGCCGGCCGGCACGCTCGTGGTCATGCTGCTCCCCTCGTCGAGGTCAGCTTAGCGTCTGGACCGACAGATATCCATCGTGTCTACACGGTGCACACAACAACCGGAGCTACCGTCGTCCGTGCGCAGGAGGTTCCCCGATGTCCCCAGTCCCCGCCGACCGGCGCTACGCCGTCTGGCTCTCCGACCCGTCGTTCGCGGCCGCCGAAATCGCCCGCGGCATCGGCTACGGCGCCGCCGTCCTCGACATCGAGCACGGCGCGTTCGACCTGGCCGACCTCGAGCGGTTCATCCCCTTCCTGCGCGCGCTCGGGCTCGACGTCCTCGCCAAGGTGCTCGGCCCCGAGCGCGGCCCGATCCAGCAGGCCCTGGACTTCGGGGCCGACGCAGTCGTCATCCCGCACGTCGAGAACGCGGCCCACGCCAAGGCCGTCACGGCCTTCGCGAAGTTCCCGCCGCTGGGCGACCGCAGCTTCGCCGGCGGGCGCACCACGGGCTATCGCGGCTTTTCCGACGAGTGGGTCACCGCGCAGGACCGCGGCACCCGCTGCCTGCCGATGATCGAGGACGCCGGCGCGATCGAGGACATCACCGAGATCCTGGCGCTGGACACCGTCGACGGCGTGTTCGTCGGCCCGTCCGACCTGTCGCTGCGCCGCGAGCGAGGCGCCTACACGCGCGAGCCCGGCGACTTCGCCGACCTGAAGCGCATCGCCGACGCCGCCCGCGCCGCCGGGAAGCCGTGGGTGCTGCCCGCGTGGAGCCACGAGGAGAAGGAGTTCGCCCTCGCGAACGGCGCCGGCCAGCTCGCGCTGACCATGCAGCACGGCGCGCTCGCCGCCGGGCTCACCGCGGCGTTCGAGGAGACCACGACGCTCGCGAAGCAGGCGCGATGACGACGGCCGAGCGAACCCGGACCCGCACCGCGGGCCGCACCCGCTGGACCATCGCCGGGGTGCTCGGCGTCGGGTCGTTCGTCAACTACGTCGACCGCGTCAACCTCTCCATCGCCGGGCCCGAGATGATGCGCGAGTTCCACCTCAGCGCGGCCCAGCTCGGCGTGGTCGCTTCGGCGTTCCTCTGGACCTACGCGGTGCTGCAGCTGCCGATCGGCGCGATCATCGACCGCATCGGCGTCCGCTGGGTCAACCGCACGGCCGCGCTGCTGTGGGCCGTCGCGTCGTTCCTGACCGCCGCGTCGGGCGGGCTCGGGCTGCTGCTGGCGTCACGGCTGATCCTCGGGTTCGGCGAGGCGCCGACGATCCCGGCGGGCTGGAAGGCGATCGGGCAGTGGTTCCCGCGCTCGGAGCGGGGCCGCGCCACCGCGATCTTCGACGGCTGCGCCAAGGTCTCCAACGTCCTCGGGATCCCGGTGATGGCGTTCCTCGTGACGGCGTTCAGCTGGCACGCGGCGTTCCTCTTCACCGGCGTTCTCAGCCTCGGCTACCTGCTCGTCTGGTGGCTGCTGTACCTGACACCGAAGCAGGCCCTGGCCCGCGGCCGGCTCTCACCCGAGGAGTTCGCGTACCTGCGCGAAGGCGGCGCGGACGACGAAGACGCGCCGACGCCGAGCTCGCTCACCGGACTGGGACACCTGCTGCGCCGCCGCAAGACCTGGGGGCTCGCGCTCGGGTACGCGTCCTACACCTACGCCTACTACGTGCTGCTGACCTGGCTCCCCGGTTACCTCGAGAAGCAGTTCGGCGTGAAGCTGCTGTCCGGCGGGTTCTACACGATGATCCCGTGGCTGGTCGCGGTGCTCGCGCAGTTCCTCGTCGGCGGCATCGTGCTCGACCGGCTGATCGCCCGCAGCGGCGACGAGACGAAGGCCCGGCGGATCGTGCTCGTCGTCAGCATGCTCGTCTCGCTGTCGGTCGCCGGCGCCGCCTACGCCGGCTCGGTCGCGACGGCGCTGGTGTTCCTGTCGATCGGGGCCGCCGGGCTCGCCGTGTCGGTGCCGGCCGGGTCCAGCATCGTCGCCGTCATCGCGCCGGAAGGCTGTTCGGGCACGCTCGGCGGGCTGGTCAACTTCGTCGCCAACATGATCGGCATCGCCGCGCCGATCGTCACCGGCGCCGTGGTCGACCTGACCGGCTCGTTCGCCGGCGCGTTCCTCGTCACCGGTGTGGTGCTGCTCGCCGGGATCTTCTGTTACACCGTGGTGCTGGGCAAGCTGGACCGCATGCCCGCCGTTACCGGGAAGGACGTCCGATGACAAACGTGGCCCTGGCGCAGTTCGCGCCCGGAGACGACAAGGCCGCCAACCTCGCGACCGTGACGAGCCTCGTCGGCGACGCCGTGGACCGCGGCGCCCGGCTGGTGCTGCTGCCCGAGTACACGATGTTCACGGTCCCCGCGATGGACCGCCGGTTCGTCGAGTCCGCCGAAGACCTCGACGGCGAGTTCGTCACGGGCCTGCGCGCCCTGGCGAAGGACCGCGACGTCGCGATCGTGGCCGGGATGAACGAACGCCTCGACGGGGACCGGATCTCCAACACCCTCGTCGCCGCCGGGCCGGACGGCGCCGTCGCCGCCCTGTACCGCAAGATCCACTTGTACGACGCTTTCGGCTTCCGCGAGTCCGACGTCGTGCGGGCAGGCGAGATCACCGAGCCGGAGACGTTCGAGGTCGACGGCGTCCGCTTCGGTCTCCAGACCTGTTACGACCTGCGGTTCCCCGAGGTCACGCGCCGGCTGGCCGACGCGGGAGCGCAGGTCGTGCTGCTGCCCGCGGAGTGGGTGCCCGGGCCGCTCAAGGAGTACCACTGGAGCACGCTCGTGCGGGCGCGCGCGATCGAGAACACGCTCTACGTCGCCGCCGCGGGCCAGGCCGCGCCGACCGGGTCGGGCACGAGCCTGCTCATCGACCCGATGGGCGTGGTGGTCACCTCGCTCGGCGAGCAGACCGGTGTCGCCGTCGGCGAAGTCTCTCCGGACCGGGTCACCGAGGTGCGGGCGAAGAACCCGGCCCTGGAGCTGCGGCGGTTCGCGGTGGTGCCGCGCTAGCGCCCGGTCCACTGTGGACGACGGCGTTCGGCGAAGGCCCGCGGGCCTTCCCGGGCGTCGTCCGAACGCAGCACCCGCTGGTACGCGGGCAACCCCGACCGCATGCGCGCGAAGGCGTCCGGAATGGACAGTCCGGCGGTCGCGTGGCCGATCTCCTTGACCGCCGCGACAGCCAGCGGCGCGGACTCCGCGATCCGGGCCGCCAGCTCGCGGGCGACGTCGACGACCGCGTCACCCGGGACCACGCGGTTGACCAGGCCCCAGCGCGCGGCTTCGGCCGCGGTCAGCCGGTCACCGGTGAACAGCAGTTCGTTCGCGAGCACCTCGGGCAGCCGCCGGGGCAGGCGCAGCACACCGCCGGAGTCGGGCACCAGGCCCAGGCGGCACTCGGGCAGCGCGAACTCGGCGTGCTCCGCCGCGACGACCAGGTCGGCCGCCAGGGCGAGCTCGAACCCGCCGCCGAGCGCGAGGCCGTTGGCGGCCGCGATCACCGGTTTGCCGAGGTCGAAGAACTCCGTCAGCCCGGCGAAGCCGCCGTCGCCGTGATCGGCGTCGACGGCCTCTTCCGCCTTCAGGTCCCAGCCCGCCGAGAAGAACCGCTCCCCCGCGCCGGTCACGATCCCCACGCGCAGCGTGTCGTCGTCTCGCAGCCGTGTGAACGCTTCGTACAGCGCGCGGCTCGTCGGGACGTCGATCGCGTTCGCCTTCGGCCGGTCGAGCGTGACCAGCAGGACGCCGTCGGCGGCCTCGGTGCGGACGCTCATCGCCGGATCCCGATCGACCGGCCGACGCCGTCGGGTGGCCCCAGCGGCTCGTGCGCGCGAGCGATGTCGGCGAGCTTTTCACCGACCGCAACGGGAAGGGGCGTCGACCGCGCGGCGGCGATGTCGACGTGCACCAGCAGCTGTTCGGCGGTCGCCAGCAGCCGGTCGTCCGCCTCGACCAGGATCCGGTGGAAGAAGTGGATGCGCTTGGTGTCGTGGTCGAGCAGCTGCAGCGTGCAGCGCAGCCGGTCACCCTCGGCGGCCTCCCCGAGGTGACGGAGGTGCGTCTCGACCGTGTACAGCGAGCGGCCCGCCGCGCGGTAGGCGTCGTCGACGCCGATCAGCCGGAAGAAGGCGTCGGAGTTGTCCCCGACCGCTTCGAGGTAGCGGGACTCGCTCATGTGGCCGTTGTAGTCGACCCACTCCGGCGGCACACGGGTCCGGAACAGGCAGAGCGGTGCGTCGATCATCGGCGATCACCTCCGGGACCAGTGATATTGCGCTTCGACTGACTCATCAGTCAAGGATTGCGATTCTCGCAACTCGGGGTTACCGTCTCGGGGCATGGACGAATCCGCCGAGGTGCGGGACCGGGTCCGCGGCCTGGTCAAGGCCGTGCCGGGGGCCCAGCGGGAGTTCGCCGCCGCGATCGGGCTCGACGAGACGAAGCTGTCCAAGGCGCTGAACGGCACCCGCCGGTTCTCGCCGCACGAACTGGTCCGCGTCGCCGAGCACTGCGGCGTCACGGTCAACTGGCTGCTCAACGGCAGCGACGACGCGATCACCGTCACCGCGGTGCCCGCGCCGGCGACCCGCCTCGCGAGCGACGACCCCGACCACCTCGCCCAGTCCGAACCACGCCGCCGCATCCTGGAGACGGCCTGGACGCTGATCGCCGAACGCGGTTACCACAAGGTCCGCATCGCCGACATCGCGCAGGCGTGCGGCACGAGCACCGCCACCATCCACTACCACTTCCCGAGCAAGACCGAGGTCCTCAACGAAGCGTTGCGCCGCAACGTGAAGCTCGCCTTCGACCGCCAGGTCGCGGAGCTGCATTCGATCTCCGACGCGCACGAGCGGCTGCACCGCCTGGTCGAGCTGCAGCTGCCGACCGACGGCGTCCTGCGCGCCGAGTGGTCGGTGTGGCTGCAGGTGTGGAACGAGGTCTCGCTCGACCCGTCGTTCCGGTCCCTCTACCACGACTCGATCAGCCGCTGGGAACGCACGATCGCGATGACCATCCGCTCCGGCTGCGAGCAGGGAGTGTTCGCGGTGACCGACCCGGACCTCGCGACCACGCGGCTCACGGCGCTGATCGACGGCCTCGGCATCCAGGTGCTGACCGGCCGCCCCGGCAGCACCGCCGAAACCATGCGAGAACACCTGCACGACTTCATCGAAAGCTCGATCGTCCAAGGAGCCTGATGAACCACGAGGTCATCGTCACCTGCGCCCTCACCGGGGCCGGAGACACCGTCGGCCGCAGCCCGCACGTGCCCGTCACGCCCGCGCAGATCGCCGCGAGCGCCGTCGAGGCCGTGAACGCCGGGGCCGCCGTTGTGCACATCCACGTCCGGGACCCCGAGACCGGTTCGCCGTCGCGGGACGTCTCGCTGTACCGCGAAGTCGTGCGGCTGGTGAAAGAGTCCGGTGTGGACGTTGTCGTCAACCTGACCGCCGGCATGGGCGGTGACCTCGTCATCGACCGGGAAGACCCGCTCAAGCCGGTCGACGGCACCGACCTCGTCAACGCGCTGGACCGGCTGCCGCACGTCGAAGAGCTGCTGCCGGACATCTGCACCCTCGACTGCGGGTCCCTCAACTTCGGTGAGGGCAGCCAGCTCTACGTGTCCACTCCGGACATGCTGCGTGCCGGGGCCAAGCGGATCCAGGAGCTGGGTGTCAAACCCGAGCTGGAGATCTTCGACACCGGGCACCTCTGGTTCGCGTCCAAAATGGTCGAAGAAGGCCTGATCGACGCTCCCCCGCTCTTCCAGCTCTGCA
Source organism: Amycolatopsis sp. NPDC104819 (assembly GCF_055583145.1). Taxonomy (NCBI): domain Bacteria; kingdom Bacillati; phylum Actinomycetota; class Actinomycetes; order Pseudonocardiales; family Pseudonocardiaceae; genus Amycolatopsis; species Amycolatopsis sp. NPDC104819. Next base: position 254,258 of record NZ_JBVJON010000013.1, on the reverse strand, counting down.
TGGGCATCCCCTACGGCGCGCCGGTCGACCCCGGGCTGCTGCAGGCCATGGTCAACCTGCTTCCGGAGAAGGCGCAGTGGGCGTCCTTCGCCATCGGCCGGGACCAGATGCCGTGGGTCGCGCAGTCGGTGCTGCTCGGCGGGCACGTCCGGGTCGGGCTGGAGGACAACCTCTACCTGGCCAAGGGCGTCAAGGCGACCAACGGCCAGCTCGTCGAGCGCGCCGTCGGGATCGTCCAGGACCTCGGCGCCACCGTGGTAAGCGCTTCCCGCGCCCGCGAGATCCTCGGCCTGAAGGAGCGTGTCCATGCCTGAGACGGTCGCGTGTGTCGGCGCCGGCGTGATCGGCGGCGGCTGGGTCGCGCACTTCCTCGCCCAGGGCTTCCACGTCCGCGCCTGGGACCCGGCGCCGGACGCCGAGGCGAAGCTGCGGCGGCTGGTCGACGCCGCCTGGCCCGCGCTCACCTCGCTCGGCCTCGCCGAGGGCGCGAGCCGGGACAACCTCGTGGTCACGGCCACCCTCGCCGAAGCCGTCGCGGACGCGGTGTTCGTCCAGGAGAGCGCGCCCGAGGACCTCCCGCTCAAGCGGAAGCTGCTCGCCGAGATCGACGCCGTCACCCCGGCCGGGATCGTCGTCGCGTCCTCGACGTCCGGGTACGGCATGACCGAGATGCAGGCCGACGCCGTGACCCCGGGCCGTCTGGTCGTCGGGCACCCGTTCAACCCGCCGTACCTGATCCCGCTGGTCGAGGTCGTCGGCGGCGAGCGGACCGACGCCTGGGCCGTCGAGCATGCCGCCGGGTTCTACCGGCGCGTCGGCAAGACGGTGATCACCATGGACCGCGAGGTCCCGGGGTTCATCGCGAACCGGCTGCAGGAGGCGCTGTGGCGCGAGGCCCTGCACATGGTCGAGCACGGCGAGGCCACCGTCGAGCAGATCGACACCGCCATCACCGCCGGACCGGGCCTGCGCTGGCCGGTCCAGGGGCCGATGCTCACCTTCCACCTCGCGGGCGGGGAAGGCGGGATGGCGCACATGCTCGACCACTTCGGCCCGTCGCTCAAGGCGCCGTGGACCCGCCTCGAAGCGCCGGAGCTGACGCGGGAGCTGCGGGACGCCGTGGTCGACGGCTGCGAGGAGGAGGCCGGCCGGCGCACGATCGCGGACCTGATCGCCGAACGCGACCGCGCGATCATCGCCGTCCAGCGCGCCGTCGAGGAGGCCCGTGATGGCTGAACTGTCCTATCGCGACAAGGTCCGTCCGGAGTGGATCGACTACAACGGCCACCTCTCCGAGCCGTACTACGTCCTCGTCTTCGGCGACGCGACCACGCACCTGATGGACGTCGTCGGCCTCGGCCCCGAGCGCAGCGGGTCCTCGCTGTACACGGTGGAGGCCCACGTCCGCTACCTGCGCGAAGTCGGGCCGGACGCCGAGCTGGACGTGACCACCAGGGTGGTCGGCCTCGGCGCGAAGAAGGTCCGCCTCTGCCACGAGATGCGGGTCGCGGGTGACCTCGTCGCCACCGAGGAGATCCTCGCGATCCACGTCACCGACTCGAGAGCGTCGCCGCTCCCCGCCGACGTCGCGGAGCGGCTGCAGCACCACGTGGGCCCGGTCCCGGAGTACGCGGGGCGCGCCATCACCTGACCCGAACCACCCGCTCCCACCGGAAGTCCCCACCATGGAAGAGCGATGTAGGCCTCTCACCCGACGAAGCTTCCTCGCCGTCACCGGCGTGGCGCTGCTGGCCGCCGGCTGCGGCGCGACGTACGCCGCGCCGGTGCCGACCGGGCCGCCCCGAGCCGGCGGCCGGCTGCGCGTCGGCGTCACCGGCGGTGGCGCGTCCGACACCCTGGACCCGCACACCCCGGCGACCAACCCGGACATCGCGCGGGTGATCAACCTGTACGAGCCGCTGCTGAACCGCGACCACGACTACCGGCTGGAGCTCCTGGTCGCGCAGTCGCTGACGGCGTCACCGGACGCCCGGACGTGGACGGCGGTGCTGCGCGACGGCGTCCGCTTCCACGACGGCCGCCCGGTGACGCCGGCCGACGTCGTCGCCACCTTCAAGCGGATCACCGACCCGAAGGACCCCAAGAGCGGGGCCGCCGGGCTCACCATGCTGGCCGAGGTCGTCCCGAGCGGCGACCGGGCCGTCGAGTTCCGGCTGAACACCCCGAACGCCGGCTTCGACGACCTGCTCGGCCAGTACTCCCTCGGCATCGTCCCGGCGGACTTCGACCTGAAGCGCCCGATCGGGACCGGCCCGTTCAAGGCGGGCTCGTTCACCGCCGGGCTGCAGAGCACGTTCACCCGCAACGAGCACTACTGGCGGCCCGGGCAGCCCTACCTCGACGAGCTGACCCTGATCAACTTCGCCGACGACGACGCCCGCATCAACGCGCTCCTGTCGTCCCAGGTCGACGCCATCGATCAGGTGCCGGTGGCGCTGGTCGACGTCCTGGGCAGCGACCCGCGGATCGCGGTGCTCACCTCGGAGACCGGCACCTGGCTGCCGTTCACCATGCGCGTCGACCGGCCGCCGTTCGACGACGTCCGGGTGCGCCAGGCCTTGCGGCTGGTCGTGGACCGGGAGCAGATGATCAACCAGGTCCTCAGTGGACAGGGCAGGCTCGGCAACGACCTCTACGCGCCGTTCGACCCCGCCTACGCCAAGGAGCTCCCCCAGCGCAAGCAGGACATCGCGCAGGCGAAGAAGCTCCTCGCCGAAGCCGGGCACTCCACTTTGGACGTCGAGCTGGTCACCGCGCCCATCCAGGCGGGCGCGGTCGAGGCGGCGCAGGTGTTCCAGCAGCAGGCGAAGGCCGCGGGCGTCAACGTCAGGATCCGCAAGCTCGACACCACGACGTTCTACGGCGAGAACTACCTGTCGTGGGACTTCGCGCAGGACTTCTGGTACACCCGCAACTACCTCCCGCAGGTCGCGAACGGCTCACTGCCGAAGTCGCCGTACAACGAGTCCCACTGGCAGGACCCGGAGTTCATCAGCCTCGTCACCCAGGCCGGGTCCACAGTGGACCCCGCCGCCCGCGCCGCCCTGCTCCGGAAGGCGCAGAAGATCGAGTACGAACGCGGCGGGCTGATCGTCTGGGGCTTCGTCAACCAGGTCGACGCGCACCAGAAGTACGTCGCCGGGCTGGTCCCCGACCGCACCGGGATCTCGCTGAGCGGGTACCAGTTCCGCGCTGCCTGGCTCGGCACCAGCAAGGAGGCGTGAGATGACACGGCTGATCCTGCGCCGGCTGCTCGTCAGCGTCCTCGTGCTCTGGGTGGTGTCCCTGCTGGTCTTCGTCGCGACGTTGCTGCTGCCCGGCGACCCCGCGCGGGCCATCCTCGGCCAGCAGGCCACACCTGAACGCGTTGTCGCGCTGCAGCACCAGCTGCACCTCGACCTGCCGGTGTGGCAGCGTTACCTCGACTGGCTCGGCGGGCTGTTCACCGGTGACCTCGGCACGTCGACCTCCACCCAGGGCCCGGTCACGGCGCTGCTGGGCGAGCGGATCTCGGCGTCGCTCGTGCTGCTGGTCGTCGCCGCGGTGCTGGCCACGCCGCTCGGGCTGGCGCTGGGCACGTGGAGCGCGATCCGCCGCGACCGCGCCGCCGACCAGGTGATCTCCGGGGTCAGCCTGGTGATCGCCGCGCTGCCCGAGTTCGTCATCGGGGTCGCGCTGGTCGTGCTGCTGTCCACGACGGTCTTCAAGGTCTTCCCGTCGGTGACGATCACCGCGCCCGGCGAGGCGGTGTGGGACCAGCCCGCCCAGCTCGTCCTGCCGGTGCTCACGCTCGTGCTGGTCGTGACGCCCTACATCACCCGGATGATGCGGGCGACGATGAACGAGGTCCTGGACAGCGGGTACGTCGAGATGGCCCGGCTCAAGGGTGTCCGCGAGCGGACCGTCCTGGTGCGGCACGCGCTGCCGCACGCGATCGGGCCGGTCGCGCAGGTCGTCGCGCTGCAGCTGGCGTGGCTCGCCGGCGGTGTGGTGGTCGTCGAGTTCCTCTTCCGCTACCCCGGCATCGGCCAGGCGCTGATCGACGCCGTCGGCAAGCGGGACGTCGCCGTCGTGCAGGCGGTCACCCTGCTCATCGCCGCGGTCTACATCGTGGTGAACCTGCTGGCCGACGTCGTCGGCATCCTCGCCAACCCGAAACTGCGCACGGAGGCAGGCCGATGACCGCCGTCGAACTCCCCGCCGCCGTCGGCCCGGCCGTCCCGCCGGTGCGCCCGGCCGGGCTCTTCCGCACCGCCTGGGCCTTCCCCAAGGCCAAGATCGGCGCGGGGCTCACCCTGGTGGTGGTGCTGATCGCGCTGCTCGGGCCCTGGCTCGGGCCGGTGCTCACCGGGCACACGACCACGGACTTCGCCGGGAAGCCGTTCAAGCCCGACGGGCTCGCCGGCACCGACGGCCTCGGCCGTGACGTGCTGACCCGCTTCCTCGGCGGCGGCACGACGCTGCTGCTCTACGCGGTGCTCGCGACCGCGCTCGGCATCGTGCTGGGCGCCCTGCTCGGCATGATCGCCGGGTACGGCGGCGGGCGGCTCGACAGCCTGCTCATGCGCGGCAACGACGTCCTGCTGTCGTTCCCGCAGCTGGTGATCGCGCTGCTGGCGATCGCGGTGATCGGCCCGGAAGGCTGGCTGCTGGTGCTCGTCATCGGCCTGACGCACGCGCCCCGCACCGCGCGGGTCGCCCGGCAGGCCACTGTCGCCGTCCGCGGCCACGACTACATCCGTGCCGCGGAGATGTACGCCGTGCCGCGGTCGCGGATCCTGCTGCGGGAGATCCTGCCGAACATCACCGGCCCGCTGATGGTGGAGATCGGGCTGCGGCTGACCTACTCGATCGGCTACATCGCGTCGCTGTCGTTCCTCGGCCTGGGCATCCAGCCGCCGTCGGCCGACTGGGGCCTGATGATCAACGAGAACCGGATCGCGCTGGTCGTCCAGCCCTGGGGCGTGCTGCTGCCGGTGCTGGCGATCGCCGCGCTGACCGTGGGGACCAACCTGGTGGCCGACGCGCTGGCCTCGGCCGCCGCCGGCCGGAAGCGGGAGGCGCGCGCATGACCGCCGCACTGGAAGTCACCGGGCTCGCCGTGTCCACTGTGGCCGGAACGGCCGTGCTGGACGACGTCTCCTTCGCCGTCGCCCCCGGCGAAGTGCTCGCGCTCGTCGGGGAGTCCGGGTCCGGCAAGACCACCGCCGGGCTGGCCGCGCTCGGCCACTTCCGGCGCGGGCTCGCCGTGTCCGGCGGCCGGATCACCGTGTGCCCGCACGGCGGCGACCCGGTCGACGTCCTTTCCCTGGACGGCGCCGCCCGGCGGCGGCTGCGCGGCAGCACCGTCGCCTATATCCCGCAGGACCCCGCGCTCTCGCTCAACCCGGCGCTGCGGATCGGGCTGCAGATCGCCGAGGTGCTGGAGACCCACGGCTACCCGGGCTCGGTCGACGACCGCGTCGGCGAGGTCCTGGCGGAGGTCGGGCTGCCGGCGGACCCGGCGTACCGGCGGCGCTACCCGCACCAGCTCTCCGGCGGGCAGCAGCAACGGGTCGGCATCGCGATGGCGTTCGCGTGCCGCCCGGCCGTCGTCGTGCTCGACGAGCCGACGACCGGCCTCGACGTCGTCACCCAGGCCCTGGTGCTGAAGACGGTCCGGGCGCTGACCGCCGGACACGGGGTCGCCGCGCTCTACATCACGCACGACCTCGCGGTGGTCGCCGAGATCGCCGACCGGGTCGCGGTGATGTACCACGGGAGCCTCGTCGAGTGCGGCCCGGCTTCGTCGGTGCTGCGGAGCCCGTCCCACGCCTACACCCGGCGGCTGCTGGACGCCGTGCCGGACCCGGACGCGACCTCGCCGCCCCCGCCCGCCGCCGAGCCGGTGCTCGCGGCGAAGGGCGTGTCCGTCGCGTATGGACAGAACGTCGTGCTGCGCGGGGTCGACGTCTCGGTCGCGCGCGGCGAGTGCGTGCTGCTGCTCGGCGAGTCCGGCTCCGGCAAGACGACGCTGTCGCAGTGCATCGCGGGCCTCACCGGCACCTACACCGGGACGGTCTCGCTGGCCGGCACCGGGCTGGCCGTCTCGACCCGGCAACGGTCGGACGACCAGCGCCGGCGGATCCAGTACGTGTTCCAGAGCCCGTTCTCCTCGCTCAACCCGCGCAAGACCGTCGCGCAGTCCATCGAAGTGCCGCTGACCCGGCTGACGTCGCTGTCCCGCGCGCAACGCCGGGAGCGGGTCGCGGAGATGCTCGACCGGGTCCGGCTCGGCCGGGCGCTTGCCGACCGGCTGCCGGACCAGCTCAGCGGCGGTGAGCGGCAACGCGCGGCGATCGCCCGGGCGCTGGTGACCACCCCGGACGTGCTGGTCTGCGACGAGGTGACGTCCGCTTTGGACGTCTCGGTGCAGGCCACGATCGTCGAGCTGCTCGGCGAGCTGCGCCGGGAGCTCGGGATGGCGATGCTGTTCGTCACCCACAACATCGCACTGGCCGGCGAGGTCGCGGACCGGATCGCCGTGCTGCAGGGCGGGTCCATCGTCGAGGAAGGTCCGGTGCGGACGGTGCTCGACGCGCCGTCCCACGCTTACACGCGGGAACTGCTGGCCGCGACGCCGCGCCTGTGAAGGGCACGGTCGCGCCGGGGTTCGAGCCGGTGCGGGACGCGTTCGCCGCCGTCCTGGACCGGACGGCCGGCGGCGCGGCGTTCAGCGTCGTCCGCCGCGGCGAAGTCCTCGTCGAGCTGTGGGGCGGGCCGGGCCGGACGCGGGACACCCTGGTCGTGCTGTTCTCCGGCACCAAGGGTGTGGTGGCCACCGTGATGGCGCTGCTGACGGCACGCGGGCTGCTCGACCCGGCGGAGCGGGTCACGGCGTACTGGCCGGAGTTCTCGGCCGGCGACGCGCGGGTGTCCCACGTCCTCTCGCACACGGTGGGGCTGCCGTACGTCGAGGCGGACGTGTCCTTTCTGGACAACCACGCGAACGCCGTGGCGCTCGCCGCGCAGCGTCCGTTGTGGACACCCGGGTCGCGGGTCGCCTACCACGCGGCGACGTACGGGTACCTCTGCTCCGAGCTGGTCCGCCGGGTGACGGGGCAGAACGCGGGCGCGGTCGTGCGCTCGCTGCTGGCCGGCTTCGACGTCCACCTCGGCACGCCCGCGGCCGAAGACCACCGCGTCGCGCGGCTGACCCGCTCGCCGGACTACCGGATCAGCACGTTCCTGCACGACCCGGAACGCCGCAAGGTCGTGACGCGGATGTACCGCGGGCTCCTGGAGCCGGACACGATCAACTCCGTCGAGTACCGCCGCGCCGAACTCGCGGCGGGCGGCGCGACCGGCACCGCGGCGGGGATGGCCCGCCTCTACGACCGGATCTGCGCGGGCCTGGTGCCCGAGCCGGTCCTCTCCGCCGCGACTCGCACGTGGTCGTCGGGGCAGGACGCGCTCAACGACCGCCCGGTCCGCTTCGGCCTCGGATACGAGCTGGCGGACCCGCTGGGCACGTACGGCCCGGTGCCCGAGGCGTTCGGCCATTCCGGCGCGGGCGGCGGCCGCCACGGCGCGTGGCCGGCCGAGGGGCTCGGGTTCTCGTTCACCACTGGCGAGCTGCAGTCCGAGGACGTCGACGACCGGGGAAAGTGGCTGCTGACGACCTTGGCGGACTGCGTCGGCCGCTAGGCGACCGTCGCGATCGTCTCCCCCGGCACCGGCGGGCAGGTCAGCAACCGGTGCGGCGGCGGCTCGGCCGTGCCCGGCTCGACCAGGGACGCGAGCAGCCGGACCGCCGCGCGGCCCAGCGCCCGCCGCGGCACCTCGAACCCGCTGATCTCCGGGCCGGGCGTCCCGGCCGGCGGCCGTCCCAGAACCGCCAGCGAGACGTCGGCGGGCACCCGGACCCCCGCCTCGCGCAGGGCCCGCTGGGTCGCGTGGAACACCGCGCCCGTGTCGGTCTCCTCCACCACCAGGGCCGTCACGCCGTCGTCGAGCCAGCGGCGGACTGCCGCCGCGCCGAGGTCGGCGCCGTCGGTGCGGACCACCAGGCCCGGCAGGTTCAGCCCGGTGCCGGCGGCCGCCGCCCGCACCCCGCGTTCCCGGTCCCCCGACGACGGCGCGTCGTCCGGCTCGCGCAGGTAGCGGACCCGCCGGTGGCCCGCGCGCGCCAGGCGGGTGAGCACCTCGGCCGAGGCGGACACGTAGTCCGCGCCCACGTGCGGGATCCGGCCGCCGAGCTCGGTGCGGCGTCCGATGTAGACGATCGGGAACCCGCTCGCGAGCAGGTCGCCGATCGCGTCCACCGGCACGTGCCGGCCGAGGAACAGGCAGCCGTCCGCCAGGCGGGTGCGGCGGATCCGGTCGGGCACCGCGCTCGAGCCGGTGAACATGATCAGGTCCTTGCCGAGTGCGGCCGCCTCGGCCTCGACGCCGGCCAGGATCGGGTAGTAGGAGTCCGCGACGTCCACCGGGAACGCCGGGGTGAAGGTGTAGACGCCGAGGAGGTTGTTGCGCGACGACGCCAGCCGTTTCGCCACCGGGTCGGGCACGTACCCCAGCCGTTCGGCGGCTTCCAGCACCCGCAGCCGCGTCCGCTCCGACAGCCGGACCCCGGTGCGGTTCCCGCCCAGCACCACCGAGACCGTCGCCTGCGAAACGCCGGCGACGCGCGCGATGTCGGCCTGCCGGGGCCTGCCCATCGGGTACCTCGCTCGGGGTCGCCGGGGTCAGCTGATCCGATTCAGCGTGCAAGGCCTCCCCGGGGTCGTCAACCGTTTTGCCCGAAACTCCAGCAAACCTGTCCCGACCGTACTAATACGTATTACTCCATTGACCTCGCCTCCGGGACCGTGGCACCGTCGCCGCACACTTCACCGACGAAGGAGCCGCCATGACCCTCACCCGCCGCGGCCTGCTGGCCGGCACCGCCGCCCTCGGCGCGAGCGCGCTCCTGCCCGTGACGGCCGCCGCGGCCCCCGCCGGCTTCCCGGACTACCGGTACCAGCGGCTGGCGCTCGTGAAGAGCAAGCTGCGCTACAACCCGACCGGTGAGCTGATCTTCCCCTGCGTCCGCGGCACCGCGGGCCGCATCCCGAACGCGCTCGGCGCGTACTACCTCTACTACGCGCCGCACGACGCCCCGGGCGGGATCTGCCTGGCCTACGCGGACTCCCTCGACCAGGAGTTCACCGAGTACGCGGGCAACCCGATCATCAAGAACTCCTGGCCGGGTGAGTACTCGGTCAGCCACGTGTCGTCGCCGCACGCGCTGTGGAACGACGACGTCAAGCGGATCTACCTGTACTTCCACGGCGAGAACACCGTCACCCGGCTCGCCAGTTCGGCCGACGGCATCCACTTCGGCTACGAGAAGGAGGTGCTCTCGACGCGGCTGCAGCCCGCGGGCACCACCGAGACGTCCTACGCGCGGGTGTTCCGCCAGGACCTGCCGGCGAAGAACGCCCGCTACGTCATGGTGTTCATGCTCAACAACACCACCAACCACCGCGACATCGGCTGGGGCTGGTCACCGGACGCGCTGAACTGGACGTTCTCGCAGACGCCGCTCGTGCGCCACACCGACGTCGGCGCGAACGACATCGGCGGCCCGCACCTGCTGTACCGCAACAACAGCACGTACGTCGTCTACAACACCGACCTCGCCCACGGCGGCAAGCTGATGATCACCGAGGTCGGCAACGACTTCTCGAAGCGCACCCACCTCGGGACGTTCCACGCTCCCTTGACGGGCGCCCCGGACAACGGCCGTTCGGCGGCGCCGAGCTTCGGCACGTACCAGGGGCGCGAGTACATGATCTACGAGGCCGGGGAGCGGCTGGCCGGGAACATCGCCATCGCCCGCGCGGTCTGAGGGCGTCAGCGGGCCGAGTGGTGCAGGGCGATCTTGTGCTCGCGAGGCCGCGTGTGCGCTGCTGTGCCACTGACAGCAGCGCCACCTGCACGCGTCACTCCCCCAGAAGGCGGCGAGCCCGGGCAAGCACCGGCTTGTCCACCATCTTTCCATCCACAGTGGACACCGAGGCACCGGCCGCCACAACACGGCGGGCCCATTCGAGCTCGGCGTCGGTCGGCGCGAACCCCGCTCGCACCAGCTCCACCTGCCGCGGGTGTACGCACAACTTCCCGCCGAAACCCATCCGGCGCGCATACCGGACGTCGGCCGCCAGGCGTTCGTCGTTGTGCAGGTCGGTCGTGACGCCGTCCAGCGGGGGCGCCAGCCCGGCCGCCGCGGACGCCATCACCAGCCGCGAGCGCGCGTACGCGAACGGCTCGGGATCCTCCGGCGCGACACCGAGCTCCGCGGCCAGGTCGACACTGCCGAACGCCAGCCGCGTCACCGACGGGACGGCGGCGAGCTCACCGGCGCTTTCGACACCTCGCGCGGTCTCGACAAGAGCGATCACTTCGCGGAACCCGGCCAGCACCCCGGCCGCCTCGGCCTTCGGGACCATCACGGGCACCCCGCGCGCGGCCACCAGCGCGGCGTCGGCCTCGAACCAGGGCGTGCCCGGCGCGTTGATCCGGACCATCGCCGCGCCACCGTCGGCCAGCCAGGCGTCGACCGCGGTGCGCGCGGAATCCTTGTCGGCCGGGGCGACGGCGTCCTCGAGGTCCAGGAGCACGACATCGGCGCCGCTGGCCGCGGCCTTGGCAAAACGGTCGGGCCGGTCGCCGGGCACGAACAGGTAGGTCGTCGCGGTCACCCGTTCCAGCGTAATGCTCTAGGGGTATCACAGCGAGCGGAAAGGGTCTTGGACGCGGGCCTTCCGGCGGCCGAGAGTCGGAAGGGAACCACCACGACCACGAAAGGTCCACGATGAAGGTCTTCCTCACCGGCGGCTCCGGTTACGTCGGCCGCCCCACCGTCCGGGCGCTCGTGCGGGACGGGCACGAGGTGAGTGCGCTCGCCCGCAGTGACGCCTCCGCGCGCACGCTCGCCGAGCTGGGCGCCCGGCCGGTGCCGGGCGGGCTCACCGACACCGCCGTCCTGCGCGAGTCGGCCGCCGCGGCCGACGGTGTCGTCCACCTCGGCCAGCACTACGGCGACGACACCGCGGCGGTCGACCGCGCCGCCGCGGACGCCCTGCAGGAGGGCATCGGCGACCGCGGCCCGTACGTGCACACCGGCGGCGTCTGGGTCTACGGCGACACCAAAGGTGTCGTGGCCGAGGACGCGCCGCAGAACCCGCCGGCCATCACGGCGTGGCGGGCGGCCAACGAGGAGCGCGTCCTGACCCACGGCGGCAACCCGGTGCTGGTGATGCCCGGCATCGTCTACGGCCTGGGCGGCGGGCTCATCGAGACGTTCTTCGCCGCGCCCGGCCGCCAGACCGGTTCGGTGCCGCTCATCGGCGACGGCTCGAACCACTGGGCCATGGTCCACGCCGAGGACGTCGCCGAGCTGTACGTGCTGGCGCTGCAGGCGCCGGCGAAGTCGGTCTACGCGGGGGTGAGCGGCCAGAACGTCCCGCTCGCCGACGTCGTCGAAGCCCTTACCGGCGACGTCCTGCGGCTCTCGCTCGCCGAGGCCGTCGAACGGATGGGCCCGATCGCGGAGGCGTTCGCGCTGGACCAGCAGCTGACGCCGGCCCGCGCGCGCCGCGAGCTCGGCTGGGAACCCCGGCACGTCGACGCACTGAGGGAGCTGCGCGGGTAAGGGACGGCGGCGCGCGGAGTGCGTGTTCGCCCGATGCCGGCCCGGTGCCCTCAGGACGACCGTGGGACTCCTCAGCGGAAGAAAGAAGGAGTGCCATGCGAGGCGACTGGATCCACGACTGGGTGTTGGTGGAGATGGAGTACCGCGCCGGGCCGGCCCCGGCGGCACGCCGGCCGCGTCCGGCATCGCGCCCGTGGGCGACGCTGTGGGCGGGATTGTTCACCGGGCATCGGACCGGGCTGCGGCACCAACGCCCGGTGGCGAGTGCTTGACCCGGGGCGTCAAGCCGCGTGGACTCGCTCGACCGTCGCCACCAGGTTGTCCAGACCGGGCAGCACCGCGTCGGCGATGGCCGGGTCGTGCGGGTCGGCGTGGCGGTTGACCCACACCCGCCGGATGCCGAGCGCCGCCGCCGGGACCATATCGTGGAAGTGGCTCTGCGCGACGTGCACCCAGTTCTCCCGCGACGCGTCGAACGACGAGGCGAACCGCTTGAAGTGGGCGTGCCCCGGCTTGTACCCGCCGACGTCTTCGGCGGTCACGATCGCGTCGATCGGGACCGCGAGCCGGCGCTGGGTTTCGCCGATGAGGTCGCGGTCGCAGTTGGTCAGCAGCGCGAGCCGCCAGCCCGCCGCCCGCAGCGCGGCCAGCGCCGGGCGGGTGTCCGGGAAGACCGGCCAGTACGGCAGTCCGGTCGCGAGCACCGACGCGTCGTCGGGCACCAGGTCGAGCCCGGCCGCGGCGGCGGTCCGCCGCAGGGACTCCGCCAGCACCTCGCGGTAGCGCCGCACCGGCGTCTCGGCCTGCACCCGCGGCTCGATCCCGTTGTAGACCTCGAGCAGCTCCGCGCCCCGGCCGGGGAACAGCAGCTCGAGCCCGGTCGAGATGCCGTGGCGCCAGTCCACCAGCGTGCCGAAGCAGTCGAACGTCACCCAGCGAGTCATGCCGTCACTCTGATCGCCGGTCCTCGCCCGCGCAACCGATGATCTCCGCGAACTCGGCCACGATCCGCGAGCGCCGGCTCGCGAGCCACGCCAGGCACACCTCGTTCGGCGGCAGGTCCTCGACCGGCACGTGCGCGACGTCGGGCCGGGTGTAGTACTCCGAAGTGGACAGCGGGATGACGGCGATCCCCTGCCCCGCCGCCACGTGCTCGAGCTTCTCCTCCACACTCCGGAACGACGGCGCCGCCGCGCCCGTCCCCTCGCGCAGCTCGACCGCGACGTCCCGCCACTCCGGGACCGCGTCCGGGTGGTTGAGCAGGTGCTCGCCGGCGAGGTCGCCCACGAGCACCGACTCCTTCCCGGCCAGCCGGTGGTCGGTCCGCAGCACCGCCACGCGCGGCTCCTCGAACAGCGGCCGGACGCTCGACCCGCGCCGGTCCACCGGCAGCCGGACCACACTGACGTCGGCGCGGCCGTCGTGCAGCACCTCGGTCTGGTCCTCCCAGGTCGTGCGCAGCAGCGAAACCGAGAGGTCGGGATGCCGCGCCGTCAGCTCCCGGACGGCGTCGGTGACGGTGATGCCCGGCATGAACGCCACGGTGAACGTCGTTCCGCGCGCGGCCGTCGCCACCCGGCGCCGCAGGGCTTCGGCCGAGGCCAGCAGCGGACGCGCGTCGTCCAGCAGCTGACGGCCGGCGTCGGTCAGCGCGGTGGACCGCTTGTCCCGCCGGAACAACTGGGCGTGCAGTTCGCCTTCCAGCGCCCGGATCTGCCGCGACAGCACCGGCTGCGCGATGTGCAGCCGCGCGGCGGCCCGCCCGAAGTGCAGCTCTTCGGCGACCGCGACGAAGTACCGAAGCTTGCGCAGATCGACGTCCACTCCGACCTCCCTGAGACCCCCAGGGTATTACGCGTGCGCGGTGAGGAACCGCGTGAGCGGCGGGTTCACCGCATCGGCGTGGGTGAAGCTCAGGAAGTGGGCGCCGTCCTCGACGACGACCAGGGGCTCGGCCGCGGGCAGCGCGCCCGCCAGCTCCTCGGCCCGCTCGACCGGGTAGGCAAGGTCGGCCGAGCCGTGCAGGACCAGGGCCGGGCAGGAGATCTCGCCCACCCGCGCGAGCACGCTGTCACGGTCGACGAGGGCGTTCATGGTCAGCGTGAGCTGGTCCGGCGCCACCGTCGCCCAGCGCTTCTTCCACTCCTCCGCCGGGAAGGGGCCGAAGCAGATCTGGGCGACGCCGTCGAGCACCGGCGGCGGCGCGCTCCCGCTGACCCACGCGTCGAGCACCGCCCGGTACCCGGTCGCGACCGCGGGATCCTCCGCCGCGGCCGACGTGCCGAGCACCGCGATCGACGACACCCGCGAAGGCGCCAGCAGCGCGATCCGCAGCGCGACGAACCCGCCCTGGCTCGTCCCGACGACGGCCGCGCGCGGGACGTCCAGCTCGTCGAGCACCGCCAGGACGTCCCGGGCGACGTCCCAGTAGTCGAACGGGCCGGTCGCGGGGGTGCCGCCGTGGCCGCGCTCGTCGACGGTGACGCAGCGGAAGCCGTCGAACGCCGCCAGCTGCGGGGCGAACATCCGGCCGTCCATGAGGAAGCTGTGCAGCAGCACGACCACCGGGCCGGACCCGCCGTGGTCGGTGAAGGCCGGAAGTGTCATCGATCCTCCGAGGGGAAGCTCAGCCGGCGAACCGGCCCACGGCGACGAACACCGCCAGCACCAGCAGCACGACGTTCATCGGCAGCGCCTTGGTCTCCTTGCGGCGTCCGTGGACGATGATCGCACCGATCTGGACGATCGCCAGCCCGGTCGCCGCCAGCGGTGTCAGCACCGGCGCGATGTCGAGCGCCCACGGCAGGACCAGGCCGATCGCCGCGAGGACCTCGATGCCGCCGATCGCCTTCACCACCGGCCCGGAGAAGTCCGCCGTCCACCCCATGTTGGGGTTCTCCAGCAGCTTCTCCCGCGGCGTCAAGAACTTCATGCCGCCGGCGAAGACGTACAGCGCGGCTTGGAAACCCGCGGCGACCCACAGGGCGATGTTCACGAGGACTCCAGACTTCGGAAGGGGTAGTTGAACACTACATCACTTCCGGAGGCAGGACCTCAACTTGGCGTGATCGTGATCGACCCGCCCGGCCGCAGCGAGATCGTCCGCTTCCAGGCGCCGGCGCGCACCTCGGTCCGGGTCCCGCCGACGCTCCGGACCACCGCGCGGGTGACCTTGCCGGCGCGCCAGGACAGGTCGACCTCGAACCCGCCGCGCGCGCCGATCCCGGTCACCCGGCCCGAGCGCGCCCACGCCGAGGGCAGCGCCGGCAGCAGCTCCAGCACGCCCGGGCGCGAGTAGACCAGCATCTCCACCATCGCCGCGGGCGCGCCGAGGTTCGCGTCGATCTGGAAGATCGTGTAGCTGCCCTGGCTGTACATGTCGAAGAAGTTCGGCGCGGTGCCGTTCCCGTTGGCCACCGACGGCCGCATCACCGTCAGCAGCAGCTGGTACGCGCGGTCGGCGTCCTTCAGCCGCGCCCAGCAGGCCGACCGCCACGCGCACGCCCAGCCGAAGCTGTCCATCCCGCGGGCGATCAGCAGCTCGCGCACGCCACTCAGCAGCTCGGGCGGCGAGGTGTCGGCCGCGATCCGGTCGCCGGGGAAGAAGCCGATCAGCGGCGACAGGTGCCGGTGCGTGGTCTCGCCGAGGTTGTCCGGCGACATCCACTCCTCGAGCCAGCCGGTCGACGGGCTCACCTTCGGCAGGTACAGCTTCTTCTGCAGCCCGGCGATCCGGTCGCCGTACGCGCGGTCCCGGCCCAGCACCGCGACCGCGTCGCGGTAGTGCTCGAACAGGTCCCAGACGATCTCCTGGGAGTAGGTGTTGCCGCGGGTGTCCTGCGGGCCGTGCTCGGGTGACCAGTCGTGGTCGTCGACGAGCACCTCGACGCCGTCGACGGTCGTCGTGACCAGCCGCGACTCCCAGAACTCGCACGCGCCCTTGAGCAACGGGTAGATCCGGGCGAGGTACCGCTTGTCCTGGGTGAACGCGTAGTGGTCCCAGAGCGAGTTGCACAGCCAGGCGTTGCCGCCGGGGTGCCACCACCAGCCGGAGCCGCCGTAGATGTTGGTCGAGAACGCGATCGCCCAGCCGCCGATCTTCCCGCTGGTGTTGCGGAAGCGGTTCCTCGGGTCGTTGAACAGGCGTTTCGTGCTGTCCGTCCACACGGGAAGCTGCGCGAGGCAGTAGTCGGCGAGGGCAGTGAAGCTCCCGGGCAGCGCCGCCCGGTCCGCCAGCCAGTAGTTCATCTGGAGGTTGATGTCGGTGTGGTAGTCGCTCATCCAGTCGGGCGTGTTGTTGTTCTGCCACAGGCCCTGCAGGCCCATCGGCAGGCCGTCGCGCGAGCCGGTGATCGTCAGGTACCGCCCGAACTGCAGGTAGCTCGCCTCCAGCTCCGGGTCCGGCGTGGCCGGGTCGTCGTGCCGGGCGACCAGCCGCGACCACGAGTCGAGCGCGCGCTTGGCCGGCGGCGACTGCCCCAGGTCGACCGACATCCGGTCGTACAGCCGCCGGTAGTCCGCGACGTGCGTGGCGCGCAGGCCGTCACCGCCCGCGGCCAGCGCCTGGGCCACCTTCCCCTTCGCGACACGCAGCGGGTCGGCGGCCGCGTCGAGGAACTTCCGGGCCGCGTCCGGCACGTAGCTGGTCCCGCCGGTGACGACGATGAGCACCTCGCGGCAGCCGTTGAACGCGACGGTGTTCCCCTGCGGCGACACCTTTCCCCCGCGGCCGGACGCCCCGGCTGCGGCGGCGTACTTCAGCCCGTTGGCGAAGGTGGCCGCGAAGGCCGCGCCGGTCAGGGTCTCCCCGCGAGTCGGCTCCAGCGCGACGGTGCCGGTCATCGGACCACCGCTCAGCCGGACGACCACCACGTCGTCGGGGTGGCTGGTGTAGATCTCGCGGCGGTAGCGCGTGCCCTGGTGGGTGTAGGACACCGCGAGCAGGCCGTTGCTCAGGTCGAGCGTGCGGCGGTAGTCCGTGACGCCGGTGTGCGCGGGCACGGCGATCCGCACCTTGGCCAGCAGGCCCAGGGTGCCGAACTTCTCGCGCTCGTAGGGGAACTGGCCGTCGTCTTCGAGGACGTTGTTGGCGCCGCCGGTCCAGAGCGAGGCGTCGGCGAGGTACAGGAAGTCGGCGGCCGGGTCACCGCCGACGAGGGCACCGATCCGACCATTGCCGATCGGCAGGCCCTGCTCGATGATCTTGTCTTCGGCCGCGGGCGAGGGGTACCACAGCGTGGTCGCGCGGCTATCGGGAACCAGGTCCTCGACAGCCGGGCGCACGACGTCTGCGCTGGCAACAAAGGGACGAACGCCCCCGAGGGCGATCCCGGCGCCCACCGCGCCCCCGAGCTTGAGGAACGACCGGCGGGACGGCGGGAGGGGAAGGTCAGACATGTCGGATCCGTTCGACGTTGAAGGCGGGGACCGGCGTGCAGCCCGCCAAACATATGACCTATCCGAACCCGAGGTCAAGATTCTTCGTAATTAATCCGATAACACGAGATATACGACGCCCCCGCCGAGGCCGCAGGACCTCCCGACGCGAAACCTGCCGGTGGTGAGTCCGCTGGAACTTTCCCGGTCGCGACCACGAGCCGCGCGACGTGGGCGTTCGCCGAGCCGATCGCCAAGGCTGCCGCGTTCCGCCGCGTCGCCCTTTCCGACGGCCCCGCGATGGAACGCGGAGTTGACCCCGGCGCGGTCCCGTCTACTCTCGTCGGCGAGGTGCTGAAACCACTGGTCACATCCCGGCCGGGCGATGGCCAGAGGCTCGCAGTCGCGACGAAAGGCCACCACCGGTGCCGACCAACCCCTTCCTCGACGGGAACTTCGCCCCGATCAGCCAGGAGCACACGCTCACCGGCCTCGAGGTGACCGGGACGATCCCGGCCTTCCTCGACGGCCGCTACCTGCGCAACGGGCCCAACCCGCTGTCCGAAGTGGACCCCGCCGCCTACCACTGGTTCATGGGCGACGGCATGGTCCACGGCGTCCGCCTGCGCGACGGCAAGGCCGAGTGGTACCGCAACCGCTGGGTCCGCAACCCCTCGATCGACGCGATCCTCGACGGCGGCCGGCCGCGCACCACCCCGCACGGCCTCAGCGCGAACACCAACGTCATCGGCCACGCCGGCAAGACCCTCGCCCTGATGGAGGCCGGCGCCACCCTCTGGGAGCTGACCGACGAGCTGGACACCGTCGGCCGCTGCGACTTCGACGGCACCCTGAGCGGGGGCTACACCGCCCACCCGAAGCGCGACCCGCGCACCGGCGAGCTGCACGCCGTCTCCTACTCGCTGACCGGCGGGAACAAGGTCACCTACACCGTGGTCGACACCGCCGGGCGGGTCCGGCGCGAGGTGCCCGTCGAGGTCACCGGCGCGCCGATGATGCACGACTTCTCCCTGACCGAACGGCACGTCGTCTTCTACGACCTGCCCGTGACCTTCGACGCCGGGATGGCCACCGCCTCGATCCCGTCACCGATCCTGCGCGCCACCACCCGGCTCGTGCTCTCCGCGGTCATCGGCCGGGTGCGGATCCCCGACCCGATCACCGCCCGGCTGGCCTCGAAGATCACCGCCAACGGCGGCCTCCCCTACCACTGGAACCCGAAGTATCCGGCGCGGATCGGCGTGATGCCCCGCGAGGGTGGCACCACCGACGTCCGGTGGTTCGACGTCGAACCCTGTTACGTCTTCCACCCGCTCAACGCCTACGACGACGGCGACAGCGTGGTGCTCGACGTCGTCCGGCACCCGAAGATGTTCGACCGGCAGCTGCGCGGCCCCGACGAAGGTGTGCCGACGCTGGACCGGTGGACGGTCGACCTCACCACCGGCAAGGTCGTCGAAGAACGCCTCGACGACCGGGGCCAGGAGTTCCCGCGCGTCGACGAGCGGGTGGTCGGCCGCCCCCTCCGCTACGGCTACGCGCCGGCGGTGACGACCGGCGCGAACCCGGCGGAAGCGCTGTACAAACACGACTTCTGGACCGGCTCGACACAGGTGCGGTCCTTCGGCGCCGGACGCTCGCCGGCCGAGTTCGTCTTCGTGCCACGCTCCGAAGACGCCGCCGAGGACGACGGTGTCCTGGCCGGCTTCGTGCACGACGCGGCGACCGAGCGCAGTGAGCTCACGCTGCTGGACGCCGCCACCCCGGAGACAGTCGCCGCGATCCCCCTGCCGGACCGGGTGCCGGTCGGCTTTCACGGCAACTGGGTGCCGAGCTAGCGCTTCCGGTACCCCAGCACCCCGGCGTCGGCCTGCTCGGCGAGGTACTGCGCGAAGGTGATCGAGCCGTCCAGGTGGTGCGGCGCGAGGTGCCCGCCGTCGGCGTACGCCCGGAACGTCTCCCCCGGCACCTTCACCGAGATGATCTTCCGGCGCCGTCCGCTCGCCTCGGCGACCGCCTGGGCCAGCTCGGCCGCCGCGAGGATCTCGGGGCCGCCGAAGTCGTCGACGCGGCCCGCCGGATCGGCGGTGGCCAGGTCCGCCAGGCGCGGCGCGACGTCGCGGACGTCCACCGGCTGGAACCGCACCCGCGGCACGGGCAGCACCGGCAGCCGGGACGCGCCCGCGAACAGCGTCCGGACCAGCGCGTGGAACTGCGTCGCCCGCTGGATCGTGTACGGCAGGCCGGACGCGGCGATCAGCTCCTCGGTCTCGAGCTTGCTCCGGTAGTAACCCAGCGGGACGCGGTCGACCCCGACGATCGAGACGTAGACCAGGTGCGGCCCGCCGGTCCAGCGCGCGGCCTCCACCAGCGTCCGCGCGAGCGCCGTCTCGTGCCGGAAGTCGGTGGCGCAGTGGACGACCGTGTCGACGCCGGCCAGCGCGCTGTCGACGCCGCGGCCGGTCCGCAGGTCGCCGGGCACGACGTCCGGCCCGGGCCGCCGGCTGAGGACGCGGACCTCTTCACCCGCCGCGCGCAGCCGCTCGGTGACCACCCGGCCGAGCTGCCCGGTGCCACCGGTGACCAGGATCCGCACCAGACCCACCTCCACCCGTCGAACGCCGTCGAGGCCACCTTACGGGCGACGGACGCCCGTAAGGTGGCCTCGACGGTCTTTTCGCATCAGTTGCGGTTGATGGTGAACGTGGTCGTGCGGTTGCGGATGTCCTCGGCGTTGTCGCTCAGCGTGAGCCCGGTGAAGGTCGCCGACCCGACGGCCGGGCCCTGACCCGGTTCCGGCAGCTCGTTGGCCCAGATCCCGATCCCCGACTTCGCGTCGAAGGCGTCACCGCTGCGGTGCGCCCCGGTGATCGACACGTTCGTCAGCACCGTGTCCTGGACGCTGTTCTGCGGTTGCCCGCCGACGTAGTTCGTCTGGAACATGATGCCGGCGTAGGTCGGGCTCTGGATGTCCACATCGGACACCCGGATCCCGCGGAACTCCTTGGACGCGGAGAACATCCAGATCGCCGGGAACGTCTGCTGGCCCCAGAAGTGGCCACCGTCCCGGACGAGCGAGGCGTTCTGGACCGTCGTCGGCTGCGGCCCGAACCCGAGGAACGGGTAGCCGAAGTCGAGCGAGCTGATCGTGATCGCCGAGTACGTCAGCGTGTCCGCGATGTAGAGGTTGCGGAAGGTGTTGTTGTACCCGCCGTAGACCGCCAGCCCGGCCGCGCGCCACGGGGTGAGCGCGGTCAGGTTCTCGAACACGTTGTCGTACTGGTTGCCCTGGTTGATGTCCGTGGCGGCGAACAGCGCGAAGCTGTCGTCGCCGGTGGACCGGGCTTCGTTGTTGGTGACGTGGTTGCCGGTGCTCCCGTTCGTGAGGTTGACACCGTCGGCGAAGGTGTCGCGGATCCGGGAGTTCTTGATCGTGGTGTTGTCCACGTTGGTGCCCCAGACCATGACGACCTGGTGCTCGACCCAGATGTTGTCGATCGTCAGGTTCGAGACGTTGCTCAGATTGAACACCTTGCCGGGGCCGTCGATCCGGGAGGTGTAGTTCCCGAACACGGCGAACCCGCTGACCGTCGACCCGTTGGCGGTCGACTGGATGTCGATGCCGATGTCGCTGTTCTCCTGGCCGGACGGCGCGGAGAACTTCGTGAACCACGGCCCGGCGCCGGTGACCGTGACGGCCTTGCCGTAGACGTTCAGCTTGCTCTGCAGCGAGTAGTTCCCGGCCGGCAGGTAGACGCCGGTGAGCGTCGTGTCCTGCCGGGCCTTGTCCAGCGCCGCCTGCACGTCCTGCTGCGTGAACCCGGTGGGCACCGCGAAGTGCGCCGGGTCGGGGTTCGCGACCGCGGTGGCCTGCTCGAAGTTCACGAAGTCGATCGCGTAGTTCGTGCTGTTGGCCGCGTCCTTCTGCAGCTTGATCTTGTGCCCGGCGGGCACGGTCGTGCCCAGCAGCATCGACGCCTCGTCGTAGATGTGCCGCGGCCCGGTGCCCGGCGAGTTGCCCGGGCCGGTTTCGGCGCCGTAGAGCCACGCGTAGTGCGAGGTCAGGTCGATGGCCTTGAGGAACGTGCCGTCGACGTAGACGTTCAGCGTCGAGTTGATGCCGCCGCCACCCGCGGAGTCCGGGATGGAGAACCGGGTGACCAGGGTGTTCGTCGACGCCCGCGTGGTGAACTCCACCGACGAGCCGGTCGAGTTCAGCGTCACGGCCTTACGGCCCGACGCCTCGCCCGCGAGGTCGCCGATCGTGCGGTTCGGGCCGACCACGGACGCGCCGCCCGCGACGACGCCGTCTTCGGCCTCGTACATGTCGTAGGGCATGTTCGCGCCCCGGCCGACGAACAGCGCCTGCGTGCTGGTGTTGTTGGCCTGCTTGACCGGCAGCTCGTTGGCGTCGTTCGCGACCACCGTCTTGACGGTGTACTTGCCGTTGCCCGCGGTCCACGTGCCGACGGTCACCGGCGACGCGGTGGCTCCGGCGGCGATGGCGCCGCTGTAGCTGCCGCTGAGCGTCTTGACCACCGTGCCGTTCTGGTCGGTGATCGTCACCGTGATCGCGTGGGCACCGCCCGCGCTCGCCACGGTGCCCTGGTTGCGCAGGGTCGTGGTGAACGTGACGGTGTTGCCCGCGGACGGGTTGTTCGGCGACCAGCCGGTCGCGGCGACGAGGTCGGAGCTCTGCACCGGGCTGACGACGAGTGCCGTCGAACCGGTGAAGGAGTTGTTGTCCTCGTTCTGCTCGATGACGGTGTTGGCCTCGTCGACCTTCGCCGTCAGCTGGTAGCTGCCGGCGTTCTGGGTGCCGATGTTCGCCGACACCGTCGTCGACGCGCCGGCGGCCAGCGCCCCGACGTTCGCCGTGCCGACCTTGGTCGTGCCCAGGTACAGGTTGACGTTGGTCGCGCCCGAAGCCGCGGTCCCGGCGTTGCGGATCGTGGCCGACGCGGTGATCGAGTCGGTCTCCACCGGGTTCTGCGGTGTCCAGGAGACCCCGGAGACCGTGAGGTCGGGGTTCGGCGCGGGCACCCCGAAGACCTGGAACTCCGCCGCCTGCCCGCCGCCGGCGCCGGAGTTGGCGGTGACACGCAGCCGGACGTCGGCGGCGCGGCCGCTCAGCGGGATCGTCACGGTGTTGCCGGACGACGGGCTGAAGCTGTAGGTCTGCGCGGCCGACAGCGTGGTGAACGCGCTCGAAGCCTGGTCACGGCCTTCGACGGCGATCGTCTGCGTCCGCGGGCCCCAGGAGGCGTCCGGGTTCAGCTTGACGACCACCTGGTTGAGGTCGGCGTTCGAGCCGAGCGCGACGGTCAGCAGGTTCGGGTAGGTCCCGCCGCCGCCCTCCCAGTAGGTGGTCACGGAGTTGTCGTTGGCGTTGACCGCGACGAAGGTGAACTCCGTCGAGGACGCCGTGATCGGCTTGCCCAGCGCCAGGTTCGTCCCGGCCTGGGTGCCGTTGCGGGTCACCGTGGCGCTGTTCCCCGACTGGTTGCCGGCGGCGTCCTTGGCCCGCACGTAGTACGACACGGTCGCGTTGTCGGGCTGGTTGTCGGTATAGGTCAGGACCGTCCCGCCGACACTGCCGCGCAGCTGGTTGTTGGCGTAGACGTCGTAGCCGGCGACACCGGTGTTGTCCGTCGAGGCCGACCAGGTGAGCCGGATCTGGCCGCTCGCGGGCTGGGTGTAGGCGAGGTTGCCGGGCGCGGATGGCGGCTGCGTGTCCCCGCCGGCCGGGCCGTGCACCTCGAACTCCGACAGCTGCGCGGCGGGCCAGCCGGTGTTGGCCGTGACGTTCAGCCGGACGTACCGGGTGCTGCCGGTGACGTCCACGGTGACCGTGTTGCCGGTGGCGGGGTCGAAGCGGTAACCGGCCGAGGCCTTCAGGTCGCTGAAGCTCGTGCCGTTGGTGCTGCCTTGAACGCTGAAGGTCTCGGTGCGGGCCTCCCAGCTGGTCGGCAGTTTCAGCACGAGCTGGGCGACGCTCGTGGCCGTGCCGAGGTCGGCCTGGACCCACTGCGGGAACTGGTTGTTGGTGCTCTCCCAGTAGGTCGCCTGGTTTCCGTCACCGACGTTCGAGACGGGGTAGCCGGCGAGCTGGCTGCTGGCGGTGTAGGTCGCGACGGCGGCTTGGGCGGCGGGCTGGACGGCCGGCACGGCGGGCGCGGCGGCCGGGGCGCCGCTCGCGGCCACGGCGGGCGCGGCCAGGAGGAGGGACAGGGCGGCGTAGGTGGCCGCGCGCGACAGAAGTCGCTTCGTTCTCATGGGGTTCCTCATGATCCGGGGAGGAGGGGAGGCGGGTCGAGCGCGCTCGTCCCGGGCGGGGACGGCGGAAACCAGGGAACGGGCACACACCGGACGTGGTCCGGGGGCGCACGCGGGCAGCACGGGACAGCCGTCATGGGCACCTCTTCGTCGAGGAGCTGGGCGGGATCTTCCTGACGACTGCCGCAATTTCTCGCGCTGTTGTCAGGTTCTTGCACTGATTCGTTCAAGACTTACAGTGACCGGGGTCTCAAGTCAACGCCCAAACGTCGAAAAGGCCTCCTCGCGGGGATGCGAGGAGGCCTTTGCCGAGGTGAGTCAGGAGTGGACGGCGCCCAGCCGGATCGCGTGGGTGCCCGGAGTGTTGACCGGCTCGCCGCAGTGGGCGCAGACCGTGGCGGGCTCCAGCACCTCGCCGCACGCGTGCCGCCACAGCGTGGGCGGCTCACCCTGGTGGACGTACTTGTCCCCCCAGGCCATCAGGCCGAGCAGGATCGGCTGCAGCGCGCGGCCGGCCTCGGTCGGGTAGTACTCGAAGCGCGGCGGGTGGTCTTCGTACCGGACCTTCTCGAGCACGCCGGCGTCGACGAGCTTGCGCAGCCGCGCGGCCAGGATGTCGCGGCTGGCCCCGGTGTTCTCGGCGATCTGGTTGAACCGCCGCTCCCCCAGCATGATCTCGCGCAGGGCGAGCAGGCTCCACCGCTCGCCGACCACTTCGAGAGCCTCGGCGACCGAGCACTCACGACCACGCCGGGCCATGCCACCTCCCACAGGTTGAAAATCCAACCTAGCACGTCAACCGCGTGTGACGTGCCGAACAGCTGAGTTGTGGAATCCAACTCACCCGGCGTATACCGAAGGCATCCCCCGATCTGCGAGGAGGCAGACGCCATGACGGACGCGGTGATCGTCGACGCGGTACGGACCCCCATCGGCAAGGGCAAGCCGAACGGGAAGCTCGCCGGGGTGCACCCGGTCGACCTGCACGCCCACGCCCTGCGCTCGCTGGTCGAACGCACCGGCGTCGACCCGGCCCGGAT
Organism: Amycolatopsis sp. NPDC104819; assembly: GCF_055583145.1. Lineage (NCBI taxonomy): Bacteria > Bacillati > Actinomycetota > Actinomycetes > Pseudonocardiales > Pseudonocardiaceae > Amycolatopsis > Amycolatopsis sp. NPDC104819. Next base: position 229,847 of record NZ_JBVJON010000013.1, on the reverse strand, counting down.
CGACGACGTGATCAGCGGCGCGGTCGGGCAGATCGGCGAGCAGAGCATGAACACCGCGCGCTGGGCCGCGCTCGCCGCCGGGCTGCCGGAGTCGGTGCCCGCGGTGACCGTTGACCGCCAATGCGGCAGCAGCCAGCAGGCGGTCCACTTCGCCGCCCAGGGCGTCATCGCCGGCGCCTACGACTTCGTGATCGCCTCCGGGGTCGAGTCGATGAGCCGGGTGCCGATGGGCAGCCAGGTGGCCGGGCGGGACCCGTTCGGCCCGCAGGTCGCCGCGCGTTACCCGGACGGGCTCGTCCCGCAGGGCATCAGCGCCGAGCTGATCGCCGCCAAGTGGGGCTTCAGCCGCGCGCAGCTCGACGCGTTCTCCGCCGAAAGCCACCAGCGCGCCGCGACGGCGTGGGCGGACGGGAAGTTCGCCGGCGAGGTCGCGCCGCTCAAGGCGCCCGGACCCGACGGCGCGCTCGTCGACGTCACCACGGACGAGACGATCCGCCCGGGCACCACACCGGAGATCCTCGCCGGGCTCAAGGCCGCGTTCCGCGCCGACGTCTGGGCGCAGCGGTTCCCCGACCTCGGCTGGCACGTCACGGCCGGGAACTCGTCCCCGATCAACGACGGCGCCGCGGCGTTGATGATCACCAGCTCAGAGACGGCGAAGGCGCTCGGACTGCGGCCGCGCGCCCGGATCCACAGCTTCGCCGTGGTCGGCGACGACCCGCTGTACATGCTGACCGGTGTCATCCCCGCGACCCGCAAGGTGCTCGCCCGCGCCGGGCTTTCGGTCGGGGACATCGACGCCTTCGAGGTCAACGAGGCGTTCGCCAGCGTGGTGCTCGCCTGGCAGGCCGAGATCGGCGCCGACCTCGCGAAGGTCAACGTCAACGGCGGCGCGATCGCGATCGGCCACCCGCTCGGCGGCAGCGGCGCGCGCCTGGCGACCACGCTGCTGTCGGTGCTGGAGCAGACCGGCGGCCGCTACGGCCTGCAGACGATGTGCGAGGCGGGCGGCCTCGCCAACGCGACGATCATCGAACGCCTGGACTGACGCGCCAGGTAGGCCCGCGGCGCCGCCACGGCTCCCCCGGGATCCGTGGCGGCGACCGGGCAACCTCGTCGAAGCCGAGCGCGGGGTCGGCGCACACGGCAGAGCAGCCCCACCCCCGAACTGCCGAGCACAGTGGACAGCAGCAGGCAGTCCGGCCGCGGAAAATACGTCAGTCGGACTCGGGCGGCTCTTCGACGCCGTCACGGTCGGCCCATTCCAGCAGGGGTTCCAGCGAGAAGATGGCCTTGTCGATGCCCGCGTGGAGGTCGCCCAGCTCGGCGAAGCGGGCCGGGACGGTCGCGATGGTGAAATCGCCCGGCTCGGCGTCGTCGATCTCCTCCCAGCGGATCGGCGTCGACACCGTGCCTTCCGGGTTCCCGCGCACCGAGTAGGCGCTCGCGATCGTGTGGTCACGCGCGTTCTGGTTGTAGTCGACAAAAAGCAGCCGGGGGTCGCGGTCCTTGCGCCACCAGGTCGTCGTGACGTCGTCCGGGGCACGGCGTTCGACCTCGTGCGCGAAGGCCAGGGCCGCACGCCGGACCTCCTTGAAGCCCCAGTGGGGTTCGATCCGGACGTAGATGTGCAGCCCGCGCCCGCCCGAGGTCTTGGGCCAGCCGACCGCGCCGAGCTCGTCGAGGATCTCGTGCGCGACGTGCGCGACCCGGCGGACGCGGTCGTAGCCGCAGTCGGGCATCGGGTCGAGGTCGATGCGCCACTCGTCGGGCTTCTCGGTGTCCGCGCGGCGAGAGTTCCACGGGTGGAACTCCACAGTGGACATCTGCACCGCCCACGCGACGTGCGCCAGCTCGGTGACGCACAGCTCGTCGGCGTGCCGGTTGTACCGCGGGAAGGTGACCCGGACGGTTTCCAGCCACGGCGGCGCGCCGTTCGGGACGCGCTTCTGGTGGACTTTCTCCCCCGCCACGCCGGAGGGGAAGCGGTGCAGCATGCACGGCCGCTCGCGCAGCGCGTTGACGATGCCGTCGCCGACCGAGAGGTAGTAGTTGACCAGGTCGAGCTTCGTCTCGCCGCGGGCCGGGAAGTACACCCGGTCCGGGTTGGAGATCCGGACGGTGTGCGGCCCGACCTCGAGCTCCACCGCCGCCGACTTCTGCGCCATGGACCGACAGTAGCCCGAAACCGCGGCTACCGTGGGGATCATGAGCCTCCCGCCGGACGGCCACGTCCACACCGAATGGTCCTGGGACACGGTGACCGGGTCGATGCTCGGCTCGTGCGAGCGGGCGCTCGAGCTGGGGCTGCCGTCGGTGGCGTTCACCGAGCACGCGGACCTCACGCCGTGGCTGGTCCCGGAGCCGGTCCGGCCGCTGCTGCCGGACCACTTCCGGGTGCGGCTGCGCCCGGACGGCGTCCTGGAGCCGCCCGACCTCGACGTCGAGGGGTACCTGGCGGGGGTCGAGCAGTGCCGGGACCGGTTCCCGGACCTGCGGATCCTGTCCGGAGTGGAGCTGAGCGAGCCGCATTGGCACCGCGCCCGCGCCGACGCGCTGCTCGCCGCCCACGGCTTCGACCGCGTTCTCGGCTCGGTGCACTCCCTGCCCGGCGGCGAGCACCACCACGAGCTGACGCTGATCACCGACCGGCCACCCGGCGAACTGCTGCGCGCCTACCTGGCCGAGGTGCTCGGGCTGGTCGAGTCGACCGCCGGCTTCGCGGTGCTCGCGCACATCGACTACGCGCTGAGGTCGTGGCCGGCCGAGGGCCCGCCGTTCGTCGTGGCGGACTTCGAGGAGGAGTTCCGCACGGTGCTGCGGGCGCTGGCTTCGAGCGGACGCGCGCTGGAGGTCAACACGAAGGTGCCGCTGCCGGGCGAGGTGGTCCGGTGGTGGTTCGAGGACGGCGGCGACGCGGTCAGCTTCGGCAGCGACGCCCACGAGCCGGGCCTGGTCGGCCACGGCTTCGCGGCGGCGGCCGCCCTGGTCGAGTCCGCCGGTTTCCGCCCCGGCCACACCCCGCACGACTTCTGGCGCCGCTGAGCGTCACTTTCGCCGAGAAAGATGCGTCTCAGGGCCGCCCGGGCGCATCTTTCTCGGGGAAAGCTCCGCTTTGCCGCGCAAAGTGTCACTCGGATGGGGTCAGGCCAGGGCGTGGCGGCCGTGGGCGCGGGACTCCGCGCTCTGGTCCAGCAGCCGGTTGGCCACCCGGCCGATCGCCGCGTCCAGCTCGGCGCGGTCGGCCGTGCCCCAGTCGCCGAGGCGCTCGGCCAGCCAGTCGTGCCAGGCCCGCACCACCTTGGCGAACTCGGCCCGGCCCGGCTCGGTCAGCTCCCACTGGCCGCCGGCGTAGCGCAGGTGCCCGGTCAGCTCCAGGCGGTTGAACGCCGGTTCCAGCACCTGCGCGGGAACGCTGAAGTACTCCCCGATCGCCTTCAGCGTCGACGGTTCGCCGCGGCGTTCCCGCAGGTGGACCTGCAGCAGGCACCAGATGCCACCTTCGTCGAGGTCGCCGCCGGCGCGTTCGACGATCGCCGGGGCCACCTTGCGGCGCTCGCGGAAGAACAGCGTGGCGACGGCGCGTTCGAGCTCACGGTCGTCCGTGCGGGCCTCCGGCATCGCGAAGCCGTCACCAAGGTCCGGCGCGGCCGCGCGGGCGGTGTCGCGCAGCGGAACCTCCTTGAGAAAGAACGCCAGCGCGAACGCGACCAGCCCGACCGGCGCCGCGGCGAGGAACACCACGTGCAGGGAGTCGCTGTAGGCCTGGATGACCGGTGCGGACACCGAGTCCGGCAACGCGTGCAGCGCCGTCGGCACCTGGAGCGCCCGCGGGTCGACCCCAGGCGGCAACGGGTGTTCGGCGGCGGCCTTGGCCAGGTTGGGCGCGAGCTGGTTCGCGTACACCGTGCCGAAGATGGCCGCGCCGAACGAGCTGCCGATCGAGCGCAGGAACGTCACTCCCGAGGTCGCGACGCCGAGGTCGGCGTAGTCGACGGTGTTCTGCACGGCGATGGTCAGCACCTGCATGCCGAGCCCGATGCCCAGGCCCAGCACGGCCATGTAGGCCGAGGCCTCCCAGAACCCGGTGTCGGCGTCCAGCCGGGACAGCAGGTAGAGCCCGATCGTCATGCCCGCGGCGCCGACCAGCGGGAAGATCTTGTACCGCCCGGTCTTGCTCACGGCATTGCCCGCGGCGATCGACGCGACCAGCAGCGCCAGCACCATCGGCAGCAGCCGCACCCCGGACGTCGTCGCCGAGGTGCCCTGGACGTACTGCATGTACGTCGGCAGGTAGGAAAGCGCGCCGAGCATCGCGAAGCCGACGACGAAGCTCATGATCCCGCCGACGGTGAACACCGGATTCCGGAACAGCCGCATCGGCAGCATCGGCTCCGCGGCTCTCAGCTCCACGAAGACGAACGCCGCGAGCAGCACGACCGAGCCGATCGCCATCCCGATGATCGTCGGCGAGCCCCACGCGTACTGCGTGCCGCCCCAGCTCGTCACCAGCGTGAGCCCGGTCGCGGCCAGGCCGATCAGCAGGATGCCGAGGTAGTCGATGACCGGCTTGACCGCGGCGCGCGCGTTCGGCATCGCCGAGGACGCCACCACCAGCACCACGATGACCAGCGGGATGTTGACGTAGAACGCCCAGCGCCACGACAGGTGGTCGACGAAGAAGCCGCCGAGCATCGGCCCGGCCACGGTCACCACGCCGAACACCGAGCCGAGCACACCCTGGTACTTGCCGCGCTCGCGCAGCGGGACGACGTCGGCGATCAGCGCGGTCGAGGTGACCATCAGCCCGCCGCCGCCCAGGCCCTGCACCGCGCGCCAGACGATCAGCCAGACCATGCTGTCGGCGAACCCGGCGCAGAAGGAGCCGACGCCGAACACGACGACCGAGATCTGGAACATCAGCTTGCGGCCGAACAGGTCGCCGAGCTTGCCGACGACGACGGTCATGATCGTCTCGGCGAGCAGGTAGGACGTGACCACCCACGAGAGGTGCCCGGCCCCGCCGAGGTCACCGACGATGGTGGGCAGCGCGGTCCCGACGATGGTCTGGTCCAGCGCGGCCAGCAGCATGCCGAGCAGCACGGCCCCGAAGACGGCGTTGACCCGCCCCCGGCTCAGCTGCGCGGGTCCCGGCTCGTGGGCGACCTCCGCGGTGGCCGTCATCCGCACCTCCTGGCTCGGCCTCCGAGGCTAGTGCGAACGGTCCACTGTGGATAGCCACTCGTTCCGGTGACGCAGGGTCAGCTCGAACGGCTCGAACCCCTGCGCGCGGTAGAACGCCAGCGCCGCCTCATTGCCGGCGTAGGCCTGCACGATCGATTCGTTCGCGCCCTTTTCCCGCGCCCACGCGAAAAACGCCGCGACCAGCTCGGCGCCGACCCCCGACCGGCGGTGCGCCGGGCCGACGCGCAGGCTCTCCAGCACCGCGGTCACCGCGCCCGGCCGCAGGGCGTTCGGGGGCCGCAGCCTGCCGATCAGGTGCCCGTCGCCGGCCAGCAGGCAGAGGCAGTCCGGATCGCCGACCAGCTCCGCGTAGTAGGCGGCGCCCTCACGGCCGGGCCAGCCGAGGTCCATGCGCGGGTCGTGGCGCCCGGCGTCTTCGGCGAACAGCCCGGCGGCCGACTTGACGAGTTCGGGGACGTCTTCGGGAACGCAGACGGAAACAGTCATGGCTTCGACCGTAACCACGTGATTTTTCGAAGTAAATCACGACTTTCCGGGGCTCAGGTGCGCCAGGCTTTCCAGCGCGAGCTGCTCCAGATGGCCCGCGGCCGCCCCGCTTCCGCCCGCCGCGCGGAACGACGCGGCCACCGTTTCGGCGGCCCGCCGGTACGAAGGCTCGGTCAGGACTTCCGACACGGCTTCGGCGATCTTGGCGGCGTCGGCGCGGCCGAAGCGCAACCGCACTCCCGCGCCCGCCGCGACCACCTGGGCCGCCACGATCGGCTGGTCGTCGCGGATCGGGGCGACCACCAGCGGCAGGCCGTGCCACAGCGTCTCGCACACCGTGTTGTGCCCCGCGTGGCAGAGCACCGCGTCCACCCGCGGCAGCAGGGCCAGCTGCGGGACGCGCGGGCGCACCAGGACGTTCGGCGGCACCGGCCCCAGCGCCTCGCCCGGGTCGACGAGCACGGCGCGGGCGGGCAGCCCGGCGAACGCCTCCGTCGCCGCCGTCAGGAACCGCGTCCCCGCCGAGGTGTTCGCCGTGCCGAGGGACACCAGCACGGCCGGCCGGAGCGGGTCGAGCCAGTCCCACGGGAAGTCCGTTGTGGACGGACGCGCGCCGAGCGCGGGCCCGACCAGCCGGACCCCGGGCGGCGGCGCCGCGCCGAGCAGCTCGCGGGTGGTGAACGCCAGGACGCCGTGCGGCGAGAACCGCGGGTCGGCCGAACCTCGGCCGCCCGCGACGCGCGCCCGCAGCCCGTCGAGCAGCGAGCCGACCCATTCGGCGACCTTCGGCATGCCGGCGAGCGGGTCGAGCAGCTCGGCCGACGTCGTCGCCGAGGTGACCCACGGCAGGCCGCGCGCCTCGGCCAGCAGCCCGCCGGCCAGCGCCTGCTGGTCGGCGACCACCACGTGCGGGGCGAACGCGTCGATCGCCGCGGCCACGCCGGGCGCCATCGAGTCGGCCAGGGGGACGAGGAAGTCCTCCCAGAGGAACCGGAGCGCGGCCGGACCCTTGAGCTCCGCCGGGCGCGAAGGCGCGTCCCCGGGCAGAGCGCAGGAAAAGACGAGCGCGTCGGGACCGGCCAGCTGCCACAGCAGCTCGTCGTGCCCGGCCCAGGCGACCTCGTGCCCGCGCGCGGTGAGCTCGCCCGCCACGCCGACGGCCGGGTTCACGTGCCCGACCAGCGGCGGGACGACGAATAGGAACCGGGCCACTACCGCACCCGGGCCGGCGCGCGCGAGGTGTCCCGGACCCACTCGAAGATCAGCTCGATCGTCTCGGCGGTCCGTTCGACCAGCACCGAGTGCCCCTGGTCGGGCAGCACGACGCAGCGGCAGCGGTCCAGGTGCGTCTCGAAGTGCGGCACCTGCGCGGCGAGGCCGGAGTCACCGCCGAAGATCGCGAACACCGGGCAGCGGACCGCCGAGAGGTCCGCGGCGATGGTCGCGCTGCGCGGGACGTCCTCGGCGATCGTCGTGGTCTGCAGGATCCGGTTCGCCGCCTTCGACAGCCGGGCGGTGTGCGCGCCGTGGTTGTCCGCGATCCAGCCGATCACCTCGTCGATGGCCAGCCGGGTCTTCGCGTCGGCGAGGCCGTCGGCCATGTGGCCCGTCCACTCCGCCGTCGGCGGCTCGCCTTCGATCACGACGACGCTCGCGACCCGGTCGGGGCGGGCCGCGGCCAGCCCGAAGGCCACCGACGCGCCGAACGAGTTGCCGACGACGTGCACCGGCCGGGTGACCTCGCAGGCGTCGAGGACCGCGACGAGGTCGTCGACGAACCGCTCGAGGTGGTAACCGGACTCCGGCCGCGTCGTGCGGCCGTGCCCGCGCAGGTCGTACATCAGCACGTCGAGCCCACGCTCGGCGAAGGCCGGGCCGAGGGTGAAGTAGTAGCTGGCCAGGCTGTCGGTGAGCAGGCCGTGCACACACACGACGACCGGCGCGTCGCCGTCGAGCGGCACGTCCGGGGTCAGCCGCTGGACGTGGACGTCCAGCTCGCCCGCGCGGATCCGGCTCACGCCGTCGCCCGCAGCGAGGCGACGGTGTACCGGACGAGCTCGCCGACGGTCAGGGCGATGATCTCGTCGAGGTCGCGTTCGGCGATGAACGTCGCGAAGTTGACCCGGTCGCCGTAGTGCTCGCGCAGCTGCCCGGACAGCGCCACCAGGTCGACGCTCTCCAGCTCGAGGTCGTCGTGGAAGGTGGTGTCCATCGTGATCTCCGTGTCGTCGAGGCCGTACTCCTCGAGCAGCTCGCGCAGCATCCCGCTCAGCTGGGCCAGCACGGACGCCTCGGCGGTCGTTTCGTGGCCGGTGGTGGTCTCGACGCTCATTCCCCGGTCTCCTTCGGCTCTTCGGTCCAGGCGACGACGTACTGGCGCGGCGGCGCGCCGGGCGGGTTCTCGAGGTCGGCACAGCAGACCCGGTGGGTGCGCCCGGCGGCGCGGACGGTGAGCTCGTCCACCGTGGCCGCGACGACCTCGAAGTCGCGGGGCTCACCGCGCAGGCCGGTGCCGAGCAGCTTCGCGACGGCTTCCTTGGCGGTCCAGAACCGGGCGAACCAGCGTTCCGGGTCCCCGGGCAGGCTCGCGAACAGCTCCTGCTCCCCCGCGCCGAGCGCGGCGTCCACAGTGGACCCGGTGCGCGGCACGACCTCTTCGACGTCGATGCCGCACGGGCCGAACCGGGCGATCGCCACCCCGGTTTCCGCCTTGTGCGCCACCGAAATCGTCAGCTCGGGCAGCTCGCGGCCGTAGGCGCCGGTCGCGTGTGGACGGCCCGCGTCGTCGTTGCCGATGCGCAGCTCGGCCGGGAACATCTCGGGCTCACCGCGGGCCCAGAGGAACTGTCGGACGGCGTCCTTGGCCGCGATCCGGCCGAGCAGCCACTGCCGGCGGCCCCGGGGCGGGCGCGCGGTGTAGGCGTCGCGCTCGGCGCCGGCCAGGTAGTTGCGCATGATCAGCTCGCGGGTGGCCAGGTCCGGCCAGCCCTCGTGCACCAGCGCCCAGCCGCCCGGCTGCTGCTTCGACAGCGTCGAGCGCTCGGGGGTCCGGTCGGCCTGGCGGATCTCGCGGGTGCTGTCGAAGCGCCGGTCGCGCCAGCCGGTGAAGGTGGCCCAGACCTGTCCCTGGTGGACGAGCTGCATGTCGGCGTCGAGGAACTCCTCGGTCAGGCCGGTGATCTTGACCAGGCATTCCAGCCGCTCCCCCGGCGCCGGGTGCGGGCCGTGGAAGCGGATCTCGCGCATGCCGACCGGGAAGACGGTCGTGCGCTCCGGCAGCCGGGACATGATCCAGAAGCCGAGCACCTGGCCGACGTTGTCGAGCAACGCGCCGGGCGCGGCGGGGGTCGTCAGGACCGCGCGCACATGGTGTTCGCCGACGGCGGTCAGCTCGGTGACCCCCCGGAAGCGCGGGCCGTGGAACATCCAGCGGTCGGCGTACAGCTCGGCCGCGGTCGTCTCCGGGACCTGCTCCGCCGACGCCGGGAACCGCCACGGCGCGGGCGCGTCGGCCGGATACGCCGGGGCCAGCTCCACGACGGCCTGCGAGTAGCCGTCGAGTGCGGCGAGCACCCGGTCGGCGCCCTGCGGCTCGACCCGTACCGGCACGCTGACGGCGGGAACCGCGGTGATCCACTGGGTCAGCCGGACGTCGTGCACGGCGACCGCGCGCCGGCCAGGCGCGGCCTGTTCGGCGAAGCCCATGAGGTGGTCGATCACGGTGGTGGCCGGCACCACCGGCCAGCGGTCACCCGGGTCGGCCTGCGGCGGCTGCTTGAAGAAGCAGTGGTCGAGCAGGTACGGCATGCTCTCGACCGAAACGTCGAGGGTCGCGTCGAGCCTGACCGGAGCTTTCACGTGAAAGCTCCGGCCCGAGCTTTCACGGGAAAGCCCGGGCCGGCCGGCGAGCACCGTCGAGGCCAGCTCGGCGGTGTCGTTCAGCAGCGCGGCGAGCTCCCGGGCCAGCGGGCCTCGCCCGGCCAGGTCGTCCACTGTGGACTTTCCGGCGGCCGGCAGGGCCAGCCGCGCGCGCACGGTGCCGTCCAGGGAGATCAGCCGGCCGCCCAGGTCGAGCTTGACAGCCTTGTGCGCGGTCGCGCGGCCTTCCCCGGGCAGGCGGGTGAAGTCGATGTCGAGGCCGTCGGCCCACAACGCGGTCGCGACCCGACGCAGCTGCGCGAGGCCGGGGCGCTGCGCCGAGTGGGCCGCGACGACGAGGTGGTCCTCGCCGTGGAGCGTGTCGCCGACCAGGGAGCCGAGCTGCCCGGCGCCGACCTGGACGAACGCCCGGAACCCGGCGGTGTGCAACGCCCGGACCAGCGGCCGGAACCGCACCGGCTCCAGCAGGTGCCGCACGAACAGCTCGCGGACGTCGGCCTCGGCGGCCGGGTACTCCGACACCGTGGTCGCCGACCAGAGCGGCCGGACCGACGGGTGCAGGGTGAAGCGGGCGGCCGCCTCGCGGATCGGGTCCAGGTACGGCCGCAGCATCGGGGTGTGGAACCCGGACCGGAACGGCAGCACCTGCGCGACGATCCCCGCGTCCCGGAAGCGCGTGACAAGCTCCTCGACCGCCGCCGCCGGACCGCAGACCATGGCCTGGTGGGGCGAGTTGTCGTGCGAGAGCACCACATCCGCGCGTCCGGCCAGCTCTTCGAGGACCCGGGGCGCGGGGGCGCCGACCGCGGCGAAGGCGAGACCGGGGACCACGAGGCTGTCGGGGTCGAACCCGGCGAGGAACGTGTCGACCTCCGCACCGGCATACACGCCGGCGGCGGCCATCGCCGTCCACTCGCCCAGGCTGTGCCCGGCGACGGCGTCCGGTTCGACACCCAGCCGGCCGAGCGCGGTGTGCAGCAGCCGGCCCAGCTCGAACACCGCGGCGCCCTGTCGGCCGACGTCCCCGACCTCGACGTCGGCGTGCTGCCAGGGAAGCCCGAAGTGGCTCGCGATGTCTCCGCAGTTGAGCGTCAGCTCGGACTCCAGGCCGGGGAACACAAAGGCGAGCTTCCCGCCGCCCGGCCCGAGCAGCGGGCGGTCGGCGAACCAGACGTCGTTGCGGCCGCGCCAGGCCCGGCCGCGGGCGACGGCCTTGCGGGCGAGCGCGAGCCGTTTCTCGGTCGGGTCGACCACCCCGAGGCGGACCGGGCCGTCGCCGGTCGTGCGCGGGGCGGGCCGGTCGAGCAGGTCACGCAGGCCCTCGACCGAGCGCGCGGCGAGCCGCAGCACCCGTTCCGGCTCCTGGACGACCACGGCCGGGGCCGGGCGGTCCGGCGCCTGCTCCAGCACGACGTGGGCGTTGATCCCGCCGAAGCCGAACGCGTTGACCCCGGCGCGGCGCACCGCCGCGTCCCACGGCTGGGCTTCGTCCACTGGGGAGAACCGGGTCTTCGCGAGCGCGGGGTGCGGGTCGTCGCAGTGCAACGTGGGCAGCAGGACACCGTGGTGCACGGCCAGCGCCGCCTTGACCAGCCCGGCGATCCCGGCCGCGGGCATCGTGTGGCCGATCATCGACTTCACCGAGCCGAGGACGGCGGTGCCGGCGGTGCCGAAGACCTCCGCCAGGGTCGCGAGCTCGGCCGCGTCGCCCGCCGGGGTCGCCGTGCCGTGCGCCTCCAGCAGGCCCAGCGAGTCCGGCGCGGCCGGGTCGAGGTTCGCCGACGCCCACGCCTGGCGCACCGCGCGGACCTGGCCGCCGGAGTCCGGGTTGGCCAGGCTCGCGGTCCGGCCGTCGGAGGCGACGCCGGTGCCGGTGATCACGGCGTAGACGCGGTCGCCGTCCCGTTCGGCGTCGGCCAGCCGCTTGAGGACGACCACGCCGGTGCCTTCCCCGATCAGCACGCCGTCGGCGTCGCGGTGGAAAGGCCGGATGCGCTCGGACGGCGAGAGCGCGCCGAGCTGGGTGAACACGCTCCAGAACGTGATGTCGTGGCAGTGGTGCACCCCGCCCGCGAGCACCACGTCGCAGCGACCGGTGGCCAGCTCCCGCACGGCGTGGTCGACGGCGATCAGCGAGGACGCGCAGGCGGCGTCCACTGTGTACGCCGGGCCGCGCAGGTCGAGCCGGTTGGCCAGCCGCGACGCGGCCAGGTTGGGCACCAGCCCGATCGCCGACTCCGGCGCCTCGGGCCCGAGCTGGTCGGTGAAGGCCTCGCGGACCGCGTCGAGCCGGGCCGGGTCGAGGTCGGGCAGCAGCTCGCCGAGCGTGCGGACGAGCTGGCTCGCGGTGCGGACGCGCTGGTCGAGGCGCACCAGCCCGGGGGTCAGGTACCCGCCGCGGCCGAGCACGACCCCGACCTTCGCACGGTCCGCGGGCAGCCGGTCGGGACCGCCCGCGTCCGCGACGGCCTGGGCGGCGACGCGCAGCGCGATCAGCTGGTCGGGTTCGGTGGCGGGCACGGAGTTCGGCATGATCCCGAACCCGGTGACGTCCACTTCGGCCAGTTCGTCCACGAACCCGCCGCGGCGGCAGTAGAGCCGGTCGGCCCGCGGGTCGGCGTCCGGCGCGTAGTGCGCGCCGTCCCACTTGCCCGCCGGCACCTCGGTGATCGCGTCGACGCCGCCGACGAGGTTGCGCCAGTAGGCCGCCAGGTCCGGGGCGCCGGGCAGCAGCACCGACATCCCGACGATCGCCACGGGGTCCGGCATCGGCTCACCAGCCCGACGCGGTGTGGACGACGGCGGCGGTCTCGGGGCGGCCCCACGCCAGCTCGCGCAGCAGGCCGAGGGTGCCTTCCTCCGGGTCGATCAGCGCGATGCCGCGGCGGGCGTACTCACGCATCAGCTCGGGTGTCACCATGCCGTCGTGGTCGCCGGTGGGCGCCCACGGTCCCCAGTGGACGGTCACCGCGCGCCCGGCGGGCCAGCGGTGGCCGAGCGTTTCGAGCGCGTCGTTGGCGGCGGCGTAGTCCGACTGGCCGCGGTTGCCGAGCGTCGCGGCGATGCTGCCGAACAGGACCACGAACTTCGGCTCCTCCGGCAGGTCGGCGGTCGCTTCGAGCAGGGTCCGGGCGCCGTCGACCTTCGTGCCGTAGACCCGGGCGAACGACTCCGGTGTCTTCTCGGCGACGAGCTTGTCCTCGATGACCCCGGCCGCGTAGACGATGCCGTCGAGGCGGCCGTGCTCGGCGTGGATCTCCTTGACCGCGCGGTGCACGGCTTCGGCGTCGAGCATGTCGACGGACTGGTAGCGCGCCGGGCTGCCGAGGCTTTCCAGCTTGTCCAGGGTCTGGCGGACCTCGCGTTCGGAGGTGATCCGGCGGACGGTCCGTTCGATCTCGGCGGGGCTCTTCAGACCGCTCGCGATCAGGGCCGAGCGCAGCTCCTTGGGCTCTTTCGCCTGCGGGTACTCGTCTTCCGGCGGCGGCACCGGGGTCCGGCCGAGCAGTTCGACGCGGCAGCGGGTGGCGGCGGCCAGCGTCGCGGCGAACCGGGCGGTGATGCCCTTGGCGCCGCCGACGAGCAGGACGACGGAGTCGCGGTCGAGGCCGATCGCGGCCGCTTCGGCCACGCCGTCACCCGCTGGTCCGGCGCCGCTGCTGCCCAGCAGGCCGAGCCCTTCCTCGCCGGGTTTCAGCCCGCGCCGGTTGACGCCGTCCCTGATCACCACGGGTTCGCGGTCCACAGTGGACAGCTCGGCGACGAACGCGGCGGCGTCCGCGCCTTCGACGACCCGCGCGAGCGTGTGCGGGTATTCGCGGGCGACGCTGCGGTAGAAGCCGCGGAGGCCCTCAGCCGGTCCGGCGGTCAGCAGCCACTTCGGGCCGTAGGCCAGCACGGCCTGGTAAAGCGGGAAGGCGCCGGGTAGGACGGCGTCACCGTCGGGAACGTGAAGGTAGCCGTCGAAGCCGGGCCGGACGTCGTCGCCGATCTCGGCTTCGGCCCCGCGGGCGGTCAGTGCACTGTGGACGGCGTCGGCGAACGGACCGGCGCCGAGCACGAGAAAACGGCGGCCGGCGATGTCCAGCTCTCCAGCCGGAGCGAGGTCGAACTCGGTCATCACGTACCGCCGGGGTGCGATGATCACCGGCTCCGGCCCGGACTGCTTCACGGGCGTTTGTGCGGGTCCGGCGTCCAGCAGTTCGGCGATGCCGGCCGCCGTCCGGGCCTTCGCCAGCTCCTCGACCTCTCCGGCACCCAGGCGAACCGTCAGCTCGCCCGCGATCTCGGCGCGCTTGATGGAGTCGATGCTCAGGTCGGCTTCCAGATCGAGGTCGGGCTCGATCATGTCCGCCGGATAGCCGGTCCGCTCCCCGATCACCTCGATGATCGTCTCCAGCACCGACGTGGGTTTCGGTGCGTCAGGGACAACCACGGCCTCTGTCGGGCGCTGGTCCCCGATCAGGTCCGCGATCGCCGCCGCCGTGCGGGCCTTGGCGAACTCTTCGACGTCTCCCCCGGCCAGCCCCAGGACCGTGGCCAGCTCACCGGCGATCTCGGCGCGCTTGATCGAGTCGATACTCAAGTCGGCTTCGAGGTCCAGGTCGGGCTCGATCATGTCCACCGGGTAGCCGGTCCGCTCCCCGATCACCGCGACGATCGTCTCCAGCACCGGCCGCTCGACCGGCGCCGCCGGGACGACCGCCGGAAGCACCTCGGCCACCGGCGTGGGCAGCTGAACCGGCACATCACTGCCGAAGAACCCGAGCAAGACGTCCCGCTGCGCGGCGATCATCTCCCGGCTGGTGCGGAGGAAGTCGGCGACCATCGCCTCCGACGAAACCGGCTCGGCCGACGTCGTGGCCAGCACCGCCGACAGTCGCTCGGCCGGGCGCAGCGCTCCCGCCGGGATCGTGCCGTCCGCCGTGCGCAGGAGGTGGCCGTCGACCGTCCAGCCGGGACGGTTCGGCCGCGGGGCCGTGCCTGCGTCGACCGCGTCGCGGCCGCGGAACAGCCATCCCGTCTCGACGCGCACCCCGGCGACGGCCAGCTGCGCGAGCGCGCCGAGGAAGCCCGGCACACCGCGGCGGCCCGGCTGTTCGAACCCGACCGTCCGATGCGGACGGTCCCCGAGAATCGCGTCGACCTGCCGGGCGAGCACCGCGCCCGGTCCGGCTTCGACGAACACCCGCGCGCCGGCCGCGTACATCGCCTCGATCTGCTCGACGAACCGCACCGGCGAGCCCACCTGCGCGGCCAGCTCACCGCGGATCTCGTCCGGGTCCGCCGGGTAGGGCCCGGCGGACCGGTTGCCGTACACCGGGACGGCGGGCCGCACGACGCCGATCGCCTCCAGGGTCTTCCCGAAAGCGGCGCCCGCCGGAGCGACCAGCGGACTGTGGAACGCACACGCGACCGAAATCCGTTTTGCGCCGAGCCCGGCCGCGCGGAGCTGCGCGATCGCCGCTTCGACGTCGGCGGTGGGCCCGGAGATCACCGTCTGCCGGGGTGAGTTGTGGTTGGCGAGGACAACCGTGGTGGCGGTGAGGACCGCGCTCACATCCGCGGCGGACGCCGAGACCGCCGCCATCGCCCCCGGGTCCCCGGCGGGCACCGCGTCGAAGATCGCCCCGGCCCGCGCGTGGCTGGCCAGCATCAACGCTTCGGGGGTGAAGGCGCCCGCCGCGGCCAGCGCCGTCAGCTCGCCGTAGCTGTGCCCGCCGACCATCGTGGGCCGCACGCCGGCGCGGGTCAGCAGGCGGAACGCGGCCAGCCCGGCGAGGCCGAGCGCGGGCTGGGCGACGCGGGTGTCGGTGACGCGCTCGGCAGCAGTCTGCCGCGCGGCCTCGCCGAACACCGCCGGGCCGAAGACGACGTCGGCGGTCACCGGGTCCAGGCGCAGGTACCGCTGCAGCTCGGGAAAGGCGACGAAGAGCTCGGCGAACATGCCGGGCCGCTGGCTGCCCTGGCCGGGGAACAGCACCGCGACCTCACCGGGTTCTTCGTCCCCGGCGCGGTACACCCCGGACACGTCCTGCCCGGCCAGGGCCTGCCGCAGCAGCCCGGCCAGCTCGTCCACAGTGGACGCGACGACGGCGAGCTGCACCTTCCCGGCGGCGTCGGCCCGCCGTGACGCGCTCAGCGCCAGGTCCCGCAGCCGCCACGGCTGCTTCCCGCCGGGCACGTCGTCCACCAGGGACAGCAGGTCCCGGGCCGCCGCGTCGGTCGCGAAGGGGAACAGCTCGGCGGGCCACTCGTCGGCCGTCTGCGCCGGGGGCACACTGCCGTGAGCGGCGAGCACCACGTGGAAGTTGGTGCCACCGAAGCCGAACGCGCTCACCCCGGCGATCCGCTCCGCGGCCGGCGCGGCCCACGGCTGTGCCGCCGTCTGGAACACGAACGGGCTGCTCGACGCGTCCCAGGCCGCGTTCGGCGCGGAGAGGTGCAGTGTCGGCGGCTTGACGGCGGTGTGCAAGGCCAGCGCCGTCTTGATCAGCCCGGCGAGGCCCGCGGCACACTTGGTGTGCCCGATCTGGGACTTCACCGACCCGATCGTGCACCCGCCGGGCGCGGCGCCGGCCTCGGTGAACACCTTCGTCAGGGTGCCCAGCTCGGTCCGGTCGCCGACCACGGTGCCGGTGCCGTGCGCCTCGACCAGCCCGACGCGCGCGGGCGAGATGCCCGCGTTGCGGTAGGCGCGACTGAGCGCGGTGTGCTGGCCCTCCGGCCGCGGCGCGGTGAGGCCGAGCGCGCGGCCGTCGGAGGCCGCGCCGACCCCCTTGATCACCGCGTACACGCGGTCGCCGTCCCGTTCGGCGTCGGCGAGGCGCTTCAGCGCGACACACGCGACCCCTTCGCCGAGGGCGATGCCGTCCGCGGCGCTGTCGAACGTCGCCGAGCGCCCGGTCGGGGAAAGGGCGTGCGCCGAGGCGAACAGGAGGTAGTCGTTGATGCCGTTGTGCAGGTCCGCGCCGCCGCAGAGGACGAGGTCGCTGGTGCCGGCGGTCAGCTCCTTGCAGGCGACGTCGACGGCGGTCAGCGACGACGCGCACGCGGCGTCCACCGTGTAGTTCGCGCCGCCCAGGTCGAGGCGGTTGGCGATGCGCCCGGCGATGACGTTCGCGAGCACGCCGGGGAAGGAGTCCTCGGTGATCCGCGGCAGCCGGTCGTCCAGTTCGGACGGCAGTTCGCCCACATAGGACGGCAGCACCGAGCGCAGGGTCATCGCGTTGGACAGGTCGCTGCCCGCCTCGGCGCCGAACACCACCGACGTCCGGGCGCGGTCGAACGCGCGGTCGGCGTACCCCGCGTCGGCCAGCGCGCGGTGCGCCGCTTCCAGCGCCAGCAGCTGCACGGGTTCGATGCTGGCCAGCGAGGACGGCGGGATGCCGTACTTCAGCGGGTCGAAGCCGACCTCCGGGAGGAACCCGCCCCAGCGCGACGGTGTCTTCTCACCCTGGCCGGCCGCGTCGTAGTACAGCTCGGTGTCCCAGCGCTCCGGCGGGACCTCGGTGACGGCGTCGGCGCCGGCCAGGACGTTCGCCCAGAACGTGGCCAGGTCCGGTGCCTGCGGGAACATGCAGGCCATGCCGACGATCGCGACGTCGAGCGGGGCGGGGGCGGGCGGTTCCGGGGTGGTCACGCCGAATTCGGCGGCCCGGGCGCGCAGGAACGCGTTCGCGCCTTCGCCGACGGCGTGGTGCAGGTCGGCGATCGTCGTGACCGCGTCGCGCAGCACGGCGACTTCGCCCGCCATGAACATGCCTTCGGCGAACTGCCGGTCCTCGCCGACGTCGTGCAGCTCGGCGCCGACCCGCTCGATGCCCTTACTGGCCAGGCGGAGCCGGCCGACGTTGAGGGTTTCCAGCTGCTCCCAGGCTTCGCGGCTCGGCACGCCCCGCTCGGCGAGGTCCGCCTTGATCACCGCGTACTCCTCGGTGAACGGGCTGCGCACGCACCGGGTGGCGTGCCCGGGCGCGGTTTCGAGCAGGTCGGTGTGCTCGGCGCCGAGCAGCTCGCGCTGGAACCGCGGGAGCACGGCGCCCGCGTCGACGGCCTCGCGGGTGAACAGGTACGCCGTGCCCATCAGCACCCCGACGGCGGCGCCCCGCGCGGCGACCGGGGCGGCAAGGGCGGCCACCATCGCCGCCGAGCGCTCGTCGTGGACGCCGCCCGCGAACAGCAGCTGCAGGTCCGCGGCCGCGCCCGGCGTCACCGCGAGGAAGTCACTCAGGACTCCGAGCTGGGCCTCCCACAACGGGAAGCTCGTGCGCGGGCCGACGTGACCGCCGCATTCCGAACCTTCGAAGACGAACTTGCGCGCCCCGGCTTGGAGGAACTGCTTCAGCAGTCCGGGTGAGGGCACGTGGAGGAAGGTCGAGATCCCCGCGTCCTCGAGCGCCGCGGCCTGGGCCGGGCGGCCGCCGGCGATGATCGCGTGGGACGGCCGCAGCTCGCGGATCACCTCGAGCTGCGCGGCCTTGACGTCTTCGGCGGCGAAACCGAGGACACCGACACCCCAGGGCGCGCCACCCAGGGCGTCGCGAGTCTTCTCCAGCACGTCGCGGGTCTGGGCCGGCCCGGACAGGGCCAGCGCGATGAACGGCAGGGCGCCGCCCTCGGCGACCGCGGCCGCGAACGCGGGCTGGTCGCTGACCCGGGTCATCGGCCCCTGCGCGACCGGCAGCGCGGTGCCGAGCGCGCGGCTGCCCGCGCTGCCCGGGCCGAGCACCGGGGTCTCGGCGCGCAGCGCGTCGCCGATGGCGTCGGCCAGGGCGCGGACCGCCGCGGTCACCGTGCCCCAGCGGTCGCGGAACCGGTTGGCCAGGAAGACGTCCTGGCCGGCTTCGACCGGTTTACTGCCTCGCCGAGCGAGGACGCGGACGCCGTCGACGACGGTCGTTTCGGATCCGTCGAGACCGGAAAGCCCGCTGGTGAGCGCCGATGGGAGTTCGGCTTCCGGCAGCAGGGCGAGCTGGGTGTCGACGACGACCCCGGCGGCCCCGCCGGCGACCGCGGCCGCGGCGGTGTGGGGCCCGATGCCGCCCGCCGCCCAGACGGGAACGCCCGGCGCGGTGTCGAGCAGGGCTTGCAGCAACACGAACGTGCTCAGCTCACCCGTCCGGCCGCCGCATTCGTGACCGCGCGCGATCAGCCCGTGCGCGCCGCCGTCGAGTGCCCGGGTGGCCGCGGCACGGCTGGAGACTTCGGCGAGCACCTGCCGGCCGGGAAAGTCGTGCGCCGTGCACGGCGAGTCTTCGGTCAGCACCACGGTGCTCACGGCGTCGGGCAGGTCCGCGGGCGGGTGCGTGAGCCGGACGCCGAAGGCCGGGATTCCCCACTCCCCCAGCAGCTCGAGCTCGTCCGCGGCCGCGGCGGCCGGACCGGTCAGGTCGAGCACACCGAGCCCGCCCCCGCGCACGGCGGCCGCGACCCCGCGCGCCGACGGCCACCGCAGTGGTGACACTGCGACGACCGCTGCGCAGTCGTCTTTCGAGACACGCATGGGAACTCCCGCTATGCACGAAAGGGTGACGGAGTAACGGGGTGTACTTAAGCGGGTTCACCCGGTTCCGTCAACAACCCACCACGATTTCGTCGGAGTTGTTCAGAAAATGCGCGACGGACCAGCGCAGAGACGCAAGAATTTAACGTGTACGTCATGTACCCCGGCATGGCGCAGCCCCGCGACAACTCTTGGACACTGGTCAAGCGGCCGCCGGGCCGTGCGGTACCTGCGATCCGCCTGGCACACACCACCAGATGGGGGCAAGCCTTCTCACCCGGTGGACGCAGTCCGGCTGGCCACACCGGACCACACCGTCCGTCGGGTCCGCTGTTTCCCCGAGGCCGCCGGAAAGTATCGTGCAGGTAAAATTGACGACGTTATCCGGTTCTTCTGCCGACACGCGCCGGAACAGTTTTCCCTATTGCGCGGAGACGATTCGCGCGGCACTTTTACCCACAGCCGAAAGCAGGGTGCCGGAATCGGCCCGGCCGAGCCCGCCATCCCGGCGAGTCCACTGTGGATTCCCCGCGCGGCCGGGTTTCACGTGCTCACACGATCCACCACGCCGCGACGCCCCTGCCTGCCAACTGCACACCCCCCGCCGGACCGGCGCGAACGACGGCGCGTATTCACCCGGGCACCACCGGTATCTCCGGCCGCGGCGATGAGTCCTTCGCCGTCGAAATCTCCGCCGGATGTGACAAATTTTCCGGCCGGGAAGCTGAAACTGTTTCGCGTACCTGTCGGTAACATTAGACGCGTCGTCTACACTTGGACACGTTGTCCAAGTCGTGGAGGTGGTCGTGGAGTACTGGTACACCGACGAGCGTTCGGGGACGCGTTACCCGGGCGACCCGCTGCGCTGGCGCGGTGACGACGGCGCGCCGCTGACCGTCGCCCCGCTGACCGGCCTGGGCCCGGGTGACGTCGAGACCGGCGTCCGCTCCCTCTGGCGCTACCGCGCGGCGCTGCCCGGCGACCTGCGCCCGGTCTCGCTCGGCGAGGGTTGCACCCCGCTGGTCCCCCAGGTCTGGGGCGGCACCGAGGTCCGGTTCAAGCTCGAGTGGTTCGGCCCGACCGGCAGCTTCAAGGACCGCGGGTCGAGCGTCATGGTGTCGGCGCTGGCCGGCGCCGGTGTGCGGGAGCTGCTGGAGGACAGCTCCGGCAACGGCGGCTCGTCGGTCGCCGCCTACAGCGCCGCGGCCGGGATCGCGGCGACCGTGCTGGCACCGGAAGGGACGTCACCCGCGAAGGTGCTCCAGACCCGCGCGTACGGCGCGACGGTCGAGCTGGTGCCCGGCACGCGCGACGACACCGCCGCCGAAGCCGTCCGCCGGTCGGCCCGCTCGACCTACGCCAGCCACAACTGGCACCCCTTCTTCCTGCAGGGCACCAAGACCCTCGCCTACGAGCTGTGGGAGGACCTCGGGTTCCGCGCGCCGGACGCCGTCGTCACGGTCGCCGGCGCGGGCAGCATCGTCCTGGGCTGCGACCTCGGCTTCGGCGAGCTGCTGGCCGCGGGCTCGATCACCCGGCGGCCACGCCTGCTCGTCGCGCAGCCGCGGAACTGCTCCCCGGTCGACGCCGCCTTCCACGACCGGCAGCCGCCGCCGTTCGCCCCGACCGTCGCCGAAGGCACCGCCATCCGTCACCCGGTCCGGCTGCCCGAGGTGGTCGCCGCGATCCGGCGGTCGGCGGGGGACACCGCGGCGATCCCCGAGGACGCCATCGCCGCGGCCGCGCGCCGGCTCGCGTCCCTCGGTCTCTACGCGGAGCCGACCAGCGCGACCGCCGCCGCGGCGATCGACGTCTTCCGGGAGCGCGGGGCGATCCGGCCCGGCGAGACCACCGTCGTCGTGCTCACCGGGTCCGGGCTGAAGGCGCGCGACCGGCTGCGGGAGCTGATCGGATGACCGAGGACGAGCTGCTGCTGCGGGAAGCGGAGAAGATCGCCCAGGCGGTCGGCCGGATGTTCCCCGGGTTGTGCGAGGTCGTGCTGCACGACCTGCGCGACCCCGCCCACGCCGTGCGCGCGATCGAAGGCGGGCTGTCCGGACGCGCCGTCGGCGACCCGGCGACCGAGCTCGGCCTGGCCCGGATCGCCGACCCGGGGTTCCCGGACGTGCTGCAGAACTACCCGAACCGCTTCCCCGACGGCCGGCCGGCGAAGAGCACGTCGATCGGCATCCGCAACTCCGGCGGCGAGTACGTCGCGGCGCTGTGCCTCAACCTCGACGTCTCCCTGCTGGGCTCGGCCGCGCACGCGCTGACCCGTCTCACCCGCACCGACGCGCCGGCCCCCCTGGCCGAGTCCCTGCAGGCCCGCACCGGCGACGAGCTGCGCGCCCTGGTCGAGGACTACGCGACCGAGCGCGGCCACACCCCGCGCAGCCTGCCGGCGTCGGGCAAGAAGGACCTGGTCCGGTTGTTGAAGGAGCGGGGGTTCCTGGAGCTGAAGAACGCCGTCCCGGCCCTGACCGACCTGCTCGGGATCTCCCGGGCGAGCGTCTACAACTACCTGCGCTGACTCAGAAGACCGACCAGCCGGTCAACGTCGTGAACCGGTCCAATGCGGACACTCCGGCGACCGAGTTGCCGCGCGCGTCCAGGCCGGGGCTCCAGACGCAGACCGCGCACCGGCCCGGCACCACCGCGAGGATGCCGCCGCCGACGCCGCTCTTGCCGGGCAGGCCGACCCGGTAGGCGAACTCGCCCGCCGCGTCGTAGGTGCCGCAGGTCAGCATCACGGCGTTGATCCGCTTCGCCGCGCTGAGTCCGAGCAGCCGGGTGCCGTCGTTGCGGATGCCGTGGCGGGCCAGGAACAGCGCCGAGCGGGCGACGTCCGCGCAGCTCATCGCGATCGAGCACTGGCGGACGTACTGGTCGAGAACCTTGGGCACCGGGTGGCGCATGTTGCCGTAGGAGGCCATGAAGTAGGCGAGCGCGCGGTTGCGGTCGGCGTGGCCGGCCTCCGACTCGGCGACCTCGGGGTCGACGCCGATGTCCGGCCGGCCGGACTCTTCGCGCAGGAACGCGAGCAGCGCCTCGACGGCGTCACCTTGGCGCGCCAGCTCGTCGGTGACCACCAGCGCGCCCGCGTTGATGAACGGGTTGCGCGGGATGCCGTCCTCGTGTTCCAGCTGCACCAGCGAGTTGAACGGGTCACCGGAGGGCTCGCGGCCGACCCGCGTCCACACGCCGTCACCGCGGGCGAGCACCAGCGCCAAGGTGAACACCTTCGACATGCTCTGCACCGAGAACGGATGCTCCCAGTCGCCGACGCCGTGCAGGCCACCGTCCACTTCGGCCACGGCCATACCGAACCGCCGCGGCTCGACCCGCGCCAGGGCGGGGATGTAGTCCGCGACGGCGCCGCGGCCGATCTCGGGCGCGACGTCGTCGGCGATCCGGTCCAGCAGCGCCGCGAGGTCCACGGCCGTAGCGTAGAAGGCCGTCCATCCCGGATGAGCGGCGGCCCTTGTCAACTCGAAACCGGGAAATACTGGGAGAACTCCCCAAGTGATCTCCCGCACACCTTAAGTCTTCCTTAGCGCGCTTGGTGACTTGCCGCACAACCTCTAGCGTCCGTGAACCATGGATTCCTCGCTGCTCACCGAAAAAGGTGAAAGCTACTCGAAAGCGCTGGGCAACCGCCAAGTGCAGATGATCGCCATCGGCGGCGCGATCGGCGTCGGGCTCTTCCTCGGCGCCGGCGGCAAGCTCCACCAGGTCGGCCCGTCGCTGGTCCTCTCCTACGCGATCTGCGGGGTGGCCGCCTACTTCGTGATGCGGGCGCTCGGTGAGCTCGTCCTGCACGAGCCCAGCTCGGGCAGCTTCGTCACCTACGCCCGGAAGTTCATCGGGCCGTGGGCCGGCTTCGCCTCCGGGTGGATGTACTGGGTGAACTGGGCGATGACCGGGATCGCGGAGATCACCGCGGTCGCGATCTACGTCCACAAGTGGCTGCCGGACGTGCCGCAGTGGATCACCGCGCTGGTCGCCCTCGGGGTGCTGATCGCCGTGAACCTGCTTTCGGTGAAGCTGTTCGGCGAGCTGGAGTTCTGGTTCTCGGTGGTCAAGGTGCTGGCCATCGTCGTCTTCCTGGTCACCGCGCTCGGCCTGGTGTTCACGAGCGCGAACATCGGTGGCACACCGGCCGGCGTGCACAACCTGACCGACCACAGTGGATTCTTCCCGGCCGGCATCGGGATCGCGCTGATGACGCTGCAGGCGGTCATCTTCGCCTACTCGGCGATCGAGGTCGTCGGCATCGCGGCCGGCGAGACCAAGGACGCCCGCAAGGTGCTGCCGAAGGCGATCAACGGTGTGGTGTGGCGGATCGGCGTGTTCTACGTCGGGTCCGTGCTGCTGCTGGCGATGCTGCTGCCCTGGCCGTTCTACAACGGCGACGAGAGCCCGTTCGTCACGGTGTTCTCGCGCCTGGGGATCCCGGGCATCGGCGACGTGATGAACGCGGTGGTGCTCACCGCGGCGCTCTCGAGTGTCAACTCCGGGCTCTACTCGACCGGCCGGATCCTGCGCTCGCTGGCCGACAAGGGCGAGGCGCCGTCGTTCGTGGGCCGGATGAGCAGCCGTCAGGTGCCCTACGGCGGCATCCTGTTCACCTCGATCGCCTACCTGCTCGGCGTGGTGCTGAACTACCTGGTGCCGAAGGAGGCGTTCGACATCGCCATCGCGGTCGCGTCGCTCGGCGTGATCACGACCTGGGCGACGCTGATCTTCTGCCAGATGCGGCTGCGCCAGGCCGCCCTGCGCGGCGAGCTCGAGCGGCCGTCGTACCGCATGCCGTGGGCCCCGTACTCCGGCTGGGCGACCCTCGGGTTCCTGGCCCTGGTGGTGGTCCTGATGGGCTTCTCCGACGGCGCGGAAAAGATCGCGTTCTACTCGATCCCGGTGCTGGCCGTGGTGCTCGCGGTCGGCTGGCGGGTGATCTCGAAGCGCCGCGAACGCACCCCGCTCGGGTAGCGGCCCGGCCACCCGAGACGGAAGGGTCGACTCGCGTGATCAGGGGGTCGACACGCGTGTCTGGCGGGTCGACACGGCGCGCGAAAGCCGTGTCGACCCGCCAATCACGCGAGTTGACGCTTCAATCACGTGTGTTGGCGCTTCGATCACGGCCGGGCCGGCCGCGGACGGGCATACTCGACCTCCGGACAGGAGGTGGGCGGTGTCTTCGAGCACGGAACCCCGGCGGGTGACGATCCACGACGTCGCCCGCTCGGCCGGGGTCTCGCGGCAGACGGTGTCGCGGGCGCTGAACGACAAGGCCGAGATCGACGGCTCGACCAAACAGCGGGTGCTCGACGCCGCCCGGGAGCTCGGATACCGGCCGAGCCGCTTCGCCCGCGGCCTGGTCCGGCCGGACACCACCACGATCGGGCTGGTGGTGCCCGACCTGCTCAACCCGTTCTTCACCGAGGTCGCCTCCGGCGCGCTGGAGGCGGCCCGGTCCCGCGGCTGGCACGTCGTCGTCTACGACACCGCCGACGACGCCGAGCAGGAGCTCGCCACGCTCCGCGTGATCGGCGCCCAGGTCGACGCGGTCGTCGGCTACTTCAGCCGGTCCGACGAGGACCTCGACCGGTTCACCCCCGGCGTCCCCGTCGTGCTCATCGGCCGCGAGCCGCACACCCCGCGGTTCAGCGGCATCACGATCGACGGCGAGGAGGGCATCCGCGAGGCCGTCGCCCACCTCGTCTCCCGCGGGCACCGGCGGATCGGGATGCTCGATCACGACGGCCGTCCCGAACCGAGCATCCGGCAGACCTGGTTCCTGCGGGCCGCCGCCGCGGAAGGCATCACCGTCGCGCCCGGGTGGATCGCGCGCGCCGCGCAGACCGTCGACGGCGGGGGCGCGGCCCTCGCCACGCTGCTGGCCGCGCACCCCGACGTCACCGCCGTCTTCGCCTTCAACGACGTGATCGCCATCGGCGCGCTGCGCGAAGCCCGCCGCTACGGCCTGCGGGTGCCCGCCGACCTCGCGGTGATCGGGTTCGACGGCCTCGCGCTGGGCACGCTCGTCGACCCCGAGCTCTCCAGCGTCGCGATCGACACGCGCGCGCTCGGCGCGCTGGCCGTCGACCAGGCGGCCCGGCTCGTGACCGGGGCCGAGCCGCTCGCACCCGCCGAGCTGATCGTCCGCGCCGGGCTCCACCTGCGCGAATCCGCCTGATCCCTTGACACCGGTGCCACCGCGCAGCACACTCCCGAGCAATCCGTGAACGTTCACGGGAGCGTTCACGGGCACTGCCCGGAGGGTCCTCGATGACGCTGACTCGACGAAGCTTCCTGACCGCGGCGGGACTGGGCGTGGCGGCGCTCGGCTCCGCCGCCGCCTGCACGAGCCCGACCACCGCCAACCCCGGCAAGCTCACGCTCTGGTACACCAGCGGCGGGCTGGCCGACTCCGTCGTCGCCGACGCGGGCAAGCGATTCGCCGACCTCTACCCGTCCCAGGTGAGCGGCCAGCTCAAGCAGCGGCTGCTGGCCGCCCTGTCGGGCGAGGCGTACCTGCCCGACATCACGATGCTCGGCGACGACATCGCGACGTACTTCGCCGACAGCGCCCACTTCGCCGACCTGCGCGGCCTCGGCGCGGACGCCGTCAAGGACCGGTACCTGCCGTGGAAGTGGCAGGCCGGCACCGCCCCGGACGGCTTCCAGCTCGGCTTCCCGATCGACATCGGCCCGGCCGCCCTCTACTACCGGCACGACCTGTTCACCCAGGCCGGTTTCCCGAGCGAGCCCGACGACGTCGCCGCCGCCGTGCCGACGTGGGACGCGTACTTCGACTTCGGCCGCCGCCTGCAGGAGAAGCTGCCCGGCCGGCACCTGATCACCGACACGAAGACCGTCTACACGTACTCGATGGCGCAGGAGCCGGAGAAGTACTTCACGCGCGACAACACCTACCTCGGTGACGCGCCGCAGGTCCGCCGTGCCTGGGACCGCGCGCTCACCGCGTTCCGCTTCGGGCTGACCGCGGGGTACGCCGGCTCGCAGGACCCCGGCACCTCCGTCGAACGGCACGCCGCCTGGAACTCCGGCAAGGAGCTGAGCTTCGTCAACGCGTCGTGGATCGTCGGCGAGCTCAAGAAGTCGGCGCCGGGCACGGCCGGGAAGTGGCGGGTCTGCCGCGCGCCCGGCGGCGCGGGCAACCAGGGCGGCTCCTTCCTCGCCGTCACGAAGTACTGCCCGCGCCCGGACCAGGCGTTCGAGGTCATCCGCTGGATGCTGTCCCCGGAGAACCAGCCGCGGTCCTACCTGGAGGCCGGCCTCTTCCCGACCAGCCCCGACGCCTTCGCCGACCCGCGGCTGCTCGCGCCGGAGCCGTTCTTCGGCGGCCAGGCGACCATGGCCGTACTCGGCCAGGCCGCACGCGAGGTGCGGCCCGCCTACTTCAGCCCGTGGGACATTTCGATCAGCGACACCTACACCGACGAGCTCACCAACGTCGAGCTCGCCGGCAAGGACCCCGGCCGCGCCTGGGACGACGCCCGCCGCAGCGTCGAGCGGCTGCTGACCCGGCAGGGGGTGCTCTGATGGCCACGCTCACGCGTCCCGCCGCACCGGCGCGCGTCACGACTCCCCCGCGTTCGAAGCGCTGGCGCCACCTCCCGCAGTACCTGGCGATCGCGCCGTTCTTCGTGCTCTTCGCCGTGTTCGGCCTCTACCCGGTGCTGTACTCGCTCTACCTCGCGCTGCAGCGGTGGGACGGCGTCGGCCCGATGAAGTTCGTCGGCCTGGGCAACTTCGAGTTCCTGGTCAGCGACCCGACGTTCTGGGACTCGATCGGGAACACGCTGGTCATCTGGGTGATGTCGACGATTCCGATGACCGCGCTGGCCCTGCTCGTCGCGGTCGGGCTGCACTCGTCGATCCGGTTCAAGGGCGTGTTCCGGATCGCCTACTTCCTGCCGAACGTGACCTCGATCGTGGCGATGTCGCTGGTGTTCGGCTCGATCTTCAGCAGCGAGTTCGGGATCCTCAACTGGTTCCTGGGCCTGGTCGGGGTCGACCCGGTGGCGTGGCTGACCGACCCGTGGGCGATCCGCGTCGCGATCTCGGTCATGATCGTCTGGCGGTGGGTGGGGTACAACGCGATCATCTTCCTGGCCGGGCTGCAGGCGCTGCCCGCCGACGTCTACGAGGCCGCGCGGGTCGACGGCGCCGGGCCGGTGCGGACGTTCTTCCGCATCACGCTGCCGCTGCTGCGTCCGGTGCTGCTGTTCTCCGTGGTGATGTCGGCGATCAGCGGGCTGCAGATCTTCACCGAGTCGCAGATCCTGCTGGGAAACCGCGGCGGACCGGACGAGGCGGGCATGACCATGGTGCTGTACTTCTACGACAACGCCTTCGTGAACAACGACTTCGGCTACGGCGCGGCGATCGCGTGGGGCATCTTCGTCGTCGTGGTGCTGTTCGCGATCCTCAACTGGCGGCTGGTCCAGCGCCCCGGCTTCCTGAAGGCGGGCCGATGAGCGGCAGGACCGGCCGGATCGTCACTTACGTCGCGCTGACGGTGGGCGCGCTCGTCACGCTGTTCCCCTACTACTGGCTCGTGGTGATGGCGTCCAACACCACGGCCGACATCTACTCGTCCCCGCCGACGTGGACGTTCGGCGGCGAGTTCTTCCACAACATCGGGCAGGTCTTCGCGAAGATCGACTTCTTCGGCTCGCTGCTCAACACCCTGGTCGTCGCGGTCGTGACGACCCTGCTGGTGCTGTTCTTCGACTCGCTGGCCGCGTTCACCTTCGCCAAGTACCGCTTCCCCGGCAGCTCGGTGCTGTTCGGCGTGGTGCTCGCGACGTTCGTCGTGCCGACCCAGCTGTCGGCGATCCCGCAGTTCACGGTCATGGCGCACCTCGGCTGGGTCGGCGACCTCAAGGCGCTGATCATCCCGGCCGCGGCCAACGCGTTCGGCATCTTCTGGATGCGGCAGTACGCGCAGAGCGCCATCCCGGACGAGCTGCTGGAAGCGGCGCGGATCGACGGCTGCGGCTTCTTCCGGACGTACCTGACGGTCGCGCTGCCCGTGCTCCGCCCGGCGTTGGCGTTCCTCGGCATCTTCACCTTCGTGAACGCCTGGAACGACTACCTGTGGCCGCTGGTCGTGCTGATCGACGCGAACCACGTGACGCTGCAGGTCGCGCTCTCCCAGCTGAACAGCCTGTACGTCAAGGACTACAGCGTCGTC
This sequence comes from Amycolatopsis sp. NPDC104819, assembly GCF_055583145.1. Taxonomy (NCBI): domain Bacteria; kingdom Bacillati; phylum Actinomycetota; class Actinomycetes; order Pseudonocardiales; family Pseudonocardiaceae; genus Amycolatopsis; species Amycolatopsis sp. NPDC104819. Next base: position 201,549 of record NZ_JBVJON010000013.1, on the reverse strand, counting down.
ATGGCGGGCACGCTGGTGGCGATCGTGCCGCTGCTGGTCGTGTTCGCCTTCGGGGCCCGCCACTTCGTCCGCAACATCGCCGCCGGCGCCCTCAAGGGCTGAAAGGACTCCATGTCGTACGTCGAAGACCCGGGCCCCGGCCACGGTTCGGTGCCCCCGCGCGCGGCCTTCACCTCCGACGCCCCTTCGCTGGTGCTGAACGGCGTTTGGCGGTTCCGGCTTTCACCCAGCCTCGCGGCCGCCCCCGACCCGGTCGAAGCGGACGACTCCACTTGGGACGAGCTGCCGGTGCCGTCGCTGTGGCAGCTGCACGGGCACGGCAAGCCCGCCTACACGAACGTGCACTACCCGTTCCCGGTCGATCCGCCGCACGTGCCGTCGGAGAACCCGACCGGGGACCACCGGCTGCGGTTCGACCTGCCCGCCTCCTGGCCCGCGGGGTCCGCGCTGCTGCGCTTCGACGGGATCGACTCGTGCGGCCGGATCTGGCTCAACGGCGCCGAGCTCGGCGTCACGAAGGGCAGCCGGCTGCCGTCGGAGTTCGAGGTGGGCGCCCTGCTGCGGCCGACCGGGAACGTGCTGGTGGTGCGCGTCCACCAGTGGTCGGCCGGGAGCTACCTCGAGGACCAGGACATGTGGTGGCTGTCCGGGATCTTCCGGTCCGTGACGCTGCTCGCGCGGCCCGCCGGCGGGATCGGCGACTACTGGGTCCGCGCGGACTACGACCACACCACCGGGCTGGGCACGGTCCGCGTCGAAACCGGCCCGGACGTCGTGCTGGACATCCCTTCGCTGGGCATCACCGGGCATCCGGCCGGTGAACCGCTGGAGCTGCCGGTTTCGCCGTGGAGTGCGGAGTCGCCGCGGCTGTACGACGGCACACTGTCCACTGTGGCCGAACGGGTGCCGGTGCGGATCGGCTTCCGGACGGTGTCCGTCGAGGACGGTCAGCTGAAGGTCAACGGGCGGCGCCTGCTGCTGCGCGGGGTAAACCGCCACGAACACGACCCGCGGTCCGGCCGGGTCGTCTCCCCCGAGACCGCGCCCGCCGACGTCCTGCTCATGAAGCGGCACAACGTCAACGCCGTCCGGACCAGCCACTACCCGCCGGACCCGGCGTTCCTCGAGCTGTGCGACGAACACGGCCTCTGGGTGATCGAGGAGTGCGACCTCGAAACCCACGGCTTCGGACCGTTGGGGTGGGACCGGAATCCCAGCTCAGAGCCGAGGTGGGCCGACGCCTACCTCGACCGGATGCGGCGCACGGTGGAACGGGACAAGAACCGGCCCAGCGTGATCCTCTGGTCGCTCGGCAACGAGAGCCACACCGGCGAGAACCTGGCGCGGATGGCGGAGTGGGTGCGCCACCGGGACCCGAGCCGGCCGGTGCACTACGAGGGTGACCACGACTGTTCCTATGTGGACGTCCACAGCAGAATGTACGCGACGCACGCCGAGGTCGCGCGGATCGGGGAGCGTGACGACGAGAACGAGCGACGCCGTGACCTGCCGTTCCTGCTCTGCGAGTACGGGCACGCGATGGGCAACGGCCCGGGCGGACTGCTGGAGTACCGCGAGCTGTTCGAACGGTACCCGAACTGCCAGGGCGGGTTCGTCTGGGAGTGGATCGACCACGGTCTGTCCACTGCGGCCGGTTTCGCCTACGGCGGGGACTTCGGCGAGCCGATCCACGACGGCAACTTCGTGATCGACGGCCTGGTGTTCCCGGACCGGACACCGTCACCGGGGCTGGCCGAGTACGCGAAGATCATCGAGCCGGTCCGGATCTCGGCCGATCTCGCCGGTGTCCGCGTGTCGAACCACTACGACTTCTCGACGACCGGGCACCTCGCCTTCACCTGGGTGCTCGAGGAAAACGGGACCGCGGTCGCCTCGGGGACTCTCGACGTCCCGGTCGTCCACTCCGGACAGAGCGTGTCGGTGCCGCTCCCCGCGTTGCCGCCCACCTCGGGCGAGTCGTGGCTGACCGTCTCGGCGTCGCTGAAGGCCGCGACGTCATGGGCGCCCGCAGGCCACGTCGTCGGGTGGGGGCAGCTGCCGGTGTCGGAGGCCCCGGCGTCACCACCGCTACCGTCGCGCGGCCCGGTGTTCCGCACGGCCGGCCGGCTCGTCCTGGGCGTCGGCGAGTTCGACCCGGCGACCGGCGTGCTGAGCACGCTCGGCGGGCACGCGGTGACGGGGCCCCGCCTGGACGTCTGGCGCGCGACGACGGACAACGACCGCGGCTCGTCGCCCGGGCCGTCCGAGGCGTCACAGTGGCTCGACGCGGGGCTGCACCGGATGCAGCACCGGGTGATCTCGGTCGACGCCGACGGCGACGAGCTGGTGGTCCGCACCCGCGTCGCCCCGCCGGCGCAGCCGTTCGGGCTGTTCGCGGACTACACGTGGACGGCGTTCGCCGACCGCCTGCGGCTCACGGTGGACGTGACCCCGGACGGCGCACTGCCGGAGACGCTCCCCCGGCTGGGTGTCACGATGGCCATCCCGGGCGAGCTCGGCACGGCCGAGTGGTTCGGCAGCGGCCCGGGCGAGGCGTACCCGGACAGCCACCAGGCGGCGCGCATCGGCCGGTTCTCCAGCAGCGTCGACGGCCTGCAGACGCCGTACGTGTACCCACAGGAGAACGGCAACCGGGCGGCGGCCCGCTGGGCGAGCCTGACCACCCCGTCGGGCGCGGGCATCCGCGTCGACGGCGCCCCGACGTTCGACTTCACGGCCCGCCGCTGGACGGCGGCCCAGCTGGAGGAGGCCCGGCACACGGCGGACCTGGTGGCCGGGGACCTGGTGCATCTGACGCTGGACGTCGCGCAGCACGGGCTGGGGTCGGCGTCGTGCGGGCCCGGAGTCCTGCCGCGGTACCGGCTGGCGCCGCAGAAGACGTCGTTCACACTCTGGTTCCGGCCACTGGCGGGTGGTGTCGCAAATTGAGACCCCCGCGGCGGCCCGCATGCGGTGTCGTGGAGGTCCACGCCAGGACAGGAGCGTCCCCGGATGAGCCACTCCACGACGGCGCCGTCGAGCGCGCGGTTGCTGACCACGCCCGGTGCGCTGGGCCTGGCCGATCTCGTCGCGATCTTCGACGACCTCCAGTTCACGCTGCAGTGCTGCGAACGGCTGGTGGCCGAGCTGGAACGGCCCCGGCGGGACGCCGTCCTCGTCGAGTCGCTGTGGGTGTCGGCGGTGAACTCCTACGCGCGCTGCTTCCGCACCGGTGACCGCGGCATGAACCTGACCCCGGCGGACGTCGAGGCGACCGGGGTGCAGGGTGAGGTCGCCGAGTGGCACGAGCTGCTCGGCAAGATCCGCGACTTCTCGATCGACGGGGCGGTCAACCCGCGCGAGTCCTACTCCGTCGGCGTCTCCCAGACCGGGACCGGCGAGGCCGCGGGCATCGTCATCACTTCGGCCGTGCGACCGCTGGTGGACGACGTGACGGTCCGCCAGACCGGCCGGCTCGCCTTCGAGCTGAGCCGGCTCGTCGACGAGCGCATCAAGGAGCACCAACAGAAGGTTTTCGAGACGGCGTCCCGGATGCCGGCCGACCAGCTCTCGGCGTTGCCCGCCATCGAGGTCACCGCGGAGCCGTCTCAATAAGTCTCAGAAATCGTCTCACTATTCTGCGCCGGGCAGGTGGCGGTAGATCGTCGCCCGGGAGACGCCGAGTGCGGCCGCGATGTCGGCCGGGGCGTGGCCCGCGTCGTAGAGGCGCTGGGCGGCCTCGACCGTCTCCGGGCTCATCACCGTGGGCCGGCCGCGGCGGCCGCGGGTCTTGGGTTCGGCCGCGGTGAACAGCCGGTCGACGCCGTCGAGGACTGCCGCGCGCAGCTCGGCCGCCGGGGCGTCGGCGAACAGGACCACCGGGTCGCTCAGCATCGCGATCGCCTGTGCCGCCCGCACCTGCGCCGCGAGGTCGGGTTCCGGGCCCGCCACCAGCAGGTTCGCCTGCAGCATGCCGTCGCGGAACCGCTCGAACACCGTGTCCGACGCGGTCAGGCCGAGATCGCGCAGGTTCATCCGCAGCAGGTACCGGTGGCTCAGCCAGACGTCGAGGAGTCCTTCGATCGCGGCCCGGCGCGGGTCGGCGGCCTCGGCCGCCTTCGCCATCGCCACCTCGACGTCGGCCAACATCGGCTCGGCGAGCGCCGTGACGATGTCCGCCTTGCCCGGGAAGTGGTAGAGCACCGCGGTCTTCGTGACGCCGACGAGCTCGGCCAGCTCCCGCACCGACGTCGCGTGGTAGCCGCGCGTCGAGAACTCTTCGAGAGCGACGCGCAGGATCCGGGCGCGGGTGTCGTCCGTCATCACGTGAGCCTAGCGGGTTGCCTGACCGATGGACAGGAGCGTACGGTCGGGACTGACCGATGGTCAGGACCGAGATGGGGGTTCAGATGAACGAGCAGACCGTACTGATCTCCGGCGCCGGGGTCGCCGGGCCGACGCTGGCCTACTGGCTGGCCCGCGCGGGCTTCCGGCCCACCGTGGTGGAGCGCGCCGCCGGGATGCGCTCGAGCGGCAGCCCGGTGGACGTCCGCGGGCCGGCGTCGCAGGTGGCCGACCGGATGGGCATCACCGCGAAGCTGCGCGAAGCCAGCACCGACGCGAGGTCGCTGAAGTTCGTCGACGACGCCGGCCGCCGGACCGGGCGCGTCCCGATGAGCGTGCTCGGCAGCGACACCGACATCGAGCTACCCCGCACCGACCTCGCGGCGACCCTGTACGAAGCGGCGAGCGAGGACGCCGAGTTCGTCTTCCACGACTCGATCACCGGGCTCCACCAGGACGACGGCGGTGTCGACGTCACGTTCGAGCGCGGCGCGCCCCGGCGTTTCGACCTCGTGCTCGGCTCGGACGGACTGCACTCGGCGGTGCGACGGCTGGCGTTCGGCGCGGAAGCGGCGTTCGTCGAGCACATGGGCGTCTACATCGCGACGCTGCCGCTCGCCGAGGCGCCGGCCGACCGCACCGAGCTGGTGATGTACAACTCGCCGGGCCGGGCGGTCGCGGTCCACCCGTCGCGCGGGCACGGGATCGCGGCGTTCATGTTCCGCGGCGACGCGGTGCCGGGGTTCGACTACCGGGACACCGCGCTGCACAAGCGGATGCTGTTCTCGGCGTACGAGGGCGCCGGGTGGCGCGTGCCGGAGCTGCTAGAGCGCGTGCGGGAGGCCGACGACCTGTACTTCGACGCGGTGAGCCGGGTGCGGATGGACAGCTGGAGCACGGGTCGCATCGCCCTGGCCGGCGACGCGGCGTCGTGCGTATCCCTGTTCGGCGACGGCTCGACGCTGGCGATGGCGGGCGCGTACACGCTGACCTCGGAGCTGGGCCGGACCCCGGACGACGCGGCCTCGGCGTTCCGGCGTTACGAGGAGGCGCACCGCAAGCTGGTGGAACCCAAGCAGCGCAACGTCTCCACGGCCGCGGCGTTGCTGATCCCGGCAACCCGCGGCGGGCTGGCGGTGCGCAATTTCGGCACGCGGCTGCTGCCGTTGATGGGCGCGGCCCGGAAGCTGGTTCCGGCCCGCGTGGCCTGACGGGTCGGGGGTTGAAACGGCGCTGGTGAGCCGCCGCGCCCCGGGCGACCGCGGCGATCTCGACTCGGTCTGGCCCGGCGGGGCCCGGCCCGGCGGCCTGGCCCGGCGCAGTCCGGGCCCGCCGCGGCGGCAATCGGGAGCCGGCGCGGCCCAGCCCGGCGGGGCCCAGCCCGGCGCGGCAGCGGCGATCGCGACTCGGTCTGGCCCGGCGCAGCCCGGGCCCGGCACGGCGGCAATCCGGACCCCGACGCGGAGGCTGCAATCGCGGCCCAGCGCAGCCCGGCTCAGCGCGGCCCGGCTCAGCGCGGCGCAGCCCGGCCGGGCGCGATCAACCTCGCAACATCGGCGGGTACAACAACTCCGCCTTCCCCCGCCGATACAACTGCGCCGGCCGTCCCCCATCACGGGTCGTCGTCCGGCCCGTAGGCTCCAACAGGCCCTCCGCCCCCGTCACCTTCCGGTGGAAGTTCCGCGGATCCAGCCGCGTGTCCCACACCAGCTCGTACACCCGCCGCAGCTCGGCCACGGTGAACTCCGGGGCGCAGAACGCCGTTGCCAGCGGGGAATACTCCAGCTTCGCCCTGGCGCGCTCGAGCCCGTCCGCCAGGATGCGGTCATGGTCGAACGCCAGGTGCTCGCCGCCCAGCGCTCGCACCGGGGCCCAGCGCGCCTCGGCCGCGTCCGTGCCCGCGGACGGGGTCGGCAGGTTCGGGGCCAGCGCCAGGTACGCCACCGTCACCACCCGCATCCGCGGGTCCCGGTCCGGCGCGCCGTACCCCGCCAGCTGTTCGATGTGGACGGTTCCCGGCGCCAGGCCCGTCTCCTCCGCCAGTTCGCGCCGCGCCGCTTCCGACAGGTCCTCGTCCGCGCGGACGAACCCACCCGGCAGCGCCCATTCGCCCAGGTACGGCGAAACTCCCCGGCGCACCACCAGTGCGCACAGCTCGTCCCCGGTCAGGGTGAGCACGACCAGATCCACGGTGACGGCGAACGGCGGGTGACCCATGCCACCACCCTACCTCCTAATCGTCAGCTTGACGATTAGGCCGCCCACCGCATATCGTCACGGCGACGATAAGAGGAGGGCACATGGCCGACATCAGCCGCCGGTTCGGGTTCCGGCACCTGCGGGGCGCACCCACCGTGCACATCCGCCACCACCGCCGCGGCAAGCTCGCGCACGACGGCATCGGGCTGTCGTTCTGGTACCGGCCGCTGACCGCCGTGGTCTCGGAGGTGCCGGTCGACGACCGGGAGCTGCCCCTGCTGTTCCACGCGCGCACCGCCGACTTCCAGGACGTCACCGTCCAGCTCGCCCTCACCTTCCGGATCGAGGACCCGGCGGTGGCCGCGCAGCGCATCGACTTCTCCATCGACCCCGGCACCGGGCGCTGGAGAAGCGACCCGCTCGGCCAGATCAGCGGGCTGCTCACCGAGAACGTCCAGCAGTACGCCCTCGAGGTGCTCACCCGCATCGACCTCGCCACCGCGCTCGTCGACGGCGTGAGCGCGGTCCGCGACCGGATTCGCGCCGGGCTGGCCGAGGAGGACGCCCGGCTCGCGCAGACCGGCACGTCCGTCCTCGACGTGCGGGTGGTCGCCATCCGGGCCGAGCCGGAGGTCGAGAAGGCGCTGCAGACGACCGCGCGGGAGAAGGTGCAGCAGGAAGCCGACCGGGCGACCTACGAGCGCCGCGCGATGGCCGTCGAACGGGAACGCGCGATCAGCGAAAACGAGCTGCAGAGCCAGATCGAGCTGGCCCGCCGGGAGGAGCAGCTGCTGACGCAGCGGGGCGCGAACGCCCGGCGGCAGGCCGAGGAGGCGGCCGCCGCGAGCCGCATCGAGACCGAGGCGCAGGCGTCGCGGAAGGAGCGGCTGACCGCGGTCGAGGCGGCGGGCAAGCAGGCGCTCGGCGAGGCAGAGGCGGCCGGTGAGGCGGCCCGGCTCGCGGCCTACCGCGACCTGCCGGAAGGTGTGCTCACCGGGCTGGCGCTGAAGGAGCTGGCCGGCAACCTGCCGCAGATCGACAGCCTGGTCCTGACACCCGACCTGCTCACGCCGCTGCTGACGAAGCTGGGCGTGCGGTCGTGAGCCTCGCTCCGCGGGTGGTGCTGGTGCACCGCCGCACTGAGCTGGCCGAGCTGCTGGCCCGGCACGGCACCCGCGGCCAGGCGGAGTTCTTCCTCCGCACACGCGGACGTGACCTCGCCGAGGTGACCGAGGCGGACGCCGCCGTGCGCGCGGCGCTCGCCTCGGCGTCGGCGGCGATCCCGCTCGACTGGCGCCGGGGTGAGGTCGAACGCGCGGACCTCGACCGGTTCCTGTTCACCCCGGAGGACATCGTGGTGGTCGTCGGCCAGGACGGGCTGGTCGCCAACGTCGCCAAGTACCTCGACGGCCAGCCGGTGGTCGGCGTGGCCCCCGGCGCGCCCGGCGTCCTGGTCAAGCACCCGGCCGCCGCCGTCGCGGACCTGGTGCGCGCCACCGGCGACGTCGAGCGCCGGACGATGGCCGAGCTCACCGCCGACGACGGCCAGCGGCTGCTCGCGCTCAACGAGATCTACCTCGGGCACGCCGGGCACCAGACGGCCCGCTACCGGCTGGGGGTCGGGAGCGGGCCGGCGGAACGCCAGGCGTCGTCGGGGATCCTGGTCGGGACGGGCACCGGCGCGACCGGCTGGTGCGGGTCGGTGTGGCGGGAACGCGGGAGCGGGCTCCGGCTGCCCGCGCCCGGTGAACAGCGGCTCGTCTGGTTCGTGCGGGAGGTGTGGCCGTCACCGACGACCGGAACGACGTGCACCGAAGGGGATCTGACGTCGGCGCCGCTGACGGTCGAGGTCGAGTCCGACCGCCTGGTGGCGTTCGGCGACGGCCTCGAGACGGACAGCGTCGCCCTCACCCGCGGCCAGACGGCGACGTTCGTGCCCGCCGCGAAGACCGTCCACTTGGTCCGGTGATCGACCGGCGTGCGAAAGTGGCCGGATGACGTGGCTGGTGTGGGTGCTCGGCGCGGTGGTGATCGCCGCCGCCGGGTTCGGCGTGGTCGTGGTGCCCCGCCTGCGGGAGCGCGACCTGCGTCGGAGGACGGCGTGGTCGGCCGCGCGGGCGGCGATCGACAGCGCGGCCGTGAGCCGGGACGCCGCGGCCGCTCCCCTGCCCGAAGCCGAGCAGCTGCTGACCCGGGCAGAGACTCTCGCGGGCGCGCACGGCGGTGTGCGGGCCGCCCAGGCGGCCGAGGAGCACGCACGTCGTGCCGACGCGCTTTGGCGAGCCGCTCGTGACTAGCCGGTGGCCGGACGCGCTCCGGTGGAGCCTGCCCGCGGTGGCCGTCGCCGTGCTCGTGACGTTCCTCCTCGTGCAGAAGCAGAGCACCGACGTCAGCTACGGCCAGGCGCCGGCGGCGAAGGACCCGATCCCCGAGGGCTCGGCCGGTGAGCTGAGCGGCGCCACGATCCCGTCGGACGACCAGCTCGCCGCGATGCTCAAGACGTCTTCTGTCGTGCGGCTGCCGGGCTCGATCGCGACCTGGGACGACCAGGCTGTGAAGGCCGCGGCCGGCGGCACGGACTACCGGATCCTCGTCGCGCCGCCCGGGCTCAAGAAGGACGACGAAACCCGGCTGCACGACGTCGAAGCGGCAACCGTCCGTGTGGTCGGCACCGAGGTCAGCGGCGGGATCCTCCAGGCCTCGGCCGACCGCGCGAGCGAGTGGGTCCACCAATTCGCCACCGGCGACGTCACCGAGTCGCTGACCACCCTGATCGCCCACCTGAACCACCGGCCCGAGCCGCCGGACCAGGCCCCGATCGCCCGGCGCGACCCGACGGCCGGCGAGCTGGCCGAAGCCACCACGGCGCTGCGCGGCACCGGCCGGTTCGTCGCGCCCGGCGCGACGCTGAAGGACGTGCCCGCGACGACCGCCGCGTTCCCCGGCGCGCAGCCGTTGTACGTCGCCTTGCCGCAGCAGCCGGCCGGGCAGCCGTTGGTCCACTTCGGACCGGCGCTGGCGAAGGAGTTCCCCGGCCGGCCGATCGTCGTGCTCTACGGCCAGTGGATCGAGTACGACGGCCCGTCGGCCGCCGCCTTCTCCGACGTCGTGACGGCGAGCTTCTACGGCCAGTTCGCCGACCGCCTCGGCACGTACGCCTACCCGCAGCGCAACGTCCTCGGTGCGTGGCTCGACCGCGTCACGGCCATCCGCTACGCCGGGCTGTTCGACCGCCCGCTCCCCTACACGCCGTTCGACCCGCTGCGGGTCGCGCTGCCCGCGCTGCCGTGGCTGTTCGCCGCCTGCGCGGTCGGGTTCCTCGTCCTCTCGGCCCGCCGGGTGGGGCGCCCGACCCGGCCCGCCGGAGCCGGCGTTCCGGCGCGCCTGGCCGGGCTGACCGCGCTCGCCGTCGAGGTCTCGGGGCTCACCGACGGCGCGTCGGCCGCGGCCCTGACCCGCGGGATCACCCAGCTGACGGCGGCCCGGGAGGCGTTCACGGAGAAACTGCCGGACCGGCACGTGCACGGCCTGCTCGACGCGGCCGAGTCCGATTTGGACACCACCGCCGGGCTGCTCGGCCGTCCGGACTACCGGCCCGCCGCGTACCTGCGAGGGAGGCTCTCGTGATCCGCTTCTTCCGCTCCGCGTTCGGGATCGCGGTGCTCGGCTGCCTCGTGCTCGCGGGCTGGGCGGTGTGGTCGGCGGGCGTGTTCGACGGCCCGGTCGCCCGGCAGCTGCGGTCGGCGTCGGTGTACGTCGCGCCCGGGGTCACGCTCGACCAGCCGGCCGCCGAACGCGTCATCGGCAACCGGCGGCTGGTGGTGGCGTTCCTCGAACCGGGCGCGGACCTGAGCGACGCGTGCGACAGCCTCGGCAGCGCGGTCGACGGCACTCTCGCCGTGATGCTCAGCCGGGACGGCGACGACTTCAAGAAGTACGGCTGCTCGCAGCTGCCCGGCGGGGACGACGAGAACTTCGGCAAGGCGTACGTCGCGGAGTCGATGATCGGCAACGGCATCGACGCCTTCACCGACCGGCCGGTGGACGCGTTGAAGGTCATGGTCGTCAACTACGACCTGCTGGTGAAGTCCGGCGCGATCCCCGACGGCGGCCGCGCGGTCAGCCCCTCGCTGCCGCGCTACCTGATCGCGTCGGCCGCGGTCGGCGCGGTGGTCCTGGGCTCGTTGGCGCTCTACGTCGTCGGCCGCCGGACCGGGCAGGTGGCGGTGATGCGGCGCGAACGCCGGGACGCCGAAGCAGACGAGCGGTCCGAGCTGGCGGCGGCCACGGCCGTGCTGGCCCAGGAGATCATCGACCTCGACAAGCGCTACGCCCGTCAGAAGCCTGCGAGCAAGTTCGCCCGGAGCTACCGGACCCTCGTGGCCGACTACACGAACCTGCTGCCGGATCTCGACCGGGAGACGCCCGAGCTGCGGGCGCGGGTCGAGAAGCTGCTGACCCGGGCCCGCAAGCTCGGCGCTCAGGTGCCGTAGCGGGACTTGACGATCGACGGGGTGTCGAGGTTGTGGCCCGCGTCCATGCTCTGCGCGAGCCGCAGGTACTGGCCCTCGGCCCACATCAGCGGGCCCGCGCTGCCGGTCGGGCGGCCCAGCCCGAAGCAGCCGACATCGGCGCGGTCCCAGACCTGCTCGGGCACGAAGTACCCGTCGTTCGCCGAGTCCGCCATGGACTTGAGGTAGACACTGGCAGAGCGGCCGTTGGCCAGTTCGTACTGGCCACGCTCCCCCGACAGCACCGGCCACAGCCGTCCGAAGCGCTGGCTTCCGCCCGCGGGCCAGCCGTTGCAGGTCGAGGTGCTCTCGCCGTAGTTGTCGTGCGGGTAGCGGTGGAAGTAGACGTCGCCGTTGGGCAGCGTCACCTGCATCGGTGCGTTGCCGTCGGACGCGGCGGCCGTCGGCGCGACCGAGTTCGCGATCGTCGTGTCGTTGGCCGGGCGGATGCCGAGGCGCACCAGGTCGAGGAACCCGAAGTCGGTGACGTCGTGTTCGTAGAAGCAGCCTTCGTCGAAGCAGATCGTCGCGCCGTCGTTGGGGTTCCCGGCGCGGTCGAGGCGTTCGTAGTAGGTGTGCCCGCCCCAGTAGCCGGACGTCGTCACGGTCCAGCCGGCCAGGGAGTTGCGCCACGAGTCCGCTGTGGACTCCCACGACGTCGCGCTCGCGGTGTCGCCGTTGGCCCGGGCGATGGCGCCGGCCGCGATCAGCCCGGCGATCTCGGCGGCGATCGACGACGGTGACTTGCCGTACTGCTCTTCCCATCGCTCGGTGGTGTCCGGGCCGGTCGCGACGAGGTGGTTCGCCGTCGTCTTGACCTTCGAGTACGTCGAGGCGTCGGTGACTCCGGTCAGCCACGCGAGAAGGATCGCGTCGGCGTCCTGGTCGAGCTGTTCGCAGCAGCCGAGCTGCTGGGCGCTCGCCCCGGTGACCCCGGAAACCGGGCTGTAGCGCGGGAACGAGCCCGCCGGGTAGGTCGTGCCGTCCCCGGCGGTCGGGCTGCCGATCCACTGGGAGTTCCACAGGAACTGGGCCATCCGCTTGGCCTGCGCGGTGTCGCCCGCGGCGAGCAGGCCGGTCGCCTGCTGGTAGAGGTCACGGCCCCAGACGCGGTGGTAACCGTCGTTGAGCTGGTCGCCGTTGGTGAAGTTGCCCCATGGCGTCGCGAGGCCCGCGACACTCGCGCCGGGGTGCTGCTTGTCCTCGGCGGTCTTGAGCGCCATTGCGGCGACGTAGTAGGCGCGACGCCGCTGGGTGTCGCCGGAAACGCTGGCGGGGGCGGGTTTCAGACCGCCCACATAGGAGTTCCAGCCGCCGCGGTAGGACGTCGCCACGGCGGAGAACCCGCTGCTCAGCGACCCGGTCGCCGCCGAGGTGGCGGCGGCCGCGGTGCTGCCGTAGCCGAGGGCGACGGTGAACGTGGTGTCCGTGCCGACCGGGATCTGTCCACACTGGACGACGTTGCCGGTGCCGGAGACGTTGTCGAACTGGTTGTTCAGGGTCTTGTCGGCGCGCAGGTCGACCAGGCAGTCGCTGCCCGCGCCGCTGTAGCCGTTGTCGTGTGCGGTGAACCCGGTCGAGACGCGCAGTGCCGACACGACGGTCGTGGCCGCGCCGCCGAACAGCGTCTCGGTGCCGCTCGCCACCAGGCCGGTGCCGTCCCACCACGCGTTGTCGTTGGCGCCGCCGCCGGCCATCGAGGGGTTGGCGAGCAGGTACAGGCGGTAGGCGCCGCCGTCGAGGGACTGGAAGCGGGTGTTCCGGACGAGCGTCGCGCGGGCCGGGTCGGTGACGTAGTCGGTGGTAATCCGGTACTTGCCGCTCTTGGCGGTGTTGGTGACGGTGTACTGGAGCGCTTTCTCGTCGGGCATCGAGACGACGTGGTTGGTGGCGTCGCGTTCGAGGTCGACGAAGCTGGATCCGTCGGTGACGACGAACTGCATGTCCTGCAGGTTCGGGACGTCGGCGCGCGGGTAGAAGACCTCCGAGGTCACGCCGTCGGCGACGGTGAACCACACCGGGCTGCCGGTGGTCGTCGAAGTGCCGAGCGCGGACTTGTTGCCGGTCGCCCAGGAGGCGCCACCGCCGCAGCAGTCGGTCGCGGTGCCGCTCGCGAGGGCCGTGCCGGGCAGCGCGCCGGCGAGCAGCACGCCCGCTCCGGCGCAGGCCAGGACCGCTTTCCACCTGATCATCAAGACCCTCCGACGGCGTTGTCGTCAATATGTTGCGAGCCGCAACATATTGAGCCACCGGTGGGTGACAAGCAATGTCCGATCGATCTGAACCGATCCAGCCCTGCTCCGGACGGCTCAGGCGTCGGCGATGCGGTCCAGCCACTCGGCCAACAGGACGCGCTCGGCCTCGGTCAGCGCCGCCACGCCGTCGAGCCCGGCCCGCAGCGCGATCGCGCGTCCCGGCAGATCGGACTCCGTGGGCGCTTCGACGTCGGTGAGGATCCGGCTCAGCACCGTCTCCCGGGCCGTCACCGACAGCTCCTGGTCACGCTCGTCCTCCGGCGTCGCGACGAGCGACAGCACCACGCCCATCCCGGTCGCGTGCACCAGCCGCGCCGCGCGGTCGACACTCAGGCGCAGCCGGCCCGCCTCCGCGACCCGCGAGACGATGCTTCGCAGCATCCCCTCGGCTTCCCGGGCCGCGGGCGAGGTCCGGCCCGGCCGCGCGTCGCCGTACATCAGCACGTAGAACTCCGGGCGGGACAACCCGAACTCCACGTGCAGGTCCCAGCCGCGCCGCAGGTCCGCCACCGCGTCGCCGGTCGAGCCCAGGGCGCGCTTGCTCGTCAGGTACTCGTCGAAGCCGTACGCGGCGACCGCGTCGAGCAGGCCGTCCTTGTCGCCGAAGAGCCGGTACAGCGCGGGCGGCTGGACCCCCGCCGCGGCGCTGACCGCGCGGGTCGAGAGGCCGTCGCGGCCTTCGGCCACCAGCAGGGCCGCCGCCGCTTCGAGGATGCGCTCCCGGGTGTCCGCCGCCGTCTTCGTCACCATGGTTCCAATGATAACAAAACTGCGGTAGCACCTGTCAGAGGTGGTCCACGGCGACGCGGTGGGCTAGCCGCCGCAGCAACGGCGCGGCGTCGGCCATGCACCGGGCCAGGTCGGGCTCCAGGTCCGTCAGGGCATACGCGGCCGCGATGCCCGCCGAAGCCAGTTCCGATGGGGACAGCTGACACCGCCCGGACACCGCGACACACGGAATCCCCTTCTCCGCCGCGGCCCGGGCGACCCCGGCCGGCGCCTTCCCCGAGAGCGTCTGCCGGTCGAGCGAGCCTTCGCCGGTGACGACCAGCGAGGCCCCCGCGAGCGCGGCGCCGAACCCGAGCAGGTCCAGCAGCAGCGTGATGCCCGGGCGCATCCGGGCGCCCAGCACGGCCATCGCGGCGAAGCCCACTCCCCCGGCGGCCCCGGCGCCCGGCCGGTCCGCGAACGCCGGCCCGGCGACCGACGACCAGTGCCGCAACGCCTCGTCGAGCACCTCGACGTCGTCGGGTGACGCGCCCTTCTGCGGGCCGTAGACGAACGCGGCCCCGTTCAGCCCGTAGAGCGGGTTGTCCACGTCGCTCGCCAGCTCGAAGTCCACTTCGGACAGGTCCAGTTCGGACAGATCCAGCGAAACGACCCGGGACAGCGCCGCGCCGCCGGGCGGGAGCTCCCGCCCGGCGGCGTCGAGGAGCCGGGCGCCCAGCGCGGCGAGCATGCCGGCGCCGCCGTCGGTGCAGGCGCTGCCGCCCACCCCGAGGACGATCCGGCGGCAGCCCGCGCCCACCGCGGCCGCGATGACGTCCCCGGTGCCCGCACTGGACGCGCCGAGCGGCGACGGCGCACCGGGCAGCCGGTGCAGGCCGGACGCTTCGGCCAGTTCGACGACCGCCGTGTCGCCGCGGACCGCGTACGACGCCGTCACCGGCACGCCGGTCGGGCCGCGCGCCGGGACCCGGACGCGGCGGAAGCCGGCGGCGACGGCGGCGTCGACCGTGCCGTCACCGCCGTCCGCCACCGGCAGGGTCTGCGTCTCGACGCCGGGGTGGACGTCGGCGAGGCCCCGGGCCACCGCCGACGCCACCTCGGCCGCGGTCAGCGACCCCTTGAACTTGTCGGGCGCGACGAGGACTTTCACACGCTCGCCTTGTATGCCCGCCAGTCGCCGACCTCGGTGATGTCCCGCAGCGCGACGTGCGACGTGTACGGCCGCCTCAGCAGCATCGCGAATGCCGAGCTGCCGTCGGTCAGCTCCACCACCCCCAGTTCCAGCTCGTGAGGTTCGGACGGGAGCACCTTGTCGCGCAGGTCGTCCAGCGAGACGTCGTACACCTCGCCGGTCACCTCCGCGCCGCCGTGCGACACCGGGTACAGCGCCGGGCACTGGTCGCCGACGGCGTAGAACCGGTACTTCGGCGCGGTTTTCGCCTCCGCCACGAAGGGCGCTCCGGCCAGGAGATGGTGCAGCGGTTCGCCGCGCATGGCGCCGCCGTTGAAGAACATCAGGGCCACGGGGGTTTCTCCTTAGCGGAAGAGGGCTTCGACGCCGTCGACGGCGAAGTAGACCGCGAACACCAGCGCCAGCACCGACAACAGCCAGCCGGCTTCGCGCCACTTGCCGCGGCCGATCTTGATCAGCACGAACGCGATCAGGCCGGCGCCGACACCGTTGGTGATCGAGTAGGTGAACGGGATCAAGGCCGCGGTGAGGAACACGGGGATCGTGTAGTCCGGGTCGTTCCACGGGATGGTGCGGCACTGCGCGACCATCATGCCGCCGATGACGACCAGCGCGGGCGCCGCGGCCTGGGCCGGGACCACGCCGGCGAGCGGGGTGAACAGCAGCGTCCCGGCGAACAGCAGGCCGGTGACCAAGCTGGCGAGGCCGGTCCGGGCGCCTTCGCCGACGCCGGCCGCGGACTCGAGGAACACGGTGTTCGGCGACGAACCCGTGACACCGCCCGCGATCGCGCCCGCGCCGTCGACCAGCAGGATCCGGCCCATCCGCGGGACCTTGCCGTTCTTCGACAGCCCGGCCTCGTCCGAGACGCTCGTGATCGTGCCCATCGCGTCGAAGAAGCCGGAGAGCACCAGGGTGAACAGGAAGACCGTCGCCGCGAGCGCCCCCGCCGAGGCGAACCCGCCGAAGAGGTCGATGTGCCCGAAGAGCCCGAAGTCGGGGGCTGCGACGACGTGGTCGGGCAGGGCCGGGGTGGTGAGACCCCAGCCGCCGACACCGAACCCCTCGTGCAGCACGACGGCGAACACCGTCGCCACGCCGATGCTGATCAGCACCGCACCCGGGACCTTGCGGGCCATCAGCACGATCATCAGCAGCAGGCCGAAGCAGAACACGACGATCGGCCAGCCGTGCAGGTGCCCGCTCGCCCCGAGGCGGACCGGGACCGTGGTCTGCGCCGCGTCCGGCACCCGGGTCACGAACCCGGCGCTGACCAGCCCGACCAGGGCGATGTAGAGCCCGATCCCGACGGTGATCGCCATCTTGAGCGGCCGCGGGATGGCGTTCATGATCCGTTCGCGGACTCCGCTGACGGCCATCAGCACGATGCAGACGCCTTCCAGCACGACCAGCCCGAAGGCCTGCGCCCAGGTCATCGTCGGGGCCATCTGGAACGCGACGATGCCGTTGATGCCGAGGCCGGCGGCCAGCGCGAGGGGCGCGTTGCCGACGACCCCCATGAGGATCGTCATCACGGCGGCGGCCAGCGCCGTCGCGGTGGTCACCTGCGCCGCGGAGAGCCGGGCGCCGGTGATGTCGGCGGAGGCGCCGAGGATGAGCGGGTTGAGCAGCACGATGTAGGCCATCGCGACGAACGTCGTGACGCCGCCGCGGACCTCGCGGCCTACCGTGGATTGCCGGGCGCGCAGTTCGAACAGCTTGTCGAGCAAAGATCGCCGTGGCGCGGGTACTTCGTCGGCCACGGGGGTGGGGACTTCGGTCTGGGTCATGCGTCCTGCCCTTGCCGGTGGGTGTGCTCGGCCAGGCCGAGGCACAACGCCGTGCCTGGCGAGCGGGACGTTCGATTCGGTTGTGCTCCGGTCAGCTGGCCTTGTGGGTCAGTAGTCGGTGCGGTCGGCCTTGTCGAGCCAGGCCGCGAAGGGTGCGAAACCATCCTTCGTGGACAGTCGCGTCACGGGAACCGTCCACGTTTCGCGCGGACGGTCGAACAGTTCGTAGAAGGCACGGTCGTCGAAGCCGGCCTTGGCCGCGTCGTCGCGGTCGGCGGCGAAGATCACCTTGTCCACCCGCGCCCACAGCGCCGAGGACAGGCACATCGGGCACGGCTCGCAGCTGGAGACGAGCACGCAGCCGTCCAGCTTGAAGTCGCCGAGGGCCTGGCAGGCCGCGCGGATCGCGACGACTTCGGCGTGCGCGGTCGGGTCGAGGTTCGCGGTGACGCGGTTGACGCCGGTCGAGACGATCTCGCCGTCGCGGGCAACCAGGGCGCCGAACGGACCGCCGCCGTTCGCGACGTTGGTCTCCGCGATGCGGATGGCCTGGTCGAGCCATTCCTGTTCGACGGAAAGCGACGTGGTCATCTCAGACTCCAGTGATGTGCTCGGGGCGGATGGGGACGCGCGGCAGCTCGAGGCCGGTGGCCGCGCGGATGGCGTTGGCGATCGCCGGGGTGGCCGAGATCGTCGGTGGCTCGCCGACGCCGCGGACGCCGTAGGGCGCGTGCGGGTCAGGCCGTTCGAGGACGTCGACGCGCATCGGGGGCATGTCGAGGATGGTCGGGATGAGGTAGTCGGTGAACGACGGGTTCCGGACCTTGCCGTCCTTGACCAGGATCTCCTCCATCACGGCGAGGCCGAGGCCCTGCGCCGAGCCGCCCTGGATCTGGGCGATGACGGCGTCGGGGTTCATCGCCTTGCCGACGTCCTGGGCGCAGTCGAGCTGCACCACCTTGACCAGCCCGAGGTCCAGGTCGACGTCGACCACCGCGCGGTGCGCCGAGAACCCGTACTGGACGTGGGCGTCACCCTGGCCGGTCTCGGGGTCGAGCGGGTAGGTCTTGCGGTGGTGGAACTCGCGGGTCTCCTCGATCGCCGTCTCGCCGAGCAGGTCGGCGAGGTCCGCGACGACCTCACCGTCGGCCGCGACCACCTTGCCGCCGCTCAGCGTGAGCCCGTCGGCGGGACGGCCGAGGCGGACCGCGGCGAGGGCGTACACGGCGTCGGCGACCGCGCGGCAGGCGTTGCGGACCGCGCCGCCGGTCACGTAGGTCTGGCGCGACGCCGAGCTGGAGCCGGCGTCGCCGACGCTCGTGTCGGCCGGGTGCACGCTCACCCGCGTCAGGCCCAGCTCGGTGCGGGCGATCTGCTGCTGCAGGGTGACCAGGCCCTGGCCGACCTCGGCCGCGGCGGTGTGCACCATCGCGACCGCCTCGCCGCCGAGCACCTCCAGCCGGACGCGGGCGGTCGAGTAGTCGTCGAGACCTTCGGCGTAGGAGATGTTCTTGATCGTGACGCCGTACCCGACGCCACGGACGACACCTTCGCCGTGGGTGGTGTTGGACGCGCCGCCGGGCAGCTCGCGGATGTCGCGTTCGCCGGTGGGTTCGGGCGGCAGCGGCAGGTCACGCAGGCGCTGGACCAGCTCCGCCACCGGCGCCGGGAAGTCCACGACCTGGCCGGTGACCACAGTGGACCCTTCGCTCAGCGCGTTGCGGATCCGCAGTTCGGCCGGGTCCATGCCCAGGGCGGCGGCCAGTTTGTCCATTTGGGACTCGTAGGCGTAGGTCGGCTGGACCGCGCCCAGACCGCGCATCGCGCCGCAGGTCGGGTTGTTGGTGTAGACGCCCCAGCCCTCGATGTGCGCGTTCGGCACGTTGTACGGGCCGACGCTGAGCGTGGTGCCGTTGCCGACCACGACCGGGGTTTTCGACGCGTACGCGCCGCCGTCGAAGTACATCTTGGCGCGCACGTAGACGAGCTTGCCGTCGCTAGTGGCGCCGTGCTCGTAGTACATCTTCGCCGGGTGGCGGTGGACATGCCCGAAGAACGACTCCAGCCGGTTGTAGCTCATCTTCACCGGACGCCCGGTCCGCAGCGCGAGCATGCACGAGTGGATCTGCATCGACAGGTCCTCGCGGCCGCCGAACGCACCGCCGACCCCGGACAGCGTCAGCCGGACCTTGTCCAGCGGGAGCCCCAGGGCCTTCGCCGTCTGGCGCTGGTCGACGTGCAACCACTGGGTCGCCAGGTAGAGGTCGACTCCGCCGTCCTCGGCCGGCACCGCGAGCCCGGACTCCGGGCCGAGGAACGCCTGGTCCTGCATGCCGATCTCGTAGACGCCGGAGACGACGACGTCCGCGGTCGCCGCCGGGTCGCCCTTGACGATTCGCTGGTGGCGGACCAGGTTCCCACCCGGGTGCAGCTTCGGCAGCGTGTCGTCGTGCGCGGCCCGCTCGGGGTCGGTGATCGGCTCGAGGACGTCGTACTCGACGACGATCTCCTTGAGCGCCTGCCGCGCGATCTCCGGGTGGTCCGCGGCGAGGATCGCGACCGGCTCACCCTGGAAGCGGACCAGGTCCGCGGCCAGCGCGGGGGTGTCCTGGTACTTGAGGCCGTAGACGTTCTCCCCCGGCACGTCTTCGTGGGTCAGCACGGCGTGCACACCGGGCTGGGCCAGCGCGCGGGAGACGTCGAGGCGGACGATCCGGGCGTGCGGGTGCGGGCTGCGCAGGGTCGCGCCCCACAGCATGTCCTCGTGCCACAGGTCGGAGGAGTAGGCGAACTCGCCGCGGACCTTGAGCGTGCCGTCCGGGCGCAGCGGGCTCTCGCCGATGCCGCCGGCGATCGTGTCGTGCAGCTCCTGCGGGGAGCGGGCCGGGGCGCTCATCGGACGGCCTTCTTCGCGGCTGCGTCGCGGACGGCGTCGAGGATCTTCTCGTAGCCGGTGCAGCGGCAGAGGTTGCCGGCCAGCGCCTCGCGGATCTCGACGTCGCTCGGGTCCGGGACACGCTCGATCAGGTCGTGCGCGGCGACCAGCAGGCCGGGGGTGCAGAACCCGCACTGGACGGCGCCGCGCTCGACGAACGACTCCTGCACCGGGTCCAGGTCGTCGCCGGAAGCGAGCCCTTCGACCGTGACGACGTCGCGGCCCTCGGCCTGCCCGGCCGCGACCAGGCAGGAACACGCCGGGACGCCGTCGACGTACACCGTGCAGGAACCGCATTCGCCCTGCTCACAGGCGTTCTTCGAGCCCGGCAGGCCGAGCCGCTCGCGCAGCATGTACAGGAGGCTTTCGCCTTCCCAGACGTTGTCCGCCCGGCGGGGCTCGCCGTTGACGGTGACGTTCACGCGCACTTCGCGCTCCCTCCGCAGTAGTCGGTCCAGGCCCAGGTCAGGGTCCGCCGCGCCATCACGCCCAGGGCGTGCCGGCGGTAGGCCGCGCTCCCCCGGACGTCGTCGATCGGCGCGGCGGCCGCGGCCACCAGGTCGCCGAAGCGGCGCTTCACCGAGTCGTTCAGGGCCTTCGGGGCGTCCCAGTCCAGCTCGCCGGCCAGGAACTCCTCGGCTTCGAACGCCCGGCGCGGGGTGGGCGCGGCCGAGCCGACGCCGGTGCCGACGCGCCGCTGGTCCGGGTGCAGCGCCAGCCCGAAGGCGGCGACGGCGATGACCATGGCGTTGCGGGTGCCGATCTTGCTGAACTGCTGCGGCCCGGTGGCCGGGGCCAGCAGCACGGACGTGATCAGCTCGTCCGGCTCCAGGACGTTCCGCTTGACGCCGACGTAGAAGTCCTTCGCCGCGACGATCCGGGTGCCGCGCACCGACGCGATCTCGACCTCCGCGTCCGCGGCCAGCAGCGCCGGGTGCGAGTCGCCCGCAGGCGAAGCTGCGCCCAGGTTGCCGCCCACGGAACCGCGGTTGCGGATCTGCGGGGACCCCACGGTCCGCGAAGCCATCGCGAGGCCGGGCAGCTGTGCGCCCAGTTCGGTGATGATCCGGGTGTAGGGCACGGCCGCGCCGATCCGGATCCGGCCGCCGTCGGCGCCGTGCTCGTGGAGCTCGGCGACCCGGCCGAGGTCGAGCAGGGCTTCGGGACGGCGGTGGTCGAAGTTGAGCTCGACCATCACGTCCGTGCCGCCGGCGATCGGGACCGCACCGGGGTTCGCGGCCTTCGCGGCGAGCGCGTCGGCCAGCGAGGCGGGTCGGAGGAATTCCACTGTGGACGTCCTTTCGGGGCTGCTTCGGTACGGAGTACACACGGTGAACTGTGGCTCCGACCACGGCAAAACCCCTGAAAGAAGGGTGAATTTCGGGCCTGAGTTTGTACTTTCCGACAACCGCTTGATCGCGGACACGGAAAGGCCGCCGCACGAGGTCAGGGTCTCGTGCGGCGGCCGTGGTCACGCGGGTGTCAGGCGGGCTCGAACTCCTTGACGGCGTCGAGGGCGGCGCCCATGGCGGCGTTGCCTTCACGTTCGATCATGATCTCCACCAGGACCGGCCGGCTGGTCCGCTCGGCCTCCTTGCGGGCCCACTCCAGCGACGTCCGGATCTCGGCCGGCTCGTGCACGCGGGTGCCCGAGCAGCCGTAGGCCTCCATGATCTTGACGTTGTCCGTGCCGTTCGCGTCGTAGTGGATGTCGACCTCGAAGTTCATGTCGTAGCCGGTCTCCGCCTGCCGGATCAGCCCGAGGTACTCGTTGTTGAGCATGATCAGCACGAACCCGACGTCGTACTGCGCGGCCACCGCCAGCTCCTCGACGAGGAACTGGAACGAGTAGTCGCCGACCACCCCGACGACCTCGGCCTCCGGCCGGGCCTTCTTGACGCCGATCGCGGCGGGGATCTCCCAGCCGAGCGGACCGGCCTGGCCGCACACCTGGTAGTGACGCGGCTTGTGCGCCTTCTGGAACTGGCCCGACCAGATCTGGTAGAGCCCGATCGCGGTGACGAAGTACGTGTCCTCGCCGAAGGTTTCGTTGATCTCCTTGAAGACCCGCGGCGCCTTGATCGGCAGCGTGTCGAAGTCCTCCCGGCGGGGAAGCGCTTCCTTCAGCTCCGCGATGCGGCCGACCCACTCGCGCCGCGGCTCCGGCGCACGCTCGTCCAGCGCCGCCAGCAGCGCGTCCAGGAACTCCCGCGTGTCCGAGACGATCCCCAGGTCCGGGCCGAACACCTTGCCCAGCTGCGTCGGCTCGATGTCGACGTGGATGAACTTCCGGTCCCCGCGGTAGACCGACAGCTCACCGGTGTGCCGGTCGCCGAACCGCGCGCCCAGCGCCAGCACCAGGTCGGCCTCGAGGAAGGCCGCGTTGGCCCAGCGCTGCGACGTCTGGATGCCGGCCATCCCGGCGAACAGCTCGTGGTCCTCGGGGAAGCTCCCCTTGCCCATGAGCGTCACCTGGACCGGGACGTCCAGGCGCTCGGCCGCGGCCCGCAGCTGCTCGCTCGCCTCGCCGAGGACAACACCGCCGCCGGCCAGGATCAGCGGGCGTTCGGCGGCCAGCAGCATCTCCAGCGCCCGCTCGACCCGCGCGGCGGCGGGCTTGACGGCGGTCACCGGCAGCGGCGAGTCGATCGAGGAGTCCCACTCGATGTCCTGCTTCTGGACGTCGATCGGGAGGTCGATCAGGACCGGGCCGGGGCGGCCGGACCGGGCGATCCGGAAGGCCTCGCGGAAGATCCACGGCAGCTGCGCGGCCTCCTTGACCTGCACCGCCCACTTCGTCACCGGCTTGGCGATCTCGACGATGTCGACGGCCTGGAACGCTTCCTGGTGCAGCTTGGTCGTGGCCGCCTGGCCGGTGATGCAGATCATCGGGATCGAGTCCGCGTGCGCGGTGTAGAGCCCGGTGATCATGTTCGTCCCGGCCGGACCGGACGTGCCGATCGCGACGCCGACGTTCCCGTTCGTCCGGGCCCAGCCGTCGGCCATGTGCGTCGCGCCCTCTTCGTGGCGGACGATCAGGTGCTGGATCGCCCGGCCTTGCAGGGCGTTATACAGCGGGAGGATGGCCGCGCCGGGGCAGCCGAAGACGGTGTCGACGCCTTCGCTCTCCAGGACGTCGACGACCGCTTGCATGGCGGGGATTCTGGGCATGTCACACCTCCGCCGGGACGCGGCCCGACAACTGTTCGACGACCTTCAGCAAGGCCGAGTGGTCCAGGGAGCCGTACCCCATGGCACGGCCGGCGGCGACGAGCTGGGCGACCAGCCCGGTCAGCGGGAGCGCGACGTCGGCCTGCCGCGCGGCGGCCAGCGCGATCCCCATGTCCTTGTGGTGCAGGTCGATCCGGAACCCGGGCGCGAACTGACGGTCCACCATGGACTTGCGCTTGAGCTCGAGGATCCGGCTGCCCGCCAGTCCCCCGGCGAGCACGTCGAGCCCGGTCGCGGCGTCCACTCCGGATGCCTCGAGCAGCACGATCGCCTCGGCGACCAGGCCGTAGATCCCGCCCACGACGAGCTGGTTGGCGGCCTTGACGACCTGGCCGGCGCCGTGCGGGCCGACGTGCACGATCGTCTTGCCGACGGCGTCGAGTACCGGCTTCGCGGCGTCGAAGTCGGCCGCGTCCCCACCGACCATGATGGACAGCGACGCCTGCTCGGCGCCGGCCTGCCCGCCGGAGACCGGGGCGTCCAGGACGCGGATCTTCTTGTCCCGCGCGAGGTTCGCGACCTCGATCGACGTCTCGGGCCGGATGGTGCTCATGTCGATCAGCAGCGTGCCGGGCGCGGCGGTGTCGAGGACCCCGCCACCGGCCAGCACGACCGCCTCGACCTGCGGGTGGTTCGGCAGCATCGTGATCACGACGTCCGCCCCGGCCACCGCGTCGGCGACGTCGCTCGCCGCGCGTCCCCCGGCGGCCTGGAGCTTCTCCCCCGCCGCGGCGTGCACATCGTAGCCGCTGACGTCGTACCCGGCCGCGACCAGGTGCGCGGCCATCGGGGTGCCCATCACGCCCAGTCCGATGAATCCCAGTTTCATGCTCGTCCCCTTCGGGTGGTCGGCAGCCAGTTCAGCGACGCGACGGTGTCGGGCTCCGGGACGTACTCGATCCCGACGAACCCGGCGTAGCCCGCGTTCTGGAGCTTCCGCAGGTGGCCGTCGAGGTCGAGGGACCCGGTGCCGGGCTGGTGGCGGCCGGGCGCGTCGGCGATCTGCACGTGCCCGATCCGGGCGATGTGCTTCGTCGCCAGCGCGTCCAGGTCGTCGCCGTTGACTGCCAGGTGGTACAGGTCGGCCAGCAGCCGCACGTTGTCGCGCCCGAGGTCGTCGAGCACGGCCACGGCGTCCGCGGCGGTCTTGAGCGGGTAGCGGTCGGCGCCGGAGAGCGGTTCGAGGACCAGCTGGGCGCCGATCTTCGCGGCCGCCTCGGCGGCGGTGGCGAGGTGGACCAGCGCGAGGTCGTCCTGCTTGGCCGGGTCTTCGCCGTCGAGCCGGTTGCCGTAGAGCGCGTTGAAGCTGCGGCAGCCGGTGCGTTCGGCGATCCCGAGTGCGACGACCAGGCTGTCGGCGAACTCGGTTTCGCGGCCGATCCACGAGACCAGGCCGCGCTCCCCCGCCGCCATGTCACCGGCGTAGAAGTTCAGCCCGCGCAGCCGGACGCCGGCCTGCTCGACGCCGCGCACGAAGGCGTCGACCTCGTCCCGCGCCGGCACCGCGACCTCGAACGGCCACCAGTACTCGACGTCGGTGAAGCCCGCCGCGCGCGCCGCCGCCGCCCGCTCGGGCAGCGGTACCTCCTTGAACAGGATCGACAGGTTGGCGACGTACGGCAGGGTGTGCCCCTCTTCTGGCATCGCGACCTCAAATTTCGCTATCCGGAATCTTTCTTTCGCATATCGAGAATAGCTGCTCAGCGGCGGCACGGTCAACGGGTCGTCGCCTCGGCAACCTTCGCCTGACCCGTGTGCGACCTCCGGCGTAGCGCCTACGCCGCGAGTCGCACGCGGCCCGCGTCGGGATCGCCCTTCAGCCGGTCGATCCCGCCGTCATCCCCGCCTACCTTCGGCCGCGACGAAGGGAGACGGATGATCGAGGCACACGCGGTGTCCAAGCGCTACGGCGCCCGGACCGCGGTGGACGGGGCGACGTTCACCATCAAACCCGGGGCGGTGACCGGGTTCCTCGGCCCGAACGGCGCCGGGAAGTCCACCACCATCCGGATGATCATGGGCCTGGACGCGCCCACGTCGGGCACCGTGGCGGTCAACGGCAAGGTCTACGCGCACCACCCCGCGCCGCTGCGGGAGGTCGGTGCGCTGCTGGAGGCGAAGGCCGTCCACCCGGGACGGTCGGCGTTCCACCACCTGCTCGCTTTGGCGCTCACCAACGGGATTCCCCGCCGGCGCGTCGAGGAGGTGCTCGAGCTGGTCGGCCTGACCGGTGTCGCGCACCAGCGCGCGGGCGGGTTCTCCCTCGGCATGGGACAACGGCTCGGCGTGGCCGCGGCGCTGCTCGGCGATCCGGCGACACTGGTGCTCGACGAACCCGTGAACGGCCTCGACCCGCAGGGCATCCTGTGGATCCGCACCCTGCTGCGCCGCCTCGCCGCCGAGGGGCGCACGGTGTTCGTTTCTTCGCACCTGATGAGCGAGATGGCCTTGACCGCCGACCACCTCGTGGTGATCGGCCGCGGCCGGGTCATCGCCCAGACGTCGGTGCGGGAGTTCGTCGACCGCGCGTCGGCGAAGGTCGTCCGCGTCCGCACCCCGCGGGCCACCGAACTGCGGGAACTGCTGGCCGGGCCCGGGATCGACGTCACCAGCGCCGACCCCGGGCTGCTCGAGGTGCACGGGGTCACCGGCGCCGAGGTCGGCCTGCTCGCCTGCCGCCACGGCATTCCGCTGGAGGAGCTCGCACCGGTCCAGGCCTCGCTCGAAGAGGCGTACATGGAGCTGACCGAAGACGCCGTCGAGTACCGCACCCCCGAAGGGCAGATCGCATGACGACCGGTGTCACGCTCGGGCGCGTCACGCGCTCGGAATGGGTCAAGTTCCGCTCCCTGCCGTCAACTCCGATCACGGTGATGACGGCGCTCGTGACCATGGTCGCGCTCGGCTGGCTCACCTGCGCCCTCAACGCGGACCGCTGGCCCCAGCTGAGCGAGCAGACCCGGGCGCGGCTCGAGCCGACCGCGCTGAGCATCCAGGGGTACGTCCTGGTCCAGCTCGCGTTCGGGGTGCTGGGTGTGCTCGTCGTGTCCGGGGAGTACACCTCCGGCCAGATCCGCTCGACGTTCTCCGCGGTGCCCACCCGCACGCCGGTGCTCGCCGCGAAGGCCGCCGTGCTCGCGGCCGTGGCGTTCGTGGCGGGCGAGGTGGCCGCGTTCGCCGCCTTCCTCGGCGGGCAAGCTTTCCTTGCGTCGCAAGACATCGAGACGAGCCTCGCCGAGCCCGGGGTGTTCCGGGCGGTCTTCGGCGTCGGGCTTTACGTGACCGGAATCGGGCTGTTCGGGGTCGCGCTCGGCTGGCTGGTCCGGCACACCGCCGGGGCCATCGCGGCGCTCGTCGCGCTCGTCATGATCGTGCCGAGCCTCGCCGGGGTGCTCCCGGAGAGCTGGGTCCCGCACGTCGTGCCGTACCTGCCGAGCAACGCCGGGCAGGCGCTGATCACCGTCCGGCCGTCGGCGCTCAGCCTGCCACCGTGGACCGGCTTCGCGTGGTTCTGCGGTTACGTCGTCGTCGCGCTCGCCGCGGCCGCGTTCGTGCTCAAGCGGCGGGATGCCTGAAACCGGTGCCGTCCCGGCGGGCGGAGGAGATGATGGCGGGGTGACCGACGCACCGATCGACCCCGGGTTCCGCTCCGCCTGGCCGGGCATCGAGCCGCTGCGCGCGTGGGCGCGGCAGCACCCGGCGCCCGCCGACCTGCTGCTCGCCTTCGCGCTCCTCTTCCTCGCGCTGGTGGTCGGCGCCGAGGGCGCCCAGCCGCGCGGACCGTGGCTCGTCGCCGTTGTCGTGCTGCTCCTCGGGGCGCTGGCCCTCCGGCGGCGGTTCCCGCTCACCGTCCTGGGCGTCACGACCGCGACCGGGGTCGCCCAGGACCTGGCCGGGCCGCAGTTCCCGCCGACGTTGGTCGCGGTGCTGGTCGCCGGGTACACCGTCGCCGCGCACCGCGACCGGCACCGCGTCCCGGCGGCGGTGGCCACCGTCGCCGCGCTCACCGCGGGCGGGATCAGCGGGAGCACCGGGTGGCCGATGGTCGTCGCCGGGCTGGTGTTCACCACCGCGATCGTGACCGCGGCGTTCGCGCTCGGGGTGAACGTCCGGACCCGACGGAAGTACCTGGTGGCGCTGCACGACCGGGCGGTGCGGGCCGAGCGGGAACGCGACCAGGAGAGCCAGATCGCGGCCGCGCACGAGCGGGCCCGCATCGCCCGCGAGATGCACGACATCATCGCGCACAACCTCTCGGTCATGATCGCGCTCGCCGACGGCGCCGCGTTCGCCGCCCGCACCGACGGCGTCCAGGCGGAGGCGGCCGCGAAGCACGTCTCGGCGACGGGACGGCAGGCGCTGGACGAAATGCACCGCCTGCTCACCGTGCTGCGCACCGGCGAAGACAGCCCGCGGGCGCCGCAGCCCGGCATCGCGGCCCTCGACGAACTGGTCAACCAGGTCCGCGCAACCGGTCTGCCCGCGACGTGGACGGTCACCGGACGCCGGTTCCCGCTGCCGCCGACGGTCGAGCTGGCCGTCTACCGAGTCGCCCAGGAAGCGCTCACCAACGTCCTCAAGCACGCCGTCACCCCGACGGCGGCGAAGATCCACCTCACCTACGACGAGCCGGTCGTGACCCTCGAAGTGCTCGACGACGGGCAGCCGGCGCCGGTCCCGGCCGGAGACGGCGGGCACGGGCTCAGCGGGATGCGCGAACGTGCGAGCGTCTCCGGCGGCGACGTCGAGGCCGGGCCGCGGCCCGGCGGCGGCTGGCGGGTGCTGGGCCGGTTCGGGAGCGGCTCGTGATCACGATCCTGCTCGTCGACGACGAACCGTTGCTGCGCCTGGGTTTCCGGCTCGTCCTGGAGTCCCAGCCGGACCTGACGGTGGTCGGCGAGGCCGCCGACGGCGCCGCGGCGGTCACCCGCACGGCCGAGCTCGACCCCGACGTCGTGCTGATGGACGTCCGGATGCCCGGGGTGGACGGGATCACCGCGACCCGCGAGATCGTGCGGGACTCACCCCGCTCGCGGGTGCTCATCCTGACCACGTTCGACGTCGACGAGTACGCCTTCCCCGGGCTGAAGGCCGGCGCCAGCGGGTTCCTGCTGAAGAACGTGCCGCCCGACGACCTGCTCACGGCGATCCGCGCGGTGGCCCGCGGGGACGCCGTGGTCGCCCCGACGGTCACCCGCCGGCTGCTGGACACCGTCGCCGACCGCCTGCCCGACCCGGCGCCGGACGGCGGGCCGCCCACCGCCCGCGGCCTCGACCGGCTCACCGACCGCGAGCTCGAAGTGCTCGAGAAGGTGGCTGCCGGGCTGTCCAACGCCGAGATCGCCGGGGTGCTGGTGCTGTCGGAGGCCACGGTGAAGACCCACGTCGGGCGCATCCTGACCAAGCTCGGCCTGCGCGACCGGGTCCAGGCCGTGGTCCTCGCCTACGAGACCGGCCTGGTCCGGCCGCGCTGAGCTACCTGTTCTGCACGTGCTGCCAGCCGAAACGGCCCTTGATGCACAGGTTTCCGTGCGTCACCGAGCTTTCGTGCGGTGACGTCACCTTGACGATCTCGTTGTCCTGGACGTGCAGGGTCAGGTTGCAGCCGACCCCGCAGAAGGTGCAGACCGTGGTCGTGCGCATCTGGCGGTCTTCGTCCCAGGTGCCGTCCTCGCGCTTGTCGTACTCGCGCTTGAAGCTCAGCGCCCCGGTCGGGCAGACCTCGACGCAGTTGCCGCAGTACACGCAGGCGCTCTCGGGCAGCGAGTTCGAGAACTCCGTGGAGATGCGCGCGTCGAACCCGCGGCCGGCGACGCTGATGGCGAACGAGTTCTGCCACTGCTCGCCGCACGCATCGACGCACTTGTAGCAGAGAATGCACTTCTCGTAGTCGCGGACGTACAGCTCGTTGTCCACCAGGGCCGGTTGGGCGACCGTGGCCGCGTCCGGGCCGAACCGGCCGGGGTCGGCGCCGGTCTCGGCCATCCACTCGGCGACGCCGGGGGTCGTCGAGAGGTCCGTGGCGGAGCCGAGGAGCTCCAACACGACCTTGCGGCTCGTGCGCGTCCGCTGCGAGTCCGTGTGGACGACCATGCCCGGCTCGGCCTTGCGTGAGCACGACGGCACGAGCGTTCGCGAGCCTTCGACCTCCACCATGCAGACGCGGCACGCGTTCGCCGGTTCCAGGGTGTCGCCGTAACACAGCGTCGGGATGTCCTTGCCCGCCGCCGTGCACGCGTCGAGGATCGTCGAGCCCTCCGGCACGCGCACGGTATCGCCGTCCACAGTGAACTCGACGAGCCGGCGCGGGATGCCGATGTCCACAATGGTCATCGGAGGGCTCCCAGCCGGTCGATGGCGGATTCGATGGCGTTCCAGGCGGTCTGGCCGAGGCCGCAGATCGACGAGTCCCGCATCACCTGGCCCACCTCTCGCAGCAGCGGCCGCTCGTCCGACCCGGCTGCCAGCACCCGCCGGACCGCCTCCTCCTGCCGCACGGTGCCGATCCGGCACGGTACGCACTGCCCGCACGACTCGTCGCGGAAGAACGACGCGATCCGCAGCAGGAACCCGCCGAGGTCGGCCAGGTCGTCGAGCACCAGGACGACCCCCGACCCGAGGGTGGTCTTCGCCGCCCGCGCGTCCTCCATCGTGAGCGGCAGGTCCAGCTCGTCGGGCCGGACGAACCCGCCCGCCGCGCCACCGAGCAGGATCGCCCGGAGCGAGCGGCCCTCGGGCACTCCCCCGGCCAGCTCGAGCAGCGAACGCAGTGTCGTCCCGAACGGCACCTCGTAGACACCGGGGCGTTCGACGTTTCCGGACAGGCAGAACAGCTTCGGCCCGGCCGAGGCTTCGGTGCCGACCGCCCGGTATGCGGCCGCGCCTTCGGTGAGGATCAGCGGCACGTTGACCAGCGTCTCGACGTTGTTCACCACGGTCGGTTTGCCGAACAGTCCTTTTTCGACCGGGAACGGCGGTTTGGTGCGGGGTTCCCCGCGGAAGCCCTCGATCGAGTTGAAGATCGCGGTCTCCTCGCCGCAGATGTAGGCGCCCGCGCCGCGGCGGATCTCGATGTCGAACGAGAACCCCTCGTGGCCCATGATGCCGTCACCGAGGAAGCCGCGCTCGCGGGCGACGTCGATCGCGTTGCGGAGCAGGCGCAGCGCCCGGGGGTATTCGCCGCGCAGGTAGACGAAGCCACGCCGGGCCCCGATGGCGAACGCGGCGATCGTCATCGCCTCGACCAGCGCGAACGGGTCGCCTTCGATGAGCACCCGGTCCTTGAACGTGCCGGGCTCGCTCTCGTCGGCGTTGCACACCAGGTAGTGCGGCCCGGCGGGCTGTGCGGCCGTAGCCGCCCACTTGCGCCCGGTCGGAAACGCCGCGCCACCGCGGCCGAGGAGGCCGGAGTCGGTGACCTCGCGGATGACCGCGGCCTCACCCATGCGCAGGGCGTTGCGCAGCGCCGCGTAACCGCCGGCCGCCCGGTAGCCGTCCAAACTGGACGGATCGACCACGCCGACGCGGCGCAGCAGCCGCAGTACCTCCTTCTGGTGGAGCACCGGGGCGGCGCCGTCCGAAACGGGCGGTTCCCGCCGGGCGGCCAGCACGGCCGACGCGCCGGTCACCGGAGCGAGCAGCTCCGTGGTGGCCGGGTCACCGGCCTGGAACGTCAGCGCCGCGGGGGCTCGTTCGCAGACGCCGAGGCACGGGCTGGGCAGCCACGTGACCCCGGCGCGCGCCTTCCCCGCGGCGCCGACGTGCTCGGTGAGGACGTCGCACACCGTGTCCGCGCCCTTGAGCCGGCAGGCCAGGTCGGTGCACACGTGCACCACCCGCTCGGGCCGCTCCTCCAGCGCGAACAGCGAGTAGAAGCTCGCCACGCCGTACGCGTCGGCGGGCGGCACGTGCAGTGCCTCGCAGATGAGGTTGAGCGCGCCCTGGCTGATCCAGCCGACCCGGTCGTTGACCGCGTGCAGCGCGGGCAGCAGCTGGTCTCGCCCGCCGCCGGCGAACCTGGCGACGGCCTCGCGTTCCTCACGGGTGGCGACGGCGTCGAGCAGTTTGAGATCCATCGTCAGACTCCCGCGGGCAGCTTCTCGACGCGGATCGCCGCCGCCTTGTACTCGGCGGTCCCGGCGATCGGGCAGGTCGCCTCGATGGTGATGACGTTGACGTCGATCTCGTCCGGGAAGTGGAAGGTCATGAACGCCAGCCCCGGCTTCAGGCCGGTGTCGAGCCGCACCGGCGCGACGATTTCGCCGCGCCGCGAGGAGATCCGGACCAGCTCGTCAGGTTCGACGCCGAGTGAGCGCGCGTCTTCCGGGCACAGGTCGAGGGTCTCGCCCTGGCGCAGCGGCGACGGGAACCCGGCGGACTGGACACCGGTGTTGTAGGAGTCCAGCCGCCGTCCGGTGGTGAGCCGGATCGGGAACTCCGCGGTGAGCAGGTCGACCGGCGGGCTGTGCTCGATGACCGTGAACGGCGCCGGGCGGCCGCGCTCGGCCGGGTCGTCGGCCCAGAGGCGGCCGTGCAGGAACGTCGGTTCGAGGGTGTCCTCGGTGTAGCACGGCCACTGGATGCCGCCGAGCTCTTCCAGGCGTGCGTAGGACATCCCGGCGTGCATCGGCGACAGCGAGCGCAGCTCGTCCCAGACCTCCTGGCCGCCGGTGTAGTGCCAGTCGTGACCGAGCCGGCGGGCCAGTTCCGAGAGCAGCTCGATGTCGTCGCGGGCGCCTTCCGGCGGTTCGAGGGCCTTGCGGACGCGCTGCACCCGGCGTTCGGAGTTGGTGAACGTGCCGTCGCTCTCGCACCAGGCGGCCGAGGCGGGCAGCACGACGTCGGCCAGCTGCGCGGTCTTGGTGAGGAAGATGTCCTGCACCACCAGGTGGTCCACGTTGGACAGCCGTTTGATCGTGTGCTCGCAGTCCGCTTCGGACTGCACCGGGTTCTCCCCGATGATGTACACGCACGTCAGGTCGCCGCGTTCCATCGCGTCGAGCATCTGGGTGAGGTTGAGCCCCTTGTGCGGCGGGATCGACGAGCCCCACGCCGTGTCGAACTTCGCCCGGACGTCCGCGTCGAGGACGTCCTGGAAGCCCGGCATCCGGTCCGGGATGGCGCCCATGTCGCCGCCGCCCTGGACGTTGTTCTGCCCGCGCAGCGGGTTCAGCCCGGCGCCGTAGCGGCCGACCTGCCCGGCGAGCAGCGCGAGGTTGATCAGCGAAAGCACGTTGTCGGTGCCGTTGTGGTGCTCGGTGATGCCGAGGGTCCACGACAGCTGCCCGCGGTCGGCGCGGGCGTAGGTGTGGGCCAGTTCGCGGATCAGCTCGGCGGGCACGCCGGTGGTCTTCTCGGCGACCTCGAGCGTCCACGGCTCGACCGACGCGGCGAACTCGGCGAAGCCCTCCGTGGCGCGCTCGATGAACGTCGTGTTCGCCAGTCCGGAGTGGATGATCTCGCGCGCGATGGCGTGGGCCAGCGGGATGTCCGTGCCGACCTCGAGCTGCAGCTGCCGGTGCGCCCAGCGCGCGGTGCTGGTCTGTCGCGGGTCGACGACGAAGAGCTTCGCTCCCTTGTGGACCGCCTTGAGCACGTGCTGGAAGAAGATCGGGTGCGCCTCCCGCGGGTTGCCACCCCAGATCACGATGACGTCGGCGTCCTCGATCTCCTGGTACGACGACGTGCCGCCGCCGCTGTCGAACACCCGCGCCAGCCCGGCGACGCTCGGGGCGTGGCAGGTGCGGTTGCACGAGTCGACGTTGTTCGTGCCGATCACCGCGCGGGTGAACTTCTGGGCGACGAAGTTCATCTCGTTGGTCGCGCGGGCGCACGAGAACATCCCGAACGCCTCCGGCCCCTTGGCTTCGAGGGTGCGGCGGATCCCGGCGGCGGCCCGGTCGAGGGCTTCGTCCCAGGTGGCGGGCCGCAGCACGCCGGAGTCGCGCACCAGCGGCTGGGTGAGCCGGACGTACGGCTCGGTCTTCCTGCGCTTCACGGGGTACCTCCGGTTCAGTGCGACCCGACGGGGACGGGCGTGCTGCTGGTGTGGTCGAGCAGGCCGATGGCGGCGTGCACGTGGCTCAGCGCCGGCGCCGGCACGCCGGTCAGCCGGGCGAGCTCGACCACCGCGCCGATGATCGCGTCGATCTCGAGGGGCTTGCCCGCTTCGAGGTCCTGCAGCATGGACGTCTTGTGGTGGCCGACGCGCCAGGCGCCGTCGATCCGCTTCTCGACCGAGACACCCGGGTCGCTCCCGGCCGCGCGGGCGATGGCCTGGGTCTCGGTCATCATCGTGGCGACGAGCGCGCGGGTGTCGTCGTGCTCGCACATCTGCGCCATGGTCGCCCGGGTCAGCGCCGAGAGCGGGTTGAACGCGACGTTGCCCATCAGCTTGATCCAGATGTCGTCGCGCAACCGCGGTTCGACCGGCGCCTTGAGCCCGCCGGCGATCATCGCGGCGCTGAGCACCTTGCAGCGCGCCGAGATTTCGCCGTCCGGCTCGCCGAGGGAGAAGCGAGTGCCCTCCAGGTGCCGGATCACGCCCGGCTCCTCGATCACGGTGGAACAGTAGACAACACAGCCGATCGCGCGCCGGAGCTCGAGCACGGCGGTCACCGAGCCGCCCGGGTCGACGGTCTCGACCCGGCGCCCTTCGAGCGGATGTCCCTTCAGGCCGTGGAAGTACCACCACGGGATGCCGTTCTGCGCGGCCACGACCGCGGTGTCCGGGCCGAGCAGCGGCGCGAGCAGGGGCCCGCACGAGGCGTAGGAGTTGGCTTTCAGGCCGAGGAAGACGAAGTCGGCTTCGCCGACTTCACCCGGGTCGTCCGTGACGTGCGGATGCGCGGTGAAGTCGCCGCGCGGGCTGAGCACGCGGACACCGTGTTCGCGCATCGCGGCCAGGTGGGCCTTCCGGGCGATCAGATGCACCTCGGTCCCGCCGCGGTGCAGCGCGGCCCCGAAGTAGGCGCCGATCGCCCCGGCCCCGAGAACAGCCACCTTCATGATGTGCCTCCCACTTCGGTCCAGCACGTGATTGCATACAGTATCCTGGATTCACTATCGCGACCAGAGATTTTCTCGTTCGAGCGGACCGAGCCACTCAGGCGGCGCAGCCGAGGCCGACAAACCGGACACAAGGGGTCACGAGCGTGATCCACATCGGGCGAAACACCCGGTCGAGGGTGAGATTCCGGGATTTTGCATACCAAAACCTGTATCCTGGGGACAGATCATCGCGTTCCTCTCCCCTTCGAGGTGTCCCGTGAGCCAGCCCGCTTCCCCGCTCCAAGACCGCGGCCCCAGCGGCCGCCGCACGGCCAAGGGCTCGCTCAGCTCGACCGCCGCCAAGCGCGTCGAGCGGCCCGCGCCGCTGCGCCAGGTCGTCTACGAAGCCCTCGCCGAGCTGATCATCAACCGCACCCTCGAACCCGGGCAGCACCTGGTCGAGGCCGACCTCGCCGAATACCTCGGCGTCAGCCGGCAGCCCGTCCGCGAGGCCCTGCAACGGCTGCAGAGCGAAGGCTGGGTCGACCTCCGGCCCGCCCAGGGCGCCTTTGTGCACCTGCCCACCGACGAGGAGGCCGACCAGCTGCTGAGCGTCCGCAGTGTGCTGGAAACGCACTCCGCGAAGCTCGCCGCCGGCCGCGCCACACCGG
The DNA here is from genome assembly GCF_055583145.1 of Amycolatopsis sp. NPDC104819. Classification (NCBI taxonomy): domain Bacteria; kingdom Bacillati; phylum Actinomycetota; class Actinomycetes; order Pseudonocardiales; family Pseudonocardiaceae; genus Amycolatopsis; species Amycolatopsis sp. NPDC104819. Next base: position 166,703 of record NZ_JBVJON010000013.1, on the reverse strand, counting down.
CCGACGTCCGGCGCCTGTGGGAACTGCAGCAGGCCGGCGTCAACGCCCTGCGCGACGACGACACCGAAGGCCTGGTCGCGGCCAACGCCGCCCTCCACGCGTTCATCACGAGCCTGTCGGGCAACGCCGTGCTCGCGGAGCTGATCGGCCTGGTCGACCGCCGGGTCCGCTGGTACTACACGCCGATCGCCCGGCCCCGCGGGCGGGACGCGTGGAACGAGCACGACGAGCTGATCCACGCGATCTCCGACGGCGACGCCGACAGCGCGGAGCAGATCATGGCCAAGCACACCGAGCGCACCCGCCAGGCCTACCACGAACGTCCGGAGGCTCCCCGGTCCTGATGGCTGCAGGACCGGGGAGCGGGTTACCGGATCAGCCGCCCGTCGCGGCGGAAGGCCGCGCCACCAGCTCGGTTTCGGCGAGCTGGTGGCGTGGCCGGCCGGGCTGGCGCAGGAAGAGCGTCAGCACCGCCGAAAGCAGCGCGATGCACCCGGCGAGGATGTACGCGCCCGTGTAGCCCCACGCGCTGATGACCCCGGCGGCGAGCCCGCCACCGCCGACCCCACCGACCAGTTTCGCGCTGTAGACCAGGCCGTAGTTCGACGCGTTGTTGTTCTCGCCGAAGTAGTCCGGCACCAGCGCCGCGAACAGCGGGTAGAACGCGCCGCCGCCGAACCCGGTCAGGAACGCGAACACCATGAACAGGAACAGGTTGTGCGTGTTCCCGGCGTACATCACGCCGAACTGCGCACCCCCGGCGATCACCAGGACGACGGTGAGCGTCTGCCGGCGGCCGATCCGGTCCGAGACCCAGCCGACCACGGCGCGGCCCGTGCCGTTGACGATCGAGAGCACCCCGGCCGAGGACGCCGCGACGAACGCCCCGAACCCGCTCTCCTTCGCGAACGGCACCTGGAAGTTGATGCCGAACAGCGAAACCCCGCCGATGATCACCAGGCACACCCACATCAGCGGGAGCATGCCGGTCCGGATCGCCTCCATCGGGGAGAACTGCTTCACCGCCGGCGGGTTCTTGGCCAGCCCGCCGGTCGCGGACCGCCGGCCGGCCGCCCAGCTCTTCGGGTCGACCTCGGCCGGCCACCAGCTCTTCGGCGGGTCCTTGAACAGGAACCCGCAGACCCCGACGACGAGCAGCATGTACACCGCGATGACGTCGAGGATCACCGAATAGTTCGTCGGGGTCAGGAAAGCCGCGAAGACGTAGATGAACGGGACGGCGCCGTAGGCGAACCCGCCGTTGACGAACCCCGTCCTCGCCCCGCGCTTCTCGGGGTACCACTTCCCGACCATGTTGATGCAGGTGGCGTAGACCAGCCCGGCGCCGGTGCCGCCGAGCACCGAGTACCCGACGAACGCCACCGCCAGGTTGCCGCTGTGCGAGATGGCGAAGTAGCCGATGGCGCTGCAGACCGCGCCGGCCAGCATGGCCGTCTTCGCCGACATGATGTTCTTCTCGCGCAGCCGTCCGGCCGGGAACGCCACCCCGGCCTGGAAGACCGCCCAGATGCTGGCCAGCCAGAACGCGTCGGACAACGACCAGCCGTACTTCTCTTCCAAGGTGCCTTCGACGGCGCCCCAGCCGTATTCGAAGACACTGACCGCCATCATGGCGATCCAGGGCAGCCACACCATCCAGCTTCGCGAGCGCCCCATGATGTCCTGGGGACTCTCACCTACTCGGTAAACCCGTCCGTTCTCGTCAACGATCTCCTGATAGGTCGCTGCGGTCATAAGAGTTCTCTTTCGTCACCGTTGACTCGTGTCCCTCTGTTGCCGTCGTGCGGTGGATCTTCGTCCCTTCTTCGTCGGTCGGCCAGCCCCTGTGGAGGGTGTTCAGAGCAGTCCCGCGGCCCGCGCCCAGCGGTACTTCGCGCCGAGCACGGCAACGGGCTTTTCGGTCGTGTACGGATAGGCCACGACGCCGTGGTCGTAGAGGTAGCCGCTCGCTTCCTCGACTTCGACGTCCCCGGAGAGCGACGCGACGACGGGCTTGTGGATGCCCTTCGCCCGGTACTCCGCGACGACGTCGGAGACGAGCTCCGCGAACACCATCGGCGGGGTGACGATGGTGTGCCAGTAGCCCAGGATCAGGGCGTGGACGCGGTCGTCCTCGAGACCCAGCGCGATCGTGTTGCGGTAGGTCGAAGGCGGCTCGCCGCCGGTGATGTCGACCGGGTTGCCGGCCGCGCCGAACGGCGGGATGAACTTCCGGAACGCCGCGTCGAGGTCCGGCGGGATCACCATCAGGTCGAGCCCGTTGTCGACGCAGGCGTCCGAGAGCAGCACCCCCGAGCCGCCGGCGCCGGTGATGATGACGACGTTCTCGCCCTTCGGCGTGGGCAGCAGCGGGATGCCGCGGGCGTACTCGAGCATGTCGTTCAGCCCGGGCGCCCGGATCACGCCGCTCTGGCGGAGGATGTCGTCGTAGACCTTGTCGTCGCCGGCCAGCGCGCCGGTGTGCGAACTCGCCGCCTTCGCGCCCTGGGACGTCCGGCCCGCCTTGAGCACCACGACCGGCTTGCGCTTCGAGACCCGCTTCGCCGTCTCCGCGAACGAACGGCCGTCCTTGAGGTCCTCGAGGTGCATCGCGACGAGCTGGGTGTTGTCGTCCTGCTCGAAGAAGGTGAGCAGGTCGTCCTCGTCGATGTCGGCCTTGTTGCCTACGCCGACGATCGAGGACACGCCCATCTTCGCCGAGCGGCTGAAGCCGAGGATCGCCATCCCGATCCCGCCGCTCTGCGACGACAGCGCGACACCGCCTTTGACGTCGTACGGGGTGCAGAACGTCGCCGACAGGTTCTCGGGTGTGTAGTAGTAGCCGTAGATGTTGGGCCCGAGGATGCGGACGCCGTGCTTGCGCGCGATGGCGACGACCTCGTCCTGCAGCTCGATGTTCCCGGTCTCGCCGAAGCCGGACGGGATGAGGATCGCGCCGGCCGCGCCCTTCTGGCCGACCTCTTCCAGCGCCGCGGGGACGAACTTCGCCGGGATGGCGAACACCGCGACGTCGACGTCGCCGGGGACGTCGGTGATGCCGGCGTAGGCCTTGCGGTCGAGGATCTCGGTGGCCTTGGGGTTGATCGGGTGGATCTCCCCCGCGTAACCGCCGTCGACCAGGTTCTTCATCACCGAGTTGCCGATCTTGCCGGCCTCGGCCGACGCGCCGATCACCGCGATCGACGCCGGTTTCATGATCCGGTTCATCGAGGCGAGGATCTCCTCCTGGGTGAACCGGACCGGCTCCTTCGCCGCCTCCGGGTCGACCAGGATCCGGACGTCGACCGCGGTCGCCCCGCGCGGGGTCGCGAGCACCGGGTTGAGGTCGACTTCGGACAGCTGCGGGAAGTCCGCCACCAGCTGCCCGAGCCCGGTGATCACGGCGGCGAGCGCGGCACGGTCTACAGGATCCGCTCCGCGGACGCCCCGCAGTATTTCCGCCGCTTGGATACCGTCGATCATCGACAGCGCTTCCTCGGTGCTCGTCGGCGCGAGCCGGAACGTGACGTCTTTGAGCACCTCCACCAGGACCCCGCCGAGGCCGAACGCGACGATCTTGCCGAACGTCGGGTCGGTGACCGAGCCGATGATCACCTCCTGGCCCTCGGTGAGCATCTGCTGCACCTGGACACCGACGATCCGCGCGTCGGCGTTGTAGGCCTTCGCGTTGTCGAGGATCTTCTCGAAGCCCGCCTTCACCGCTTCGGCGTCCTTCAGGCCGACCAGCACCCCGCCGGCTTCGGTCTTGTGCAGGATGTCCGGTGAGACGATCTTGAGCACCACCGGCAGGCCGATCTCCTCGGCCTGGGTGACGGCTTCGGCCGCGGTCGTGGCCAGCCGTTCGGCAGGGGTCGGGATACCGTATGCCTCGCAGACCGCACGCCCCTCGGGCGCGGTCAGCGAGGACCGTCCCTCGGCGGCCGCCTGGTCGAGGATCTTCTCGACCGCCGCGCGATCCGCCACTCAGATCACCCCCGCCGCGCGGAACTTCTCGAGCTCGGTCTCGCTGTAGCCGAGCTCGGCCAGCACCTCGTCGTTGTGCTCGCCGAGCAGCGGCGAGCGTTCGATGTCGACCGGCGAGTCCGACAGCTTGAGCGGGCAGCCGACGGTCTTGAAGCTGCCGCGCTCGGGGTGCGCGACCTCGACGACCGAGCCGAGCTCTTCGAGGGTCTCGTCCTCGATCAGCTCCTTGGTGGACAGGATCGGGCCGCAGGGGATGTTGTGGGCGTTGAGCTTCTCCATCACTTCCCACTTGGTGTGCTTCTCGGTCCACTCCTCGACGAGGGCGAACATCTTGTCCAGTTTGGACAGCCGGACCTCCGGTGTGGCCCAGGCGGGGTCCTCGGCCAGCTCGTCCTTGCCGATCAGCCGGGCGAGCGGGGCCCACCCGGGCGGCTGGACGATCACGTAGATGTAGTCGTTCGGCCCGCCGGGCGCGCACTTGACCGCCCAGCCGGGCTGGCCGCCACCGGAGGCGTTGCCCGAGCGCGGGACCTCGTCGCCGAACTGGTCGTTCGGGTACTCGCCGAGCGGGCCGTGCGTCAGGCGCTGCTGGTCGCGCAGCTTCACGCGACAGAGGTTGAGCACGGCGTCCTGCATGGCGACCTGGACCCGCTGCCCGCGGCCGGTGGAGGTCCGCTGGAACAGCGCGGCGAGGATGGCGGCCACCAGGTGGATGCCGGTGCCGGAGTCGCCGATCTGCGCGCCGGTGGCGGTCGGCGGGCCGTCCTCGAAGCCGGTGGTGCTCATCGCGCCGCCCATGGCCTGCGCGATCACCTCGTAGGCCTTGAAGTCGGCGTAGCGGCCGGGGCCGAACCCCTTGATGGAGGCGTAGACCAGCCGCGGGTTGAGCGCGGCCAGCTTCTCCCACGGGTAGCCCCACCGGTCGACGACCCCCGGGCCGAAGTTCTCCACGAGAACGTCCACACCGGACACGAGCCGTTCGAAGACTTCCTTGCCCTCCTCGCTCTTCATGTTGAGCGTGATGCTGCGCTTGTTGGCGTTGAGCATCGTGAAGTAGAGACTGTCCACTCCGGGCAGATCACGCAGCTGCCCGCGGGTGATGTCGCCCCGCCCGGGGGTTTCGAGCTTGATCACGTCCGCGCCGAGCCAGGCGAGCAGCTGCGTCGACGACGGTCCGGACTGCACGTGTGTCATGTCGAGGACGCGGACGCCCTCCAATGCCTTGCCCATGCGTTGGCCTCCGCTCACTTGTACATGGTCTGGTTCATGGTTCCGGGGGCGTACACGTCGGGGTCGACCCAGACGTTGATCAGCGACGGCTTGCCCGACTCCCGGGCGCGCCGCAGCGCCGGCGCGATGTCGGCCGGGTCGCGGACCTCTTCGCCGTACCCGCCGAGCATCCGCGCGAACTCGTCGTAGCGGACGTCGCCGAGGGTGTTGCCGACGCGCTCGCGCGGCAGGCCGTACTTCGCGGCCTGGCCGTAGCGGATCTGGTTCATCGACGAGTTGTTGCCGACGATCCCGACGAACGGCAGGTCGAACCGCACGAGCGTCTCGAAGTCCCAGCCGGTGAGGCTGAAGGCGCCGTCGCCGAAGAGTGCGACGACCTCCTTGTCCGGGCGCGCGTGCTTCGCCGCCATGACGAACGGGATCCCGACACCGAGTGTCCCGAGTGGACCTGGGTCCATCCAGTGGCCGGGCGACTTGGGCTGCACCACCTGGCCGGAGAAGGTGACGATGTCACCGCCGTCGCCGATATAGATCGAGTCGTCGGTGAGGAACTCGTTGATCTCGTGGACGAGCCGGTACGGGTGGATCGGGCTCGCGTCGGAGTGCTGCAGCGGCAGCCGCTTCTGCTTCGCCTTCTCCTCGACGGCCTGCAGCTCTTCGAGCCACGCCTTGCGGCCGACGGCGCCGTTGTCGGCGCGTCCGGACGCGGCCTCGGCCACCGCGGCCAGCACCTGGCCCGCGTCGCCGACGATGCCGAGGTCGACGTCGCGGTTCTTGCCGACCGTGCGGTAGTCGAGGTCGATCTGCACGACGGTGGCGTCCTTCGACAGCCGCTTGCCGTAGCCCATCCGGAAGTCGAACGGGGTGCCGACGATGATGATGACGTCGGCGTTGTCGAAGGCGTAGCGGCGCGAGAGCTGGAAGTGGTGCGGGTCGCCCGGCGGCAAGGTGCCGCGGCCGGCGCCGTTCATGTACGCCGGGATGTTCAGCGTGCGCACCAGGTCGACGGCCGGCTCGGTCGCGCGGGTCGTCCAGACCTGGCTGCCCAGCAGGATCGCCGGTTTCTTCGCGTGCACCAGCAGGTCCGCGAGCTTCTCGATGTCGGCGGGGTCGCCGGCGTTGCGGGTGGACGCCCGATAACGTCCGGCTTCGGGGATCCGCGCGTTCTCGAGCGGCACGCGCGCGTCGAGGACGTCACGCGGGATCTCCAGGAACGACGGCCCGGGTGCGCCGGCGTAAGCCTCGCGGAACGCCATGCTCACCAGGTCGGCCACGCGCGCGGTGTTTGGCACGGTGGCGGCGAACTTGGTGATCGGCGCCATCATGTCCACGTGCGGGAGGTCCTGCAGGGACCCCATCTTGTGCTGGGTCAGCGCGCCCTGGCCGCCGATCAGCAGCATCGGGCTCTCCGCGCGCAGGGCGTTCGCGACGCCGGTGACGGCGTCGGTCGTGCCGGGACCGGCGGTGACGACCGCGCAGCCGGGCTTGCCGGTGATCCGCGCGTACCCGTCGGCCGCGTGGGCCGCGACCTGCTCGTGGCGGACGTCGATGACCTGGATGCCTTCGTCGACGCAGCCGTCGTAGATGTCGATGATGTGCCCGCCGCACAGGGTGAAGATCGTGTCGACGCCCTCGGCCTTGAGAGCCTTGGCCACGAGGTGCCCGCCGGAGATCTCGGCCGGCGCGGGCTCGGCGCCGTTCGTCGCTCGGGCACTCTCCCCCGCGGTCGTGCCGGTCGTTGTCAGCGCCATTGCTCAACTCCTCTTGGTCCGCCACCGGATCTGTCCGATCCGGCGCTCCGGTTCCCGGTCCGCTCGGTGCCGCTCCCCCGTCCGCCGAGGTCAGCGGCCTCTCAGCGGCAGACTGTAGATTGCATACCGTATGGGGTAGGCATATAGTCACTCTTCAAGCAGCCCGTGTCCAGGGCCATCCGCAGGGTTTTTCCCGGGCTTCGATCCGGCCCCCGCGGACCACCACCGCGTGCCCGGACACGGCGGATCTCCTTGCCCTGCCCCGCCGCGGAAAGGACGCTCCCGCATGGATCTCTTCGAACACGAAGCCCGTGACCTCTTCGAAAAGCACGGCGTGCCGGTCCCCCGCGGCCGGGTCGCCGCGGATCCCGCCGCGGCCCGGGCCGCGGCCGCTTCCCTCGGCGGCCCGGTCGTGGTGAAGGCCCAGGTGAAGACGGGCGGGCGCGGCAAGGCCGGCGGTGTCCGCGTAGTGCATACAGCCGACGACGCCGAGCAGGCCGCCGACGACATCCTCGGCATGGACATCAAGGGCCACACCGTGCACCGCGTGCTGGTCACCGAAGCCAGCGAGATCGCCGCGGAGTACTACGTCTCCTTCTTGCTCGACCGCGCCGGGCGCACCTTTCTCGCGATGGCGTCGGTCGAGGGCGGGATGGACATCGAGGAGGTCGCGGCCACCCAGCCCGAGGCGCTCCGCCGGGTTCCGGTCGACTCGCTCGCCGGGGTCGACGCGGCGGCCGTCGCCGCGGCCTTCCCCGCCAACGTCCGGGCCGAGGTCGCGGGTGTCGTGGAAAAGCTGTGGGCGGTGTTCGTCGCCGAGGACTGCACGCTGGTCGAGGTGAACCCGCTGGCGAGCACGTCGACCGGGATCGTCGCGCTCGACGGGAAGATCACCCTGGACGACAACGCCGCCTTCCGCTGCGTTTCGACGTTCGACGACACCCGGGAGGGCCATCCCCTCGAACGGGAGGCGCGGACGAAGGGCCTCAACTACGTCAAGCTCGACGGCGACATCGGCGTGATCGGCAACGGCGCCGGCCTCGTCATGTCCACTTTGGACGTCGTCGCGGCGGCCGCCGCGGAAGCCGGCGCGCGCGGGCCGGCGAACTTCCTCGACATCGGCGGCGGCGCCTCGGCCGAGGTGATGGTCGCCGGGCTGACGGTGATCCTCGGCGACCCGCAGGTGCGCAGTGTGTTCGTCAACGTGTTCGGCGGCATCACCGCGTGCGACGCCGTCGCGACCGGGATCGTGCGGGCGCTGGACTTCCTGGGTTCCCGCGCCGGCAAGCCCCTCGTCGTCCGGCTCGACGGCAACAACGTCACCGAAGGCAGGCGGATCCTCGCCGAAGCCGCCCACCCCCTGGTCACCGTGGTGGCCACCATGGACGACGCCGCCCGCGAGGCGGCGAAGCTCGCGATCGCGGAGGTCTGAGCCGTGGCCATCTTCCTGGACGAGACCAGCCGGATCGTCGTCTCCGGCATGACCGGCTCCGAGGGCGCCAAGCACACGCGGCGGATGCTCGACGCCGGGACGAACGTCGTCGGCGGGGTCAACCCGCGCAAAGCCGGGCAGCGGGTGGAGATCGGTACTGCTGAACTGCCGGTGTTCGGCAGCGTCGCGGAGTCGGTCACGGCGGCCGGCGCCGACGTCTGCGTGCTGTTCGTGCCGCCGCCGTTCGTCGCCGACGCCGTGACCGAAGCGGTGGACGCGGGCATCGGGCTCGCCGTGGTGATCACCGAAGGCGTGCCGGTGCACGACACCGCGCGGCTGTGGGCGCACGCCGTCGCCGCGGGCGGGCGGACCCGGATCATCGGGCCGAACTGCCCGGGCGTCATCTCGCCGGGCCGGTCCAACGCCGGGATCATCCCCGCCGACATCACCGGGCCTGGGCGGGTCGGGCTGGTGTCGAAGTCCGGCACGCTGACCTACCAGCTCATGCACGAGCTCCGGGACATCGGGTTCTCGACGTGTGTCGGGATCGGCGGCGACCCGATCATCGGGACGACGCACATCGACGCGGTGGAGGCGTTCGAAAAGGATCCGGAGACGGACCTGATCGTGCTGATCGGCGAGATCGGCGGCGACGCCGAGGAGCGGGCGGCGGAGTTCGTGAAGGCCAACGTGTCGAAGCCGGTCGTCGGGTACGTCGCCGGGTTCACCGCGCCGGAGGGCAAGACGATGGGCCACGCGGGCGCGATCGTCTCCGGCTCGTCGGGCACGGCATCGGCGAAGAAGGCGGCCCTGGAGGCGGCCGGCATCCGCGTCGGCGGGACCCCGAGCGAGACGGCGGCGCTGGTGCGCGAGGTGCTCGGCTGATGTCCGCGGTCCCGCGGCTGAAGCCGGCGGTGCTGAGGTCGAAGGCGGGTGACGCGCACGTGATCCGGTCGCTGTCGGTGAGCCGGCACCTGCTGGGCACACGCGAGATCGTGCTGATCCACCACGACGACTGCGGCATGCGCAAGTTCACAGACACGCAGTTCGCCCGGCGGCTGGAGTCGTCGACGGGAATCCGGCCCGGCTGGGCGGCGGAGACGTTCACGGACCCGGCCCAGGACGTCCGCCAGTTCATCGCCCGGCTGCGGGCGTCGCCGTTCCTGTCGAGCAAGGAGGCCGAGCGGACCGGCGAGCCGGCCGAGGTGCCGTGATGGACCTGAGGCAGCTGGCGGTGGTGGTGGCGGTAGCCGAGGAGGGCGGCTTCACGGCGGCCGCCCACCGGTTGCGGACGGTCCAGTCGACAGTATCCACAGTGGTCCGGGCGTTGGAGCGCGATCTGGGCACGGCGTTGTTCCACCGCACGACGCATCGAGTGGTCCTGACGCCCGCGGGCGAGGCTTTCGTGCCCGCCGCGCGGGCGGCCCTGGAGGCAGCGGATCGGGCCCGGGCGGCGGTGTCGCCGGTGGGTGGGACGGTGCGGGTGGGGGTTGGTCCGGGGTTGCTCGTCGATTGGGCGCGGGTGTTGGTGGCGGTGCGGAACGCGCATCCGGGGCTGGTGTTGGAGGTTCGGCAGGTGGGTTGCAAGGAGGGGCGGCGGGGGTTGGCGGAGTCCACAGTGGACTTGGTGTTGACGGCGGTGGATGGCGTGGTGGCCGAGGCCGGACCCGTCGATGGCGCTTGCCTGGGCGCCTCGGCGGCTGGGCCTGCTCTCGCGCCGGGCGGCATTGCGGGCCGCGGGTTTGCCGCGGAAGCCGCCTGCTTGGAGTCCGTGCCCGCCGCAGCGGCAACTCCCGAGGAGGCCACGCCCGGCCGGGCGAACCGCGAGCCTGCCATCCCCCTCGCCAACGGCACCGCCCCCGATCTCGCCACCACCGCGCTCTCCCGCGAAGAACTGGTCCTCGCCACCGCCCCCGGCGGATCGCGGTCCGCCCCCGCGGATCTGTCCGGACTGTCCCTCGTGGACTTCCCGCCGGGCTGGGCGATCCGCGAAGCCGTCGACCGCTCGTTTCCCGACCGGCGGGTCGCGCTCGAAGTCGACGATCCCGCCGTCGCCGCCGGGCTGGTGCGGGCCGGGCTTGCCGCCTGTGTGCTCCCCGCTTCCACCGCCGCTCGGTTTCCGGATCTCACCGTCCGGCGGTTCGCGCAGCCTCCGCTGTGGCAGCTCGCCGCCCTGCATCGGGTCGGCCTTTCCCCCGCTGTGGCCGCCGTCGTCGCTCAGCTCGGGTGAATCCCCAGGCGGTCCGGTCGGCTGTATACATTCATCGATGTGCCGCGAAGGAAGCCCACCAGCGTCAGCCCGAGCTCGGCGGCCAGGTCCACCGCCAGCGACGACGGCGCGGAAACCGCTGCCAGCAAAGGAATCCCGGCCATCGCCGCCTTCTGCACCAGCTCGAACGACGCCCGCCCGCTGACCATCAGCGCCGTCCCCGAGAGCGGGAGCTTGCCGTCGCGGGTCGCCCAGCCGACCACCTTGTCCACCGCGTTGTGCCGGCCGACGTCCTCGCGCAGGCACAGCAGCTTCCCGTCGGCGTCGAACAGGCCCGCCGCGTGGAGGCCGCCCGTGCGGTCGAAGACACGTTGGGCCGCGCGGAGCTCGTCCGGCAGCCCGGACAGCGTCGCCGGGTCGGTCACGAACGGGTCCGCGTCGACCGGCCAGGTGACCGTCGTGCGCACGGCGTCCAGGCTTGCCTTGCCGCAGAGGCCACAGGAGGACGTCGTGTAGAAGTTGCGCTCCACCGAGGCGTCCGGCGGCGCGACTCCGGCCGCGAGCACGACGTCGAGCACGTTGTAGGTGTTGCCACCGTCGGCGGTGGCCCCGGCGCAGTAGCGGATCGAATGGATGTCCGTCGCCGCGCGCACCACGCCTTCACCGACGAGGAAACCGGCGGCCAGGTCGAAGTCGTCGCCCGGGGTGCGCATCGTGATGGACAGCGCTTTCCCGGCGACCCGGATCTCGAGCGGCTCCTCGACCGTCAGCGTGTCCGGACGTGTGGTGTGCGCACCATCGTGGACGCGCACCACCCGGCGCCGGCTCGTCATGCGCCCCACGTCAGGCCGCCGGCAGCAGCGACTTGGGCCGGCCAGGCTGGGTCAGCCGCCCGGACAGCACCGCACCGGCCAGGCTCAGCACGCCGGCCGCGGCGAACGCGCCGAGGAACCCGTGCGAAGTGACGACCACCGCGGCGAGCCCGATCCCGACCACCGCGCCGACGGCCTTGGCGGAATACAATATCCCGAAGTTCTGCGCGGCCGACTCTTCGCCGAAGTACTCGCGCACCAGGCCGACCAGGAGTGTGTAGCAGCAGCCGTTGCCGAGCCCGGCGAGCGCGACGCCGAGAAGCAGCCCGACGGCGTGGCGGTGCTCGCCGGAGTAGAAGAGCACGAACTGCGCGATACCGCCCGCGAGCAAGGCGAACCGCAGGATGCGGTGCCGGCCGAGCCGGTCCGCGAGCCGCCCGATGAGCACCCGGCCGCTCCCGGTGGCCGCGGCGAGCAACGCCAGCGCGGCCGCGGCGAGCCCGGGCCCGCTGCGCTCGGCGACGAACGTCGCGAGGTAGGCGAGGTCGAACAGCAGCACCGCGGCGGCGAGCACGACCACAAGGTACAGCGCGAGGGTCGTCCCGCAGCGGAACAGCTCCGCCGGCCGGTAGTGCCGGACCGCGTGTCGCCGGTTGTGCGCGCGGTCCAGGGCCCAGGCGCGCGGCTCGGGCGTCGCGGGCCACCAGTGCCGCGGCGGGTACCGCAGGAGCGTGGCGCACCCGGCGATCACGACGAGCACCACGGCGGCGGTGACGTCCAGCAGCACCGGACGCGCGGACGGCAGCGCGGCGGCGAGGACGACGAAAGGCACGCTGCCATATGCGAAAGCGCCGCTCACGATGCCGGCGCGGGGGCCGGTGCGGTCGGGGAACCACGCGAGCACCGCGCCGACGCACGTCGCGTAGACCAGGCCGGTGCCGAGGCCGCCGAGCACGGAGTACCCGAGGAACACGACGAACAGGCTGTCCGCGTGGCCGAGCGTCACCAGGCCCGCGGCGCACAGCACCGCGCCGGCGGCCATCGCGGCGGGCGCCGGGAGCAGGCCGCGTTCGCGCAGCCACGCCGCGGGGAAAGCGGTTCCCGCCTGGCAGATCGCCCAGACGGCGAGGGACGCGGTGATGCCGCCGAACGTCCAGCCGTGCGCCTTGCTCAGTGCCGGGACGATCGCGCCGAAGCCGTACTGCTGCACCCCCGCGGCGAGCATGGCCGCCGCGGCCAGCCAGGTGACCCACGTCCGCGGCCGGCCGAGCAGCTCCCGGTCGGACTCCCCGACGCGGTAGTGCCGTCCGTAGACGTCCCGGAGCTCGCGGACCTCGGTCATGACGACCGCCTCCTCAGACCGTACTGAAGATTGTATGCAGTATGGAGTAGCCTGAGTGTGCGCTCATCACGGTCGATTGTCTACAGAAATGCCCGACGGCCGCGCGGGCGGCTCGCTTCGGAGGGGAAGGCGGCCCGGTGGCCATCGAGGGAGGAGGCGGCCACCGGGCCGGTGCTCCGGCGCGGTACCGGCCGCGCGGAGCACCTGACAGTCTGGCCATCGGAGCCACCCTCCGACAAGCTTTTGCCGCCCGGCAAATGTCCGGTTGCGGACCATGCGGCGGAGAGGGTTGTGGCCACAGGGGACGCACCAGCGGAAACGGTCACGCCCCGCGACGGCCGACGCCGGAGAGTCGACGAAAGATCGTCGGCGGGTCAGTGAGGTCGGGAAGGCGGATCTTCACACGCCGCCGCGACATCCGGTGAGATTCTCCGGGCTCGGCGGGTGATCACCGGCCGCCGGTTTCGAATGCTTCGAAGGGGCGACCACGGGAGACTCTTGCACGGCGGCACGGATCGCAGACCACGGAAGTCCACTCCGCGCCGATAGCCCGGCACGATACAGGGCGTGCCGCGAGGTTTCACTTCACTCGCAAGACAACCCACCACGGCGGCGACAGAGTCGCCCGCCTGGACTCGGCTCCGCGAAGAACGGCTCCAGCCCGCGTGCCGGTAGCCCGGCGTGGATCACGGCGAGCCGCGCGGTACCAGATCACGCGCGAAACCACACGCCGCAACGACACGCACGGTTCAAGCCGAGCGCGCGGAATCACTCACGCGCGGAAACCACGCGCCACTCCCCCAAGTGCGCGAACCACCCGAAGCCACCCGACCCCGGCAGCCGCAAGTCTTAGCCCGACAGCAGGAACCGCGCCAAGGGCCATCCATCGCAACGGCCGTCCGCCGGCCGGCGGGATCCGGCCGGGCGGACCGGGAATCCGGTCGCGCCGGGCCGACCTCTCTTGCGCGGCAACGGTTCTGGGTCAGGACTTCTTGCGGGTTGCGCGCTTGCGCGCCGGCTTGACCTCGGCCGGCTCGGCCGCTGCCGCCTCGTCCGCTTCGAAGCCCGCGATGATCTCGCTGGAGAGGCGGCCTCGCTCGGCGACCTCGTAGCCGTTGGCCTGCGCCCATTCGCGGATCTGGCGGTTGCGCTCGCGGTCGGTGCTCGAGCTCGACGTGCCGGACAGCGACTGCCCGGTGGCGAGGCGGACCTTGCGACCACCGATGCGGCGCGCGGCGCCGACGTAGCGGGCCAGCTCGTCGCGCAGCGCGGAAGCGTTGTCTTCGGACAGGTCGATCTCGTACTGCACCCCGTCGAGGCTGAAGGGGACGGTCTGCGAAGCGTCACTTCCGTCGAGATCGTCCACCATCTCGACGTGCACCCGTTGCGCCATGGTTGGTCGTTCCTCATCTTCTCCAGAACACGGTCGGACAGACCCTAACCTGTCGAATCACGTCCGGCACGCGCGACACCCGTGAAGCGTCCACAATGGCCGCCCGGGCGAGCGGGTCGCCCGGGTCCAGGGTGACCGCAACCGAGCCGAAATGCGCGCGATCTTGTCGAATATTTGTTTTTGTGATATGCTTGAAATCAAATCGGTACCGTGACGGCATGACGACCGCCAACTTTCCCGGTATTGCTCCCCGTGCCAGCCGCACCGCCTTCACCGCCGCCGCCGCGCGAGCGGCACATTTGCTGGTCGACGCGCCGCCGGCCCTCTTCTCCGACACCCTCGCCGCCCGTCTGCTCGGGCGCCACGCCGAGGAACTCCTGGCATATCACCGGCTTCACGGCACCCATCCCGTCCTCGCCGGCGCCCGCGCCCAGGCGACGTGCCGGAGCCGGTTCACCGAAGAGCGGCTCGCGGCCGCCAATTCCGGTATAGACCAGTATGTGATTCTGGGAGCCGGGCTCGATTCGTTCGCCTATCGGGACCCGCGGGGACGATTCCGCGTGTTCGAGGTCGACCACCCGGCGACCCAGGCCGTCAAACGGGAACTGCTCGCCGCCGCCGGGATCGCCGAGCCGACGTCGGTCACCTTCGTCCCGGTCGACTTCGAAGCCGATTCGCTCCGGGAACGGCTCGTCCAGAGTGGACTCGACCCGTTCCGCCCCGTGTTCGTCAGCTGGCTCGGTGTCACCATGTACCTGACGCGGAAGGCGATTCTCGCCACATTGACGGATCTCGGCGGTTTCGCACCGGGATCGGAAATCGTGACCGACCACCTGCTGCCCCCGGAACTGCGCGACGCGGCCGGAAACGCCTACGCCGAAGCCGTCGCGCCGATGGCGGCCGAACAGGGCGAGCCGTGGCGCACCTTCCTCTCCCCCGCCGCCATGACCAGGCTCCTCGGCGACGCCGGATTCGAAGTCGTCGAACTGACCGGACAGCGCGGCAGCGTCGACCCGGCGCTGTGGAACCGCACCGACGCGCTGCGGCCCGCCGCGCTTTCCGCGCTCGCCCACGCGCGCATTCCCGCGCGGCCCGGAATCGGCGGACGCTGACCGCGTTCGCCGTCAATCGGGCAGCATCGGCACTTCGAAGTCGTCCGGACGGCCGAGCAGCACCGCCCGGGTGACCGCCGTCTTCCCGAAGCGGTCCCGCACCGCGTCCAGCGCGGTGTCGAGCTCGGTCGCCCGCTGCCGCTCGAACGGCAGCGACAGCTGGAACGGGTCGTCGTCGGCCAGGTTCGAAAACGACGCTCCCAGCAACGTGATCCCGCGGTCGGCGATCAGCGGCAGCGCGGCGACGAGCAGGTCGCGCGCCGCGGTGAGCAGCACCCCGGTGCCGGCGGTCGCCTCGGGCAGCGTCTGCGAGCGCGTGGCGCGGGTGAAGTCGGCGAACCGCAGGCGGAGCGTCACCGTCCGGCAGACGCGGTGCGCGGCACGCAGCCGGCGGGCGATCCGGTCGATCAGCGCCACCAGGACGACGTCGAGCTCGGCCGGGGTCCGCCGGCCGCGCCCGAGGGCCCGCTGGGAGCCGATCGACCGGCGCCGCCGACCCGTCTCCACACGACGCGGGTCGCGGTTGTGCGCCAAGTCGTGCAGGTGCCCGCCCGACGCCCGGCCGAGCATGCCGATCAGGTCGACCTGTTCGGACGTCGCCAGCTCGCCGACCGTGCGGATCCCCCGCGCGTGCAGCTTCTCCGTCGTCACCTTGCCGACGCCCCACAGGGCCGAGACCGGCAGCGGGTGCAGGAACGCCAGCTCCCCGTCGTGCGGGACGACCAGCAGGCCGTCCGGTTTGGCCACCCGGCTGGCGACCTTGGCGAGGAACTTGGTCCGGGCCACCCCGACGGTGATCGGCAGCCCGGCCCGCTCGGCGACGGCGGCGCGCAGCCGTTCGGCGATGCGGCTCGGCCGTCCGCCGATCCTGGTCAACCCTCCGACGTCGAGGAACGCCTCGTCGATGGAAAGGCCTTCCACCCACGGCGTGGTGTCGTGGAAGACCTCGAACACCGCCCGGCTCGCGGCCAGGTACGCCGACATCCGCGGGGGCACGACCACCGCGTGCGGGCACAGCCGGCGGGCCTGCGCGCCACCCATCGCGGTGCGCACGCCGTAGGCCTTGGCCTCGTAACTCGCGGCCAGGACGACCCCGCCGCCGACGATGACGGGCCGTCCTTTGAGCGCCGGATCGTCGCGCTGCTCGACCGACGCGTAGAACGAGTCGAGGTCGGCGTGCAGGATGGGCCCCTCGTCGGTCATAGAACATATGTTCGCATAAACCCCGGCCGAAGTCCGCTCATCCGTCCGCCGCGGCCGGCGTGCCGCTGGCCGAAACTGAGCGTTTTCCCGGTTGTCACCTCCGCGTGACCGCGCCCACACTCGAAGCCATCGAACCACCCGACCCTGGGGGCGAAATGACCGACAAGTGCCACTGCGGCGACCACCACGCGTGGGCCGGCCCCAGCCCGGCGGACCGCCCGGCCGCGGCGCGCCAGCCACTGCTGGCCGCGACGCTGGCCCGCGAAGACCGGGCGGAAGACGCCGGTGTCCTCGACCCGACCGACCGCGTCACCTGCCGCACGCACCACCGCTGGCTGCACGACTGCGTGTCGTCCCCGGTGCACACCAACCCGGCGATCGGCTACCGCTGGTGCCGCCGCTGCGACCACCAGGCGCTGGTCGCGGTGGACGAGCTGACCGGCGACGTGACCATCCACTGCGGACTCTGCGGCCGCAGCCCGCTCAGCCGCGCCAACCGGGAGCTCGTCGAGCTGTGCCGACGCAGCCTGGCCCTGGCCCGCTCGAGCCGGTTCCCGGAGAGCGCCGTCGCCTGACTGCCATGATGCGGGGGTGCCCGAACCCGGAACCACCGCACTGCTGATCCTGCTGCCCGCCGCCGAGCCCGTGCTGGCCGCGGCCCGCCGGGTCGACCCCGCCCTGGTCCGCCCCGGGGTGCCCGCGCACGTGACCGCGCTCTACCCGTTCCTGCCGGACGCCGCGCTGACCGAAGACGTGTTCACGGCCGTCCGCGAAGTTGCCGCGCAGCTCCCCCGCACCGACGTGCGGCTCGCCGACTTCGTGACGACACCCCGGTTCGCGGCGATCGCCACCCCTGCCCTCCAGCCGATCACCGACGCCGTGTGCGCGCGGTGGCCCGACGTCCTGCCCTACGGCGGCCGGTTCGGGCCGCGCCCGGACGCGCACCTGACGGTGGCCATGGGTGACGGCGACCTCGAGCGGGTCACCGCCGAAGTGCGGCCACTGCTGCCGCTCGAAGCCCGGGCCGAGGCGCTGCACCTGGTGGCGCTCACCGGGAACGGCTGGGAACCGCGGCTGGAAGTGCCGTTCGGCGGCTGACGGAGCTCAGCGGGCCATGGCCGGCGCGCTGTCCAGCTTCCGATACGCACGCGCGATCGCCCGCAGCCGTGCGACGTCCGCGGCGAACGGTTCCGTCCCGGCGGCGGGCGGCTCTTCCTCACCCGGCTCGTCCGGGAGGTCGCGCACCAGCCGGGCCGCGGCCGGCGCGGACAGCTCCGGGGTCACGCCGGCGAGGATCAGCCCGTCGTTCGTCTCGCTCATCGCCGTCAGCAGCCGTTCGCGGCGGGACGGCCCGCCCGGGTCGATCCGCACGATCTCCGGGAACCGCCGGGTCAGGTGCGTCCGCAGCGGCCGCAGCAGCCGGAGGGTCCGCGCGTCACGGCGGCCCGCCGCCAGCCCGGGGATCGACGGGATCGTCAAGCCCAGCACGATCAGCAGCACCGAAACTGCCGGGAACCCGACGTCGAGCGTGCACGGCAGGGTCGAGAACGGCCCGCGGCACAACGCTTTCACCGGATGGTCGGCCTGCAGGGGTTGGATCGTCGCGACGACCTTCCCGGCCAGGTAGGCGACCGCGAACGCCGACGCCAGCAGCAGCAACGCCAGCCCGGCGCGCAGCGCGCCGCCGCTCGCGCGGACCGTCACCGCCGCCACCACCCCGATGTCGAGGACGGCGAACCCCAGGTAGACGGTGTAGGCGAAGACGTAGACGACCAAGGTCGGGTGTGTGCGGTACAGCTCGTCGAACACGCCGATGCCGCGCGGTAGGTCGGACGCGCTGAAGAACGTCACGACGAGCACCGCCAGCGCCACGCCGAGGGCGACGAGCCGGGTGCGCCGGCCGCGGTCGCGGGTGCCGCTGATCTCCGCGACCGTCAGGCCGATGCCGTACGCGGCGACCATCGTCGCGAGGTTCGACAGCAGCCGCCCGAGGCTCGGGTAGATCTCGCTTTCCACCAGCTGCGCGCGGTTGGACAGGAAGCAGAACGCCGCCCCGAGCGCGAGGAGCGAGATGGCCAGGCCGGCGCCCGCGCCGGTGCGCCGCGCGCGGAACGCCCGCCAGACGCCGATCGCGAGCGCGAAGACCCCGACCCCGAGGAACAGAATGTCGATCACGGGAGGTGACTATCCCAGCAGCGCCGCGAGCCGCCGGGCCTGGTCCGCCGCGCGACCGGACGCGCCGGGCGCGACTGCGGGCGGTCCGCTCGTCACCGCGCTCATCAGCAGGACGGCGATCAGCTCGGCCTCGTACTCGTCGGTGCCGCTCGTGACGCGGGTGAGCAGGTGCGACAGCGCCTGCGGGGCCAGGTCCGGGGCGAGCTCGGCGGCCTCCGACTCCGACATCAGGCAGGTGCCGGTGTGCGCGCACAGCAGGTGGGCGAGCTCGTGGGCGATGATGTGGTCCTGGTGCAGCGCCGACGTGTGCTCGGTGTAGGCGATCAGGTCGTAGTCCGGGCGGGCCTGCCACGCGCCGGAAGGCCGGCCGGGCTGGTACTCGACCGGCACGAGGTCGATCTCGCGCCCGCGCCAGGCTTCGAGGCCGTCGACCCAGGCGTTCATCGACCACGGCCGCGGCAGCGGGACGGCGGCGAGCACGGTCCGCACCCGCTCGCGTGCGGCCGCACGCACGTCCGTCAGACCGCGCTCGTTGATGGGGCCTCCCCGCTCGGGCGCCAGCCGGGTGCACCGGGGCGCGCTCACCGACGGGATCATGGTAGCCGACCGGCCAGGCTCACTCGGGCTTCCGACGCCGGCCTTCGCGGCGCCGCGTGCCGTCGTAGGTGGCCAGCTGGTCGAGCAGCGCCGTCACGGTTTCGCGGTCGCGCGGCGAGAGCTGCATGGCCCGCTGGGCGAGGTTGCGCGCTTCGTCGTCACGCCAGGCCACGACGTCCTCGACCTGCTGGTCGACCTGCCCCGCGACGTCGTCGTCGAAGAAGTACGTCACCGGCACGCCGAAGAACTGGGCGAGCGCCTGGATGTGGGAGCGCTTGGGGTCCTTGCGCGCGCCGACGGCGAGCTGCTGGACGTGGGTCGCGGACATCGTGACGCCCGTCTGCTCGGCGACGCCGTGCGCGATCTCCCGGTAAGAGTACGGCTTGCGGTCCGGCGGGTGCACGGTCGCGATCAAGTGCGCCAGCCGGTCGGCGAAACTGCGCTCGTCGCTCACCACACACCACCTACAACCATGAAACGTGACACTCCCCAGTCTAACTGTCCTGAAAACTTGACACACCCTGTCCCGGAAAGACTACGATACTCCCGTCCGGTGTTTCGTAAACAGGACAGAGGACCCGGGGTGGCGCAGGCGGCCGCGGGGTGACTCACGTGGTCGCTGGGGGTGGCCACGCGCCTAGCCCCGTGCCCGCCGCGCCCCTCCGGCTCAGCGCACTCCCATGCCCGCGGCCAGTTTGGTGAGGTCGTCGCGCAGGCCCGGCACGGCGTCGCCGGTGACGCAGCCGGTGGAGAACTCCACGTAGAGGTCGTCGTCTTCGGGGATGTCCACCTCGAAGTCGAGCTCGTCCGGGCCGTAGCGCCGGCCTGGGCTTCCGGCAGCGTCCGGCTTTCCAGCTTCAGGTGCAGATCGGCGGCGGCCGGGTCGGGGCCGAGGATCAGGTCGTTGGTGCGGTCGCACGGCCATTCGGTGAAGTCGCGGGCGACGTCCGGCAGCGGCGCGAAGCCCTCGAGGTGGGCGGTCAGGTCGTGGATCGCGGCCGATGTGGCTTCCGGCGGGAACGGGCCGCGGTAGAGCGACTGGTCCAGCAGCTGCAGCCCGAACCAGCCGCCGAAGAACAGCCAGATCCCGAGCCCGAACGCGAGGAACCCACCGCCGACGCCGAGCCGGGGTGAGTAGTCCCGGGCGAAGGTCTGGGGAACAACGCCGTGGCCGACTTCGAGATCCGGCCGGTTCTCGCCGACGGCGGTGACAAAAGCGTCCGCGGCCCGGAAGTCGCGCCAGCGGCTCCGCATCCGGCCGTGGACGGTGTCGAGCTCGACGACCAAGCCTCCCAGCAATGAGGTCGGCAGCCAGAAGGCGAGCCAGAACGGCTTGGCGGACACCGCGCCGCGCCGGATCTCGGTGATGTCGGCGTACGGGAGGACGGACTGCTCGAAGGCGATCGCGTCCGGCCCGAACCGCGCCTCGGGCGGCCAGGCCCGGCCCAGCAGCCAGGCGACGACGGCGACGAGGAGGTCGAGGGCGAGGCCGATCCAGAAGAACGGCCGCTCCGGCGCGACGGTGACGCCGTAGCCGTCCAAGGCGGCAAAGGCGAGCGCGACCGCGACGAGGCCCCAGGTCCATCGCCGCGCCCGGGACAACGGGAGGACGCGGGTCTCCGGCACACCGGGGACCGTAGTTCGCCCGGGGCGGGCTCGGGTACGGCAGAAAAGCCGTCTGCTCAAGGGTTTTCGCGTAGCCGGGCGGGGACTGTGCGCAAGCGCGACCGCACAACTCACCCCACTGCCGGGATCGCGCGGCCTCCTCCCCCGGCGAGCAACCGCCGCAGCACCGCGGGGGTCGCTCCGGCGTGCTCGCGAACCGTTCGTGTCAGATGGGCCTGGTCGGCGAAGCCCAGGTCCGCCGCCAGGACCGCCAGCCGCCGCTCCCCCGCCTCCAGACGCTCGAGAGCCCGGCTGACGCGGACCCGGTTGCGATAGCGCGTGAGCGACACCCCCAGTTCGCGCGGGAACGCCCGGCTCAGCCGGTACGGCGACACCCCGAGCAGCTCCGCCAGCGGGAACAGCCCGGCCGCCGCCGGGTGGCCGGTCAAGATCGCTTCGCGGGCCTTCGCCACCAACGCACCCGCCGGCACCGGCCTGGCCCCGGCGCGCTCGATCGCGCCGCCCACCAGGACCAGAAGCTGTTCCGCCAGCGCATAGTCCGGGTCGGGGACCGCGGCGACCGCCCGGCGGTGGGCCAGCTCCAACGCGCCGTCGACGTACACCGCCGCGCGGACCGGCCGGTCGGCCGCGAGGCGCTCCCACAGCCGCGCGCCGAACGTCACCGACGTGCAGACGTCGCCGCCCGCCGGGTGCGCGAAGGACTCTTCGTCGCCGGGGGTGGCCAGGTACGCCAGCGTCGGGTCGGCGTCCGCGACGGTCCCGCGCACGCGGCGCCGGAACCGGCCGCGGCGCACGAGCACCAGCCGGCGGCCGTCCGCGACCTCGGGCGGCGACCAGCCCCGGTGGTCGTCGGCGCAGCGCACCACGCTGAGGGTGTACCCGGGTCGGGCCACGACTTCGACGGCGTCCAGCACGGACCGGACGCTACGCCCGGGGTACGACAGTTTCCGGCCCGCAAGGATCTTCAAGACCCGGCTCGGCGCCGCGGGCAGGCTGCAGCAGAAGGAAAGGAGTCACCCCATGCCCGCAGAACTCACCACGATCGTCCTCGACTGTGCCGACCCCGCGGCCCTCGCCGCCTTCTACGCGAAGGCGCTCGGCTGGGAGGTCACCTACCAGGACGACGAGACCGTCCAGCTCGGCGGCCCGGTCGGGCTCGGTTTCCAGCGCGTCGCCGGTTACCGCGGCCCGGGCTGGCCGGACGCCGCCAAGCACGCGCACCTCGACTTCAAGGTCGGTGACCTCCACGGCGCCGTCGAGGAGTTCGAGGCGCTCGGCGCGACCAAGCCCGAGTTCCAGCCCGGTGGTGAGGACTGGGTCGTGCTCGCCGATCCGGAAGGGCACCTCTTCTGCCTCATCCCGGGCTGACCCGGTGGTGGGGGGGGGGGGGGGGGGGGGGGGGGGGAGGGGGGGGTGGGGGGGGGGGGGGGGGGGGAAGAGAAGGAAAAACGGACGGCGCCTCCCATTGCTCTTTTCCCCTCCCCA
>NZ_JBVJON010000013.1:132580-144342 GCF_055583145.1 Amycolatopsis sp. NPDC104819 | reverse complement strand
GCGTCCAACGAAGAGGGACCCCCCCCCTTCCTCCCCCCCCCCGCCCCCCTTGTTTTCCCCCCCCCCCCCCCCCCCCCCCCCCACTCCGGTCAGCTTCGGTAGACGCCGAACTCGTACAGCGAGTACCCGTACGCCGTGCCCCGCTGTGTCGCGTTCACCCGGACATACCGCGCCGTGGCCGAGATCGCGAGGTCGTCGGCGCCGCCGTCACCGGACGTCGTGCCGTAGATCGGCCGCCAGTTCACCGCGTCGTCGCTGACCTGGATCTCGTACGTCTTGCCGAACGCCGACTCCCAGACCAGCTGCACGTGGTTGAAGGCCTGCCTGCTGCCCAGGTCGACCTGCAGCCACTGCGGGTCGCTCCACGCGCTCGCCCAGCGCGTGGCCGGGTTGCCGTCGGTCGCGGCCTGCGGCGGGTAGGGCGCGCCCGGGCCGTCGGCCTGGTAGGTCGACGCCGTGGTCGCGGCGCCGCGGGCCAGGTTCGTGCCCGGCACCGGCGGCGCGACGACCCGCAGCGAGCGCGTCTCGATGCCGACGTTGCCGTGGCCGTCCCGGGCGTAGAGGTAGATCTTCCAGACGCCCAGCTGCTGCGGCGCGGTGACGGTGAACGTCCCGTTCCCGGTGAACTGCGCGGGGATCAGGCCGCCGGCGTTGTTGATGTACTTGCTGTTGTAGCCCATCGTGTAGGTGATCGGGTCACCGTCCGGATCGGACACCGCCGCGGTCAGGGTGAACGTCGAGCCGGCCGGGACGTCGGCGCTGCGGCTGAGGTTCATCGAGGAGATCACCGGCGGGGTGTTGCCGCCGGTCTGTCCACTGTAGATCCGGCGGACGGCGTACCAGGCGAGCCGCTTCTCGTTGCCCGTGGTGATGTTGAACCAGACGCCGCCGAAGTCGCCTTCGGTGCCGTAGTGGAAGAGCGTCGCGCCGAGCGCCACGCCGGGGTGGGCCAGCACGCAGTTCCAGGCGTTGACGTACCCGTCGCGCTTCTGCTGGTCGGTCGGCTCGGCGGGGACGCCGTTGCCGTCGTTCGGGACTTCCCACTCACCGGCCGGGCCGGTCTCGGTGATGATGTACGGCTTCGTGTAACCGCCGTTGAGCCAGTCCTGCTTCACCTGGCACACCTGGGCGTAGGAGTTCACCGAGTAGAGGTCGAGGTTCGGCGCGTACGCCTTGTAGTACGGCCAGGCGCCGGTCCAGGCGTCGGTCGAGGTGACCGGGTGGTTCGTGTCGATCGCGTGGATGGCCTGCGCCGCCTGGTCGACGAACCGCGTGTAGGCGATCCGGTTCTGCTCCAGCAGCGTGCCGGAGTAGCAGTTCTGCATGCCGAGGATCGACTCGTTGCCGACGTTCCACATGAGCACGCCGGGGTTCGCCTTGTAGGTGCTCACCCACTTCTGGATCTCGGCCAGCATCGTGTTCTTGTAGTTCGTGTCGGTGGTGTAGTCGACGCAGCCGCCGCTGCCGGGACCGCCGCCGGGCTGGAGCCAGAAGCCCGCGACCACCTTGATGCCGTTGGCCGCGGCCGCGTCGAAGAGCGGCTGGCTGGACCCGTCGGTGCCCCAGGTGCGCACGGTGTTGACGCCGATCGCATGCAGTTCGGGCATCCGCGTGGCCGCTTCGCTCACCGGCGGTCCCCAGGTGAGGCCCTTGACGGTCCACGGTGCCCCGTCGACCGTCAGCTGCCAGTTCCCCTGTCCGCCGGTCACCCGCGTGACGCCGGGGCCGTCCTGCGTCGGGGTGCCCGGGGTGCCGCTGACCTGGAACTCCCAGAGCGAGTAGCCGTAACCGCCGACGCGGTGGGTGCCATAGAAGCGCACGTACCGGCCATGACCCGTGACGGCGAGGGTCTGGACGCCGCCGGTCGCGGTGGTCGTGCTGTATACAGTCTGCCAAGTGGCGGCGTTGTCCGAAACCTGGATTTCGTATGCAGTCGCGTAGGCGGCCTCCCAGTTCAGGGTGACCTGGCTGATGTCGGCGGGCGCGCCGAGGTCGACCTGCAGCCACTGCGGGTCGCTCCAGGCGCTCGCCCAGCGGGTGCCGGCGTTGCCGTCGACCGCCGCGGCCGCCGGCGTGCCCGCGCCTTCGCTGCTCGACGCGGTCGCGGGTCTGCCTTGGGAAAGCACGGTCGCGGCGTGCGCCGGGGACGGGCCGGCGAGCAGACCCAGCAGGAGCAGGGCCACCAGCGCCGGGACGGCACGGAGGAGCGACGGTCGGTCCACGGTGATCTCCCGTACGACAAGGGACGGAGGCTGGAGAGCGCTCTCCGGCGCGACCGATGGTTCGGCACGGCCGCCCGCGTTGTCAAGGTCCCGCCGGGAATCGGACAGTCGCTGTCATCGCCCGGATGTGGTTGATCCTTGACACGGTGGCGGCTCGGTGCGCATGCTCTTGGAGAGCGCTCTCCCATTCCCCAGGCACCCTCACCGTGGAGGACCCTTGGTATCGAAAGCCGCGCTCCTCGCCTGCACCGCCGCCACCGTGCTGGCAGGCGCCTTCCTGACCGCGGCCACCTGGTCGCCCGCCGGAGCCGACGACCTGGTCACGCACCACGAGTTCCAGGTCAACTGCTCCCCCAGCCACCACCAGCCGGACGACCCGATCGTCTTCCCCGGGCTGCCCGGCGCGTCGCACGACCACACGTTCATCGGCAACAAGACCACCAACGCGGCCACGACGCTGCAGTCGCTGCAGAACTCCGGCGTCGGCAACACGACGTGCCTCGCGCCGGACGACCTGTCGGCGTACTGGTTCCCGACCGTCTACAACGGGAACCAGGTGGTGCTGCCGAACTTCGCGCAGGTCGTCTACTACAAGTCCGGCATCCTCGACTACACGAAGGTCGTGCCGTTCCCGCCCGGCCTGCGGTACGTCGCCGGGAGCGTGACGGCGACCCAGGACGAGTTCCAGCACGCGCCCGGCGCCATCGAGGGCTGGGAGTGCGGGGACAGCTTCCACAACTGGGACGTCCCGGTGCAGTGCGTCCCCGGCAGCCAGCTCAACATCCGCTACCAGGCGCCGAGCTGCTGGGACGGCGTCCACCTGGACTCGGCCGACCACAAGAGCCACATGGCGTACCCGGACCGGGCGACGCTGACGTGCCCGGCCGACCACCCCGTGGCCGTGCCGATGCTCGAGTTCAAGATCGCGTTCCCGGTCAGCGGGGACATGTCCGGGGTCCACCTGGCCAGCGGGCGCGGGTACTCGTGGCACTACGACTTCTTCAACGCGTGGGACCCGCCGACCCTCGCCGCGCTGGTCACGCACTGCATCAACGGCGGGCTGCAGTGCGACCCGCGCGGGTTCGACCTGTACAAGCCCGATCGCGGGACCGTGCTGGGCCCGAACTACCGGCTGCCCGGCCGGCCGTGATCCGGCGGGCCCTGGGGGCGGTGGTGGTGGCGCTGACCATGGGCGGGTGCGCCACCACCGGCCCCGCCGCGCCCGCCGCCGCCCCGGTCTCCGCGCCGGGGTTCAACCCGACCGACATCGCCTGGCTGCAGCTGGTGGTGCCGATGACGGAGAACGCCGTGACGGCCGCCCGCCTCGCCCCGGACCACGCGTCGAGCGCCGTGGTCCGGGACGCGGCCGGTTCGGTCGTGGCGCCCCAGGAGAAGCTGCTGGGACGGCTGCGCGCGGCCCGCGACCGGGCCGGGCTCCCGGCGACCGACGTCCACAGTGGACACCGGATGCCGGGGATGGTGACCCCGGCCGACCTGGTCGCGTTGCGCACGGACCGGGGCACGGAGTTCGACCAGCGGCTCGTCGCGCTGCTGCGGGCACACGCCGCGCAGCTGGTGGTGCTGGCCCGGGGCGAGCAGACCTCGGGCGGGGACGCCCGGACCCGGGAACTGGCCAAGGAGGTCGGCGCCGAAGGGTCCCGTCAGGAGCAGGTGCTGGCCCGTACGCAGTAAGGGGCCGTCGGGGCCGCCTCCGAAACGGCCCCGACGGCATTTCCGGCTCCGCCCGCCGGAAGCTCAGTACGCCACCACCACCGGTCCCCGGGTCGCCGGGGCGGTCACCGTCAGCGTGTGCGTCGCCGCGTCGAACTTCCAGCGCGACGGCGGCGCCCACGCCCCGCCGACCTTCACCCGTGACGGCGCCGCGGAGACACCGAGGAACTTCACCGTCCACTCGCGCGGCCCGGCCTGGGAACGCCCCTGGGCCACCGTCACCGTGTGCGCCCCGCCCCGCTCGCTGTACCGGATCGGCGTCGTCGAGCTGTGCTTGGCCGACGTGCCGTCGTCCTCGTACAGCGAGAACGACCCGGAACCGCCGGTCGCCACGGTCACCGTCACCCGGTTCAGCGGGTTCTGGACGTCGTTGGTGACGTCCGCCGTGCGGGTCGCGGTGATGCCGCCGGCGCGCAGGAACACCGGCATCGTGCCGAGGTCCGCCGTCACCTGCTGCGTCGTGCCGCCCGCGTAGGTCCTGCCGGAGAAGTAGTCCGTCCACTGCCCCGGCGGGAACCAGACGGACGTGCTCGCCGACGCGCCGGGCGAGGTCACCGGCGCCACCAGCATGTCCGGCCCGTAGAAGTACTCGCTCTGGGCCGCGGTGTACGCGGCCGGCTCGTCCGGGTACTCCAGGTAGGTCGGCCGCACGACGGGCACGCCGGTCGTCGCCGCCTCCTGGGCCAGCGTGTAGGTGTAGGGCACCAGGTTCTCGCGCAGGTTCAGGAACTTCGTCGCCGAGTCCTTCGCCGCGCCGGTGTACTGCCACGGCAGCCGGTCGCTGTGGTTGCTGTGCAGCCGGTCGATCGGCTGGAACGTGCCGAGCTGCACCCACCGCGCGTACAGGTCGTCGGGCAGCTTGGCCGTCTGGTGCTGCTGCCCGCCCGAGGTGTAGGTCTCGCTGCCGCGCAGCCCGGTCGTGTCGTTGTGCCCGCCGATGTCGTGGCTGATCGCCGACATGCCGGTCGCGGCCGACTCACCCGGCGTCGCGCCGACCTCCATCCGCAGCGTGCCCCACGTCGAGGACGTGTCGCCGGTGAAGTGCAGCGTGCTGCGCTTGTCCGCCCACGGCCCGGTCGAGAGCCCCACCGGGCCGCCGTACCCGCCGGCCTGCAGCGACCCGTAGGCCCGCGAGATGACGAACCCGCGCCCGGTCGCCGGCGCGGCCAGGTCGGCGTACTGCTGGTTGATCCACGCGTCCGGGGTGACGCCCGCCAGGCTCGACTTCGACGCGTCGCAGCACCAGTCGAGCCACCAGAAGTCGTTGCCCTGCTTCATCATCCCGGCGTGCAGGTCGAGGTAGGCCTTGAGCTGGTCCGGGTCGCCCCAGTCGAAGACGTAGCAGTCCGTGCCGCAATTGGACTTGACGAGCTTGCCCTTCGCCGTCGCCTGGGCGCGGGCGAACTGCGGGTCCGAACCCATGATGCTCGGGTGGATGTTGAGGTTGTTGTGCAGCCCCTGCGCCTTCGACCAGGCGAAGAACGCCGCCGGGTCCGGGAACTTCGTGGTGTCGAACTGCCAGCCGTTCCACGTGTCCGGCGCCTTGAAGTCCGTGTCGGTGACCAACACGTCCAGCGGCACGCCCTCGCTGCGGAAGCGCGGCAGGATCGTGTCGCGGTAGTCGGCCGCGGTGCGGTCGATGTACCCGGAGTACCAGACGCCGTAGGCCCAGCGCGGCAGCAGCTGCGGCGGCCCGGTCAGCGTCGCGAGGTCACGCAGCCCGGCCTTGTAGTCGTGCCCGAAGGCGAAGACGTACCCGTCCTGGTAGGGGTTCCCGCCGTGCGACGGCCGCTGCGTCACCGCGCGGGTCCGGGTGTTGTACAGCGCGGACGTCGTGTCGTCGAGCAGATACCAGCCGTCGGAGTGCAGCAGCCCTTCGGTCAGCGACGGGTTCCCGTTGTCGCCGTTGACCCCGTCGAGGCCGCGCCGGTACCCGCCGAGCGTGAGGTGCGGCTGCGGCGCCGCGGCACCGGTCGCGGTGACGGCGATCGTGTCCACGTTGACGTGGCAGCTCGTGTCGTCCGGGCAGCCGAGCACGACGTCGTTCGTGCCGGCCTTCAGATCGACCGGCACCGACGCGCTCCCCCACGAGTCCCAGTTCTCGGTGACCGGCAGGGTCAGCGTGCGGGTGACCCCGTTGGCCGCGGCCGTCGCGGTCCTCGTCTCGTGCCGGCCGTCCCCGCCGGTGCCGTTCGCGTAGCGGACGTGCAGCTGGTACGTGCCGGCCGCGGGAACGTCGACGACGCGGTGCGTCAGGGCGGCGTCGCGGTTGAGCTCGGCGACGAACCCGCGTCCGGCGTAGCCCGCGTGGTCGGTCGCGACCACCGCGGAGCCAGTCCGCAGCGCGGATTCCGCCTCACAGCTCACGTCCACGGCGCAGCCGGTGAACGCGCGGGCCGAAGCGGGCGGGAAGGGCGTGCCGGGGGTGAGCACCGCGAGCGCGTCGACGTTGACGTTCCCGGAGTCGGTCGCGGTCCGCGTGAGGCGGACGCTGTGGCGGCCCGCGCCGAGCGTGACCGGCACCGAGGCGATCGCCCAGCTGTCCCAGTCGGCCGTCGCGGGCAGGGTGAGCTTCTGCGGCGCGCCGCCGTCGACCGAGACGCTCAGGGTGCGGGTGACGTGCTGGCCGTCGCCGCCCTGGCCGTTGGCGTAGCGGGCGGTCACGACGTAGGTCCCGGCGGTGGCCGCGACGACGTCGGCCGTCGCCGCCGCGCCGGTGTTCTCGAACCCGGCGAGGAACCCTTCGCCGGTGTAGCCGCGGTGGTCGGTGGCGACGCCGAGGCCGTCGGCCGCCAGGTCCTCGCCCTCGCACAGCGCGCCGACCGCGCAGGTCAGGTGCCGCCACGGTGCGGCCAGGACCGGCGTCGCGCCGGTGGCCGTGCGGACGCGGAGGTTGCCGGAGTCGAACGGCCCGGAGCCCAGCCGGTAGGTCAGCGTGGTCGCGCTGGTGCGGATGGTCAGGACCCCGCCGGACGTCGTCGAGGTGAACGGCGTCGGCGTGAACGCGTCCCGGCCGACGGCGTTGAAGGTGGCCGCGTCGGTGAAGCGGCCGTCACCGGCGTACTCCGTGCGGATGACCGTCGGGGAAAGGATCTGGAACCGGGCGTTCCCGGCGGTGACGGTCTGGCGCGCGGGTCCGGCGGCGGCCGGCGTCGCGACGCCCACGGCCGCGACGGCACCCGCGGCGACGGCGAGCGCGCACACCAGGTGAAGGGTTTTCGCTGGTCTCGTCCGCACAGGCGGAACTCCGTTCCGGGAAGGGGGACCGACAATTTACAACGTTGGAAAAAACCCGGTCCCGATCCGACCACAGCGGGACGCCGGATGTCCAGACCAAAGGGCCGAACTGTCCGGACAGGTCAGCGCCCGGTGACGCCGTCGATCCCGGGGGTGCCCCTGGGTCCGGGCAAAGTCGGATTCGCGCGGCCGAGCTGCCACCGGCGACTGCCGCCTCTGCGGCGGCGGATCGTGCCGGAACTCGGGACGCCGCAGTGTCGTTCGAAAGTCCGGTCGCGATGGGAACCCGTGTCCCCGGTGGGCCGGGAAGGTGGCGCTCAGGCCGAGTCCCGGACCACCAGCTCCGGGTCGAAGATCACCGACTCCGCCCGCAGCGCCGGGTCGGCCATGCGGTCCAGCACCATCCGGGCCATCGCCGCGCCCATCGCTTCGACCGGCTGGCGGACCGTCGTCAAGCGAGGCCGGCAGCTCAACGCGACCCGGCTGTCGTCGAACCCGATCACCGCCACGTCGTCCGGGATGCGGCGGCCCGCGTCGCGCAGCACCGTCAGCGCGCCGTACGCCATCAGGTCGTTGGCCACGAACAGCCCGTCCAGCGCGGGTTCCTCGGCCAGCAGCCGTTCCATCGCGCGTTCGCCGCCATGCTCGGTGAAGTCGCCTTCGGCCACCGCGACGTACGCGTGGCCGTGGCGGGCCATCGCGTCCCGGAAACCCGCCAGCCGGTCCTGGCCCGCCGGGGTGCCGGCCGGGCCCGCGATCGTGGCGACCCGGTGGCAGCCGCGCGCGACGAGCCGCTCCGCCGCGATCCGGGCGCCGTCCTGGTGCGCGACGTCGACGTAGCACACCGGCGCCGGGCGGGCCGGGCGCGCGAACAGGGCCGTCGGAACACCCGCGTCGGTCAGCATGCGGGGCAGCGGGTCCTCCGCCGGGTGCAGCGAGATCAGCAGCACGCCGCTGATCTGCTCCTGCCGCAGCTTCGGCACGAGCTTCGCGCGTTCTTCGTCGCTGTCGACCAGCATCAGCAGCGGGTGCAGGCCCAGCGGCCGCAGGTGCGCGACCACGCCTTCGACGACCCGGCCGAAGAACGGGTCGCCGAACACCCCGCCGGTGAACGCTTCGACGTGCCGCTCCGGCTCGGACACCACCAGCGCGATGCCGCCGGTGCGCCGGGTGACCAGGGAGCGGGCGGCCCGGTTGGGCACGTACCCGGTGTCGGCGATCGCGCGCTCGACGGTCTCCCGCAGCTTAGGGTCGACGTTGCGCACGCTGTTGACCACGCGGGACACCGTGGCCCGCGAGACGCCGGCGACCCGCGCGACGTCCTCCAAGGTCGGCGGCGCCGAGGGCGGCTGCGTCGTCACCCGTCCTTTGTAGCACGCTGTGAGAGCGCTCTCCCAGCGCCGGGCCGATGACAAATGTCATGGCGGGCCGCTGGCGGACGGCACTGCCCCGCCGGGCCCCGCGGCGGCGAACATTCCGGTATGACCACCACACCACGAACCACCACGGCCGGCTTCCGGCCCGTCCTGCTCCTGACCGGCGGTTACGCCACACTTTCCGTGCTCACCCTCCTCGTGATCGTCCTGTTCCGGAACCACCCGGCGATGGTGACCGACGCGGTCTGGGTGCGCGCCACGATCGTCGTCGCCAGCTCGCTCCTGACGTTCGCCTTCGCCCGCAGCGCGGCCCGCGGGTCGCGCAAGGGGCTGCTGCGGCTGCGGATCGTCTCCGCGGTGATGCTCGTGGCGATCGTCGTCATCGTCGCCCTGCCGGGCCTGTTCCCGGTGTGGCTGCGGGTCGAGCAGGCGGTGTGCGGGCTGCTGCTGCTCGGCGTGACGGTGCTCGTCAACCGGCCGCGCCCGCGGGCGCGGTAGCGTCGCGGTCGTGACCAGGACGGCGGACGTGCAGCGCTGGGTGCGCGGCTGGCGCGTGATGCTGCTGGACGCGGGCATGCTCGTCTACCCGGCGGTGACGGTGCCCGGCGTGCTGCAGCACTCGACCGGTCACAGCGCGGTCGCGGGCTGCGTGATCGTCGCGGGATTCGCCGGCTGCTACGTCCTCGCGGCGACGGCGGCGGCGAAACGGGCCGTGCCCCAGTTCTGGGCGCTGCTCGGGATGAGCACCCTCCTGTTCGCCGCCGCTCTCCCCTTCGCCCACGACACCGCGTTCTTCCTCATCATCGTCGTCGTGTCCCTGGCGGCGCCGCGGCTCCCCCGCGGCGCCCTCGCGCTGGTCGCCGTGTCCGCGCTCGCGGCGCTCGTCGTCCCGTGGGTGGTGTGGGACGGCCCCGGCTGGACGCAGGCGGTCGCGCTCGTGTTCACCGTGCTCGTCGTCCACGTGGTCGCCGAGGCGGTCCGGGCCAACGCCGCGCTCGTCGAGGCCCGCGCCGAGGTCGCGCGGCTGGCGTCCGAGGCCGAACGCGCGCGGATCGCCCGGGACCTGCACGACCTGCTCGGCCACTCGCTGACGGCGATCACGGTCAAGAGCACCTTGGCGAGGCGGCTGCTCGCCACCGACGGCGCCCGGGCGGGCGAGGAGATGACCGCCGTGGAAACCCTGGCCCGCCAGGCGCTGACCGACGTCCGCGCGGCGGTGTCGGGCTACCGCGACGTCACGCTCGCCGGTGAGCTCGCCCGCGGCCGCGAGCTGCTGCGCGCGTGCGGGGTCACCGCCGACCTGCCGACCGCCACCGATGTCGTCGGCCCGGACCGGCAGGAGCTGTTCGGCTGGGTGGTGCGCGAGGGCCTGACCAACGTCGCCCGGCACGCACGCGCTGGCCGGTGCGCGGTGACGCTCTCGGCGTCCACTGTGGAGGTCGTGGACGACGGCGTGGGCGGGCCGCCCGGCGAGGGCTCGGGGCTCGCGGGGCTCCGGGAACGCGTCGAGGCCGCCGGCGGAAGCGTCGAAGCCGGGCCGGTCACGCCGCGCGGCTGGCGGCTGCGGGTGGCGCTGTGACCATCCGCCTGCTGCTCGCCGACGACCAGGAGCTGGTCCGCCAGGCGCTGTGCGCGCTGCTCGCGCTCGAGGAAGACTTCGAGGTGGTCGCTTCGGTCGGCCGTGGTGACGAGGTCGTGGCCGCGGCGCGGGAACACCGTCCCGACGTCGCTTTGCTGGACATCGAGATGCCGGGCCTGGACGGGCTCGCGGCCGCGGCGGTGCTCGCGGCGCAGGTGCCGGACTGCCGCGTTGTCATGCTCACGACGTTCGGCCGCGCCGGGTACCTCCGCCGGGCGATCGAGGCCGGCGCGGCCGGGTTCGTCGTGAAGGACGCGCCCGCGGACGTCCTCGCCGACGCGATCCGCCGGGTAAGGACCGGCGAGCGGGTGGTGGACCCGGCGCTCGCGGTCGCGACGCTGGCCGCGGGCGAGTCGCCGTTGACCGCCCGCGAACGCGACGTGCTCATCACCGCCCGCACCGGCGCGACGATCGCCGAGATCGCGTCCCGGCTGTACCTGTCCGAAGGCACGGTCCGGAACTACGTTTCCGCGGCGATCACCAAGACCGGCGCCCGCAACCGCGTCGAAGCGGTCCGGCTCGCGGACGAGCGCGGCTGGCTCTAGGCGTTCTCGTCGAACGGGATGCCACCCGGCTTCGCCTTGCCGAGGTTGCCGTTGAACTGGTCGTCCTTGATGCCGAAGGTGGCGCTGCCGAAGTCGGCGCCGACGAGCTTGTCCCGGATCCCGGACGGGTAGCCGTCCCAGCCGACGAGCGTCGGGTACTGCCAGGCGCCCTTGTGGTTCTCGGGCGGGTCGTCGTTGCCGTTGGCCGAGCGGAAGCAGTGCGTCGAGCCGCCGTCCTTGTGGTAGACGACCTTGGCGTGCGTGCCCTCGAACAGCAGGCTCGCGCGGTCGTGCACCGCGAAGCCGCCGTGCTGCGACGTCGCGACGTACTCGACCTGGTTGTCCTTGACCCACACGACGACGTGCTCCCAGTCGTGGCGGTGGCCGGCGCTGCCCGGGCCGAGCGAGGCCTGGTCCTTTTCGAAGTAGAGCGTGTACATCACCGCGCACCAGCCGTTGTCGCACTTCTGGCGCGAGTAGGAGTTGGTGTTGTCGAGGTCCCAGGAGTCGCGGCAGTGG
Source organism: Amycolatopsis sp. NPDC104819 (assembly GCF_055583145.1). NCBI lineage: Bacteria > Bacillati > Actinomycetota > Actinomycetes > Pseudonocardiales > Pseudonocardiaceae > Amycolatopsis > Amycolatopsis sp. NPDC104819. The sequence continues at coordinate 133,073 of NZ_JBVJON010000013.1, read as the reverse complement.
CCGTTGGTGTCACCGCCGAGCGACAGGCCGGGCGCGATGGTGCCGTCCGGGCCGATCGCCGGGGTCGGGTAACAGCCGTCCTTGTCGTAGTCGAAGGCGGGCTGGAAGGTCTTCTCGAAGTCGCTCGCGTTGGCGGGCAGGGCACCGGGCGGGTCGGCCAGCGCCGTCGCCGGGAAGGCGAGCGAGAGGGCCAGCGCGCCTGCGGCAGTGGCGGCGAGCTTGCGGAGGTGGTGCGCCATGCCCGTGCTCCCTTGGTAACTGTCGGAAACTTTCCGACCGGTGGTGGACTCAGGCTCGCGAGGAGGAACGGCGCCCGCAACCGTGCTCCGGCGAGTCTGCCCGGCAAGGGCAGCCGAACGAGCACAAACGCGCATTACGGCCCGGTGAGCGGCAACCCGGTCGTGGGGGGGGGGGGGGGGGGGGGGGGGGGGGGGGGGGGCGGAAGGGGGGTAGTGGATGGGTGGGGGAGGAGCTCGGGGGAGCCCAGGCCTCT